>JAGTJU010000004.1:0-300000 GCA_022184915.1 Myxococcales bacterium | reverse complement strand
TACGCGCACACCATGTTCACGAGCTCGTCGAGCGCGTCGTGGGCGATGAGTTCCGGAGGACCGAAGTCGGGGAGCAACGCATTCGCCAGCTGAATGCTCAGGCTGGGCGGTAGCGACAACCACAATCCCAAGCGCTCCTGTCCCGTAAATTCGATCCCCGTGGTGATGTAGGGCGGGCAAGGCCCCGGATCCAACGGCTCCCAGGGCACCAGCTTCGTTCGAATCTGGCCGACGCGCATGAGCATGCGCTGTACACACGTGACGAGCTCTTCTGTGGCCACGGCGAGACTACCAACGACGGGGGGAGCGCTGTTTGGCATGGAGGAACTTTCGAAATCGGCCACGACGCTTGCGAGGAGGTTTGGCGTGATCGCGCCGACCCGCACCAGCGCCTCGCCAAGCCGGACGTGGGTCGTTCGTTGGTGATCGAGAGCGCGCGCGACTTGCTTGGCCGTCAGGTGCCCCAACTTCACGGCCACTTCACCAAACGGGCTATCCTGGGAGCGCTGGGCGAGGGTCACTTGTTGAACGGCCTGCGGCGCCATGAATCCAAGCGACACCGCGCACTCGCCCAGGCGAAGGTTCTCCGCCTGTTGAAGGGCAAGGGCCTCGCGGAGCTGGGAAGCGGTGATGAAGCCGAGTTCAATCAGGTAGTCGCCGAGATAAACGGGTACCTTGCCGGCCTCGCTCCGCGCCCTTGCTTCCATGACACACATCATCGGCGGAACACCGGGACGGACATTATCCACACTGCGTCATCGACCAAGATCTCGGCCTGACCGAAGCGGGGGGGCGGTGGGCTAAAGGCCTTGGGGAACCATGACGAACTCTTTTGTCATGAAGGACGAAAGTGGCAAACCGGTCGTCCTGTGCGTGTGTGCGGAGACCCGCCTTTTGGTGCAGGCAGCCCAACAACTCCGGGCGGCCACCGCTGTCGAGGTGGCCGCCACCCCGGACGACGGCCTTGCGCGCATGGCACGCGGCGGGCTGGCGGTCTGTTTGGCCATGGGCTCGGTGGCCACACCTGACTTCGTGGCAAAGCTGCACGGCGCTGCGGCTGCGGTGCCCATCCTCCTGTTGGGCGTAAGCGACGCCTCGCTCGAGACGGCATCGGGCGTGTTCGCATGCCTGGATGCCAGCACGTCAGCAAGCGACTTGGTGACCACCGTGCTGGTGGCGGCCGAATCGGGCCCCCCCACCTTGCCCGCCAAAGCCCCGCCCAAAGTGGCGCGTACACAAACCACGGCGGCCGTCGAGGACATCCCACCGCCCCCACCGCCCCCGCGTGACAGCCGCATGGTGCCTCTTCCCGAAGCCGCTTTCGGCGCGGCCTGGGCGCTGGTGCGGCTGATGTTGCACATGGATCCCATCATGGCGCGGCGGTGCATGAAGCAAGCGCGCCACGTACAGGAGATCCTCAAAGCGGTGCAGTCGTTCCCCACCTGGCCCGGCGAGGTGGCGGCGCTCTCGCGCGAGCTGGGACGCGCTTCGCTCGGGCCCGGGGTCAGAGAAAAACTAGACCGCAACCAGGTGCTCGGGCCCCATGAAAAGCTTGCGGTGGAAGCCGCGCCTGCGACGACCCATGAAATCGTCAAGCGGCTCCCAGGGGGGGAAGAGGTGATGGCGATCCTGGAACAGTTCCCGCTGCGCTTCGACGGCAGGGGCGCTCCCGGGGCCAAACACACCGCCGAGCGCATTGCGGCGGGGGCCCGCGCGTTGAAGCTGGCCGTGGACTACGAGGCCTTGCAGGGGCGCGGGATGACCCACGCGGAGATCATGGAAGACCTCCGGAAGGACGAGGGCCGCTATGACCCCCGGATGTTGGGGGCCGTGGACGAGATCGAAACGCCTCCGCCTCCCGAGGGGGTAGGCGATGCGGCCGTCAATTGCGGGCAGCTGAAGGTGGGCATGGTCTTGGAAGAGCCCCTCCTGGGCACCGACGGGGCCACGATCATGGCCGAGGGGACGCGGCTTTCCGAGAGCGATGTGAGCCGCATCGGCGAGCTGGCGAAGAGCCGCCGGATCCGTGAGAAGGTGCTGGTTCGCCTGAGCGCCTGAAGGCGTTTCAATCCGAGACAACCAGGCTCGGAACCCGTAGAATCCGCCGCCTGGCCGGGGTGGCGAAATGGTATACGCGGGGGACTTAAAATCCCTTGTCGAAAGGCTTGCGGGTTCGAGTCCCGCCCCCGGCACTGGCCGCCCATGACGGAAGACCCCATCGCCGCTCCCTGTGACGGCCCCTTCGTCGGGCGCCGGCGCGAGTGGGAAAGACTCGCGGCGCTGCTGACGGACGCCGCGCTGGTGACGGTTCTCGGCGGCCCGGGCATGGGCAAAAGCCGGTTTTTGCGCGAATTCCTCGGCCACTGGCAAGGCCTCATGGCGGGCCGTCGTGTGGTCTGCCTCGATGCCGCCCTCAGCCCCACCTCTGCAGCACTCCGGCGCGCCGTTCGTGAAGCTCTGGCCAGCTTCCCGGCGGCCCTGCCCTCTTGTGAACAGCCACCGAACAATGTCCTGCTGCTGGATCACTTCGACGACTTCGCAACCGAGGCCCACGAGCTCCTGAGGCCCTGCCTCAACCAAAACGTGTGCGTGCTCGTCGCTTCACGCGTTCGGCTGCACCTCAAAGCCGAAGCGATCATCGACATGCCGCCCCTGGACACGCAGGGCAGCGCCTCCGAACTCAGTGAGGCCGCTCAGCTCTTGCGCGCGCGTGCCACCCTCGTCAACGCCGACGCTTTGGACCCGCGCCACGCCGAAGACCTCCAGGCCCTCGCCTGCCTGCTGGACGGAGTGCCCTTGGCGCTCGTCATCGCCGCCGAAGGCACACGCGTGCTAACCCCGGCCGAGCTTCGGGAACGATTGAGCCACCCGCACGACCTGCGCTCCGTGGCCCGGGACGTCGACCCGCGCCACGAAAGCCTCTTCTCGGCCGTGGGTCCCGCGCTCGCGGGCCTCGACGAGGACGAACGCACGGCTTTGTGCCTGTTGAGCGTCTTCGAAGGTCCGTTCTCGCTCGCGCACGCCGAAGCCGTGCTCACACCCCTCCAGGCTGCGTTGCCAAGGATCAAGGACGTGGCCGAGCTCTTGACGAAGGCGCTCGACACGTCGCTGCTTCACCTTGTATCAACGCCTCGCGAGCGTCTGTTTTCCATGCTCTATCCCGTGCGCTCCTACGCGAAGCTGCACGCGGATCCGACCCTCGTGCCTGCCGTGAGGGAGTCGCTTGCTCGTTTGGCGCTCTCGTGGTGCGCAGACTGGGACCACCAACACGACGCAGAGGCCCTGGAGTCGATCCCCCGGGTCGAACCGCACCTCGACGTGGTGCTCGCCTGGGCACTCGAGAAAGGACAGTGCCAGGCGGCGTGCGCGTTCGCGCAGGCCTTGGCGCGCCTCTTCGTGCTCCGCAGGTCCATCGATGCCGCTGACGAGATCGTGGCGCGCGTGCTCGAAGCATTTGCCGGCCAAGCCCCAGAAGAGCCCGCGCTCGTACGCTTGGCGATCCTGCGCGCGCGCCACCTCATGGTCTTCGATCGACTCGACGAAGGGCAAAACGCGTATCTAGACGCCCTGGCATCGAGCCCTGCGGCCGCCGAGCTCCCCGAAGCGGCGATGGTCGAAGCGCTCATCGCCCGCCGCCGCGGCGATCTCGTGGCCGCACGGCAGGCGTACGAGCGCGCACGGCGGTGCGGACCCGCGCACGCGTCTTTTGCCCTTTCGGGAACGGTCAAGGCGGAGATCGCATCGTTCTTCATGGAAGTGGGTTTGCACGAAGACGCGCGACGGCTGTTCGAGGACGCCATCGGATCGATGCAGAGACAGGGGGACGTCATCGGCGAGGGGCAAGCCCGAACCAATCTGGCCCTTCTCGATCAAGCCGAGGGCCGCTTCATCGAGGCGGGGCGAAGCCTGAAAGACGCCCTCGCCCTGCACAAAGCCTCGGGTCACCAGCGCTTCGAGGGCATCGCGCTTGGCGACCTGGCAGGGCTTGCCTTCGAGCAAGGCCACCTGAAGGCCGCGCTGCCCCTTTATGCCGAGGCCATTCCCCGCTTGGAGCGTGCCGGTCACCAGGTCCTGGCTGCGCTCGTGCGCATGGCCGAAGAGGCCTGCGCGGCCCTGTCCGGCTCTCCTGCGCCCCCACGGGCGCGCACGGATGTGCTGGAAGGAAGTCCCTACGAACCCGCCGCGTGGGTGTACCGCGCCCTGCTCCCGGCAGCGCATGACCCCGCCGGCTTCCCCCGCGTTCTCAGCGAGGCCGTCGCACGCCTGCGCAGCGAGCCCCGCCTTGCGAGTCAGGACGAGCTTCGCTTGGCCTTGCGGATCGCAGAGGGCTACCTCGCGCCTTCCGTTCTCGTGCTGCAGCCGGGCGCCGAAGCGTACCGCGTGGGCGATGGCGTATGGCACGACCTCAGGCGACGCCCCTTGCTCGGCCGCTTGCTCCTGACCCTCGTGAACTTTCGGCTTGCCGTGGGGGCGGGGAGTCTCGATCGCCTGGCGCTCGTCGAGGCCGGCTGGCCGGGTGAGAGGATTCGGCCCGAGGCCGCTTCGAACCGGCTGTACGTGGCGCTGACCGAACTGCGCAAGCGCGACCTGGAAGACGTCATTTGCCGCGACGGCGAGGGATACCAGCTGGCGCCTCGCGTACGGGTGCGCCTCTTGCCCGGCGTGCCCTGAGCGATCTCGAAGGCAAACGCCCGGAGGTTCTCCGAGGCCCTGCCCATGGGCATTCGGTGCGTTCATGTCTCTGGCATACGTCGCTTGCGAGCCTGCCAGGCCACCACACCACATACCGCAAGCGCCAAACCCGCCGCGCCAAAGCGTCCGAGGGCAGGAACCGGTGCGGGCACGGGTGCCACGACCCGGATCGCGCCTCTCATCACGGGATGAAAGCCGCAGACGTACCCGAACGTGCCGGGCGTCGAGAACGTGACGACCCCCTCATCGTGCTGCGCGATCGGGTTCGGCAGGTCGCCTCCTTCGGCGTCCAAAGGGTGGGCGCCGAAGCTACCCACCCAGCGCACCTGCTGCCCCACCATCACCCTCATGCAGCGCTCGGGGTTGGTTTGAATGGAGAACCCCCAGGTCAGCGAGCGCTCGGCGTTCGCCACCGTACGATCGAGAAAGTCGCCCGCCGCGCAATCGTTGACAGGCCCCTGCCCCTGCGCGGGAGCCGCAGCCAACATCAGCAGCAAAGCGGCTCCGCCCCTGCTCAACGATCCCGCGGCGTATTTTCGTCGGCTCATGGAACCATTACAGGCCGCCTGCATGAAGCCGGCAGCGACAAGTGTGCAACAGGAGGAAGGCAGCCCGCCCGCCGTGGCGGCTCGATCATGCCACCGGGGTGGACCGGACGAGGCCGTCGTGGTGAACACTGGGGGCGCTCGGCTCGGTGGAGGTTGCGGGTAGCTCGTTGTGACCGAGCAGAGCGCGGCGCGTGCGTGCGTAGTTGGGCAATTCCTCTCGGCTGGCCTGGCCGAAGAGCGGTGACGTCACGAGACAGTCTGCCGAGGCACGGTTCGAAGCCACCGGGATGTTGTAGACCACAGCCAACCTCAACAGAGCCTTCACGTCAGGATCGTGGGGCTGGGCCGCGAGGGGATCCCAGAAGAAGATCAGCGCATGCACGCGCTCTTCCGTGATGGCGGCGCCGATCTGTTGATCGCCGCCGAGAGGCCCGCTTTGTAGCGTGGCCACGGGAAGGCCTGTGGCATGGGCCAAAAGGCGCCCCGTAGTGCCGGTTGCCACGAGATGATGGCGCGACAGCTTGCCGCGATGGTTCTTGACCCATTCGACCAGCGCCTCTTTGCAGTGATCGTGGGCCACCAGCGCGATGTTCTTTTGCGCGGGGAGCTCCCGGATCACCGTGTCTGGACCGTCGGGCGAAAATAGGAGAGGTCGGGATGAAATCATCGTTTGCACGGACGATAACAGCCCGATCCCCCAACCGTGGGTCAGTTTCATGACATTTCATCACCCAAACCCACCCGGGTCGGGGGCCAGGCGCAAGCAAGCGCGCAAGCCGGCGGGCTCGATGTTGTCGAGCTGCACGTCACCTCCGTGCAGTTCCGCCACCTCCTTCACGAAGTTCAAGCCGAGGCCCGTGCTCTTTTTTCCTGTGTCGGGCCGCTCGAGCGAGAAGAACTTTTCGAACACGCGGTCGCGGGCAAAACTGGGAATGCCAGATCCCTGATCGGTCACGGTGACGAACACGGCGCCCTCTCGCTGTTCTTCAGACGGGGACAAGGACAGGGACAGCGTGATGCGCCCTCCCCGAGGGCTAAAGTCGACCGCGTTCTGTAACAGATTGCAGAGCGCCAGGTGAAGCAACATCGGATCTCCGCGGACGCAGACATCTCGAGGGATCTCGAGGTCGAGCGTGAGCCCCTTGGCCTCGAGCTGCCCCACCACCACCTCGCTCGTCGTGCGCGCGAGCGCTCCCAGGTCCACGCGTTCGCGCGTCGTGAGCGCCCGGCGCGCCTCCAATTCCGTCAACCGCAACATGCGGTCTACCAGCTCCTGGATCCGCCGCGTTTCGGTTTGGATATTGTCGAGGAAGCGGGCACGCGTTTGCCGTGGCAGGTCTTCCCCTTCGAGGATCTCGGCCGCACCCCGGATGGCCGAAAGCGGGCTCTTGATCTCGTGGGTCAGCGCCGTGATGTAGTTTTCCACATAAGCCTGGCCTGCGAGCGCCTCGCGCATCTTCTCGAAGGCGCGCCCCATCGTCAAAAGCTCGGTCCGCGCGAGCTTCGGAAACGGCACACGAAGGCCCGCCCGCACGTCGTTTGCGTAGCGGGTCAACCGACGCACCTGCTGCGTCACCCACAAGGACACGGCCAGCCCCAACACCACAGCGACCAGCAAGGCCAAAAGGCCAATCTTGATGATGCGAGGGCGTGTCGCGCGCACGAAGCTGGCGATGTTGTCGGTGGGCTTGATCACCGTCAGTACGCCCGCAAGCTGGCCGCGCACCCGGATCGGCGCTGCCACCATGAGCGCCGCCGGGGCCGTCGGATGATTGGGATCGCGCCGAATGCGCGCCCCATAGCCACCCTGTAACGTGCGGTAGACATCCCGCCAGTCGGAGTAGTCCTGGCCCACGGCCGCGGGATCGTCCGCATGGAAGGTCACCACGCCCCTGGCGTCCGTGATGTACATGCTGAGGTCCACCGTCTCCTTGCGCATCTGATAAATCTGCGCCGCCACCCTGCGCTCCCGCACGTCATCGAACACCCGTTGAAGATCTTCGGGCTGCAGCGCCTGACGCTCCAGGCTTTGCCCCACGATCGCGGCCAGCACGTTGGCCGTATCCACCAGAGGCTCCTCCGCGCTTTCGACGTAAGCCGTTCGCACGCGTCCCGCCACCTGCGCGATGGGATACGAAAAACAAAGCGCAAAGATGCCCAGGAAGGCAAAAAACAGGACCGTGCCGAGTTTCATAGATCGTCCCGCAAGGAGTAGCCGGTGCCTCGGTGGGTGACGATCGCCTCGACCTCGGGCCGCACGGCCCGCAGCTTGGCGCGGATGTTCTTGATGTGCACATCCACCGTGCGATCCAAGCTGGACTCGGGTTGCTCCCACACCAGGCTCATCAACTGCTCGCGCGAAAACACGTGCCCCGGCCGTTCGATGAAGCGTGCCAGGATCTCGAATTCGTAACGGGACAGCTCGAGCGCAACGCCCTGAAACGTGATCTGGCGCTTCGAAGCATTCAACGTGAAGGGCGCAGGGGCCGGCTGGGCCTTCGCGACCGCCGCGGGCTGCCGGGTGCGGCGCAACACGGCCTTGATCCGCGCCGTCAGTTCGCGCGGGCTGAAGGGCTTCGCCACGTAGTCGTCCGCGCCCATCTCCAGGCCCAGCACCCGATCCAGCTCGGAGGTACGCGCCGTCAGCAAGATGATGGGCGTGGTGTGCGTGCGGCGGATGATCTTCAACAACTCGAGGCCGTTGACGTCCGGCAAGCCGATGTCCAGCACCACCAGATCCACAGGACCCGCCTCGAGGATCGGCAACGCCGCCATGGCCGTGGCCACACGGGTGGCGGAAAAACCTTCACTTTCCAGAGCAAACTGGATGGTGTCGCTGATCGCGGGTTCATCCTCCACCACCAAAACGCGCGGCTTCACCATGCCACTTTACCTGCGGCCACGGCCCCACCGCAAACGCGAAAGCGCCCAGCCAAGGGTGGTCAAGACCACCGCCGTCGACGCCACCCACACGCCGTGTTCCCAGAACCCAGGGCTACGATGCGCCCGGCACAAGAGCGGTGCGAGCACGAGGATGCCTACATACCCGGCCAGGGGCATGAGCCGCGGCACCCGGGCCGAAAGCCGATGCGCCACCAGCGTCAGGACGCAAAGGAGGGAGGCATAGTAGATCACCGTTCCCAGCAAGCGGTGCGCCCGTTCGCGGGTCAAAAGATCACCGTAGATCTCGGCCTGGTAAAGGCGCGCGGCGAGGCTGATCCGGACGCCATTGGTGAACACCGTGGCCGCGAAGGAGATCCCCAAGCTGATCCCCACCCAGAGCAGCGCGCGTCGCCCCCACGCGCGCCGATCGTCTGCGCGTCTTGCAAACGCCGCCGAAAACGACAGCGACAAAACGACGAAGCAGATGATGAAAAAGTTCAACCCCGCACAGGCGGGCCCCACCACCAGGCGATCGGCGTGGCTAATGAAGCCCGCACCGCTTTCATGAACCAGTTCGACCCCGCCGAGCGTGCGGGCCAGCCAGCTCGACGGTGCCAAAACGAACAGAAGCTCGTCGGCACCGGCGCGGCTGTAGAAGGCCTTGAGCGCGTACGCGATGACCAGCGCGAGCAGCTGCGCCCCATGGCGCGCCCAGGCCGCCCCGACCCTGTCCCCGCCCCCCCCACGAAAGGGGACCGCGGACAGGGAGCCCCCCTCGGCCGCGGCGATCGTCACGCCACGCTCCGCCGGCGAAGGGTGACAAAGGCCAACACACCGGCGCCGAGCAACAGCAGCCCCAAGCCCGGCTCTGCCCCCGAACCGTAGCCGCCCCCCACGGCGAGATCCGACACGCCCGCCGGCATCGGCAAAGGCTGGTCGACGGAGCGAGCGGGAAGCCCCGGGTTGCGTATCGCTTCCAGGACGGCGATGAACGACGTGTAAGGCGTCAAGAGAGAATAGGCCAATCCAAGCCGCGTCACCTCTTGAACGCTGCTTTCCCCTTCGCCCTGAAAATTGAGGTCCGAAAGCCGTGCGATGCGCGTGCGCGCCCAGAGCAAAGGCAGAGCCCCGTGTTCCGGACGCGGCGGACTCGCCTCGACGGGGAACGACTTGTCGAAGGTCGCGCTTCCCGTGCGCCCCACCACCTGGATCCGCCCCTTGCGGTCGCCCCGCCATTTCCCGAAGACCACGAGCGGACGCTCGGCGAAGAGATCGGGCTGCACCTGCGGCTCGACATCGTAGACCTCGAAGCCCTCGTAGCGAATCTGAATCCCCGTCAAAACGGGCGTGGCAATGTAGCGGCGCAACCTGTCCGCTGCCGCAGCCGCCTCGCCAGGGCCAGTGACCACGAACGCCTCACCCTGTCCGGCGCGCGCCAGCCCCTCGATCAAATAGCGGTTCACGCTCGACCCAATGCCAAAGGTGAACACATTCGTCTCGTGCAGATTCTCTGCGATCAGGGCAAAAGCGCTGCGCTCCGCCTCGATGTATCCATCCGTCACGACCACGACCGAGCGCGAGACCTCTGCCCCGCGGGGCAGCTTCAAAGCCGTGCGCAAAGCCGCCTCGAGCTCGGTGCCCCCCCCACCCTGCTCGCGGTCCAACGTTGCCAGGGCGCTGGAGACGTTCTGCGACGTGGCCGGCAAGGATTGCGGAGCAAGCACGTGGGATCCCCCCGCGAACAAAATCACATTGAAGGAATCCTTGGGCCCGAGCCCCGCGAGAAGGCGCTTCATCAGGGTCTTCGCCGTATCGAGGGGAAACCCCGCCATGGATCCCGAAACATCCAGCACGAAGATGTACTCGCGCGGAGGGATGTCTGACGCCAGCACGCGGGCCGGAGGCTGTACGGTCAACAGAAAGAAGTTCTCCGTTTGCCCCTGGTAGAGCAGCAAGCCCCCCTCCACCGCACCCGCCGCCAGCCGGTAGTCCAGGATGAAATCGCGGTTGCCCGCGTCGCCCCGCAAGGACACCCGCGCAAGCGACGGATCATCCCACGCGATCTCGGGTTGATGGGAAGGCGAGCGAAGCGCGGCCAGCGGCATGCCGGTGGACACGTTGACCTGAATGTCGACCAACGCGGCCGACGGCGCCCCGGCGGGAAGATAGGGACTTTTCACCCAGCTGCTGTCAGCCTGGGACGCCTGGCTGCCGGCATAGCGCGGCCCCACCACGGTGGGGTACACGAACTGGTAGGTGCCCTCTTCGGGTACCAACAGCTCGCTGTAGCGCAGCTCGACCTCGACCCGATCGCCCGGCATGATGTTGGCCAGCGACATCGTGAACACATTCGGCCGCTCTTGATCGAGCAGCGAAGCACTTTTGCCCGCGGCCTTGGCTTCCGCGAACTCGGTTGCCGCCTGACTGCGCTCTTTGATGCGCGCCGTGACCATGCGATCGCCGATCTGAAAGCGCATACCGGAGACCGCGGCCCGGGTGGACCCCGGGAAAACGTACCGCGCGTGGAGCGGGTGCGCGCCCCGGTTTTGGTACACCTGGCTGACCGTCACCTCGGCAATGACGCCGGAGATGTTGGCCTGCACGCGGGTGGCCTCGAGCGGAAAGTTTTCGACATCCTCGGGCAGGGCTCCCTCGAGGAAAACATAAGGTGACAGCGTTCGGGAGGCTTGGTCTCCCCCGGCGCGCGCCGCCTGGGCGAGGCCCGGCACGCTCAGCAGCGCCAGGAGGACACATGCGGCACATGCGGCCGATGCAAGGAAGTGCGGGGATATTCGCGGAGACGGCGTTGGAAAGTCTCGGGGCACGTAAGGCATGGAAGGCTCCTTTTCGTTCCCAACCTGCGGGAACACCCCCACCGTAGGCCCGGCAGATGAAGCCCATGCGAAGGCCGCATGTGAAGTTCATGAAATTTCCATGCGGCCGCTCCGCGGGCCTGCCTTTGCCGGGCGCAGTTGGCCCGGCTATCGCACCACGGTCGGCCTCATCGGTGACGGTCGTGGCATGTTGCAAGCGCAGCCTCGTGGCGCACAGGAAACTTAGGCGCCACGTCAATTCGCGTCAAAGCTGTCCGGTATAGATGTTGATTGTTCTGGCCGCTGGCTTTTCCTGCATGTCGATCCTCGTGTAACCGCAGCTCCTTTTTCTCGCCTTTATCGGCCTTGACGGCTGCTTCCTGGGAACTTTCTTCCAAAGCAGTTGTCCCTAGGGTACCGCCTCGACTGCAGACTCGGCGAAAACCTCTGCAAAGGGAGATACGACTCAGCTCTATAAAGAGCGCGAGGCGTGATTGAAGAATGAAAACCACACCAATGGAGACATCGTGAGGAAGGATCGCTCATGATCGAGAAGTGGAAAGACACTCAGGCTTTCCGTTCAACCAGAAGAACGAATGTACTTTCGAAGGGAATGCAATGATTGACGCAGACACAACCGGTATTTCGAGAAGTTTGGAAACGCCTGAAAGCACGCTTCGCAAGTTCACTCAATATGTACGCGCTTGTGACCTTGATAACCTCGTGGCTCTGTACGAGCCCGATGCCGTTTTCAGCCCAGAGCCGGTTGTTACGGTGAAAGGGCACCAGGGCCTTCGTGCTGCCTTTGGAGAGCTTTTTGCGATAAAGCCAATTTTCGAACTCGTGAGCACCCAGGTCCAAGAATCGGGTGACCTAGCCCTTGCCGCGAATGATTGGACCCTGTCGGGAACGGCGCCTGATGGAACGCCAGTGAATAAGTCGGGGCGAAGCTCCGTGGTGCTACGGCGAAACCCGCAGGGTCAATGGCTCATCGCCATCGACAGGCCCTAGCAGGACTGTCGGGCGTGTAAGGGTAACAGCAGATCGAGCCTTACGACCCGCTGTTTGCTTGTTGTCCAACGACGGCTCTTCGTGGGCAACAGGCTGCACGAAGACCAATCCCACGACGTATGCTTGCTACGGGCTCTACGCCTGCGAGATCAACTGCTCGACGGTGCCCTGAGCGGACGGGCTCCCCACTCAGGGGAGCCCCTTCACGCCCCTGCAAGCCCTCTCGCCCCGGCCCTTCCGGCGGACCTGCAGATCAATCCAGCGGTTTCGTATAGAACAGCGAGCCGCCGTTTTCGTCGCCGCAGACCGCCTGCGCGAAGCCTGCGCCCTCGTAGACCCTGCGCGCCCGGCGGTTGTTCTCTTGCACCTCGAGGGTCAGCTTGACGCAGCCGAGGGCGCGGGCCTTCGTCGCGACGGCCGCAAGAAGCGCTTTACCCACCCCATGCCCCCTGTACCCGGGGACCACCGCCAGGTCGTGGATGTTGATGAGCGTGCGTGCCGCAAAGGTGGAGAAGCCCCGAAAGCAGGTGGCGATACCGATGGGCTGACCATTATCGTAGGCAAGGAACACCAGCGTTGTGGGGTGCGCGCGCAGCCCCGGTACGAGCCGCGCGCGCACGTCGGCCGCAAGAGGCGCACCGCTGCCCATGCCATCCCGGGCGTAAACATCCGTCATCGCCACGATGGCCGCCGCGTGTTCAGGGTGATCGAGGTTTGCTTCGATGATCTCCATGCCGTAGCGCAGGCTACCACGACGGCGGTACCTTCCTTCCGTCTCGATCCGCGATCGCAGAGACCTGGCGGAAAAATGGGCGGCGCGCGGCCCTGAGGCCTCGGCTCAGAGTCGGGCGCCGCCTCTTCCCGTTTCAGCTCTCGCGCTTGGGATTCAGCTTCGAGAACGCCCGCATGGCCTTGTGCGCGGACTTCCAGCGCCGCTTCGCCGGCGCCCCCGTTTGCCGACGTGTCGCGCTGGCGATCTCGTCTTCGAGCCGGCGATGACTCTCGAAGCGGCCCGGGTCCAACCGCCCCTCTTCGACCGCCTGCTCCACGGCACATCCGGGCTCGCCCCTATGCCGGCAATCACGAAAGCGGCAGCGGAGGGCCTCCCGGGCCACATCGACGAAGACGTCGTCCAGAACGCCCTGCCCCCTCACCAACCCCACCTCACGCAGTCCGGGATTGTCGAGCAGCAAGCCGCCCTGCTGCCGGAGCACGAGCTGCCGGTGGGTGGTGGTATGCCGGCCCTTACCGTCGCCCTCACGCACCTGCGCCTCGGGCATCCACCTTTCGCCGAGCAAGCTGTTGATGAGAGACGACTTGCCCACCCCCGAAGAGCCCAGCATCGCCACAGTTTGCCCGCAACCAAGGTAGGCCTGAAGTGCCCCCAATCCCCGCCCCGCGTGTGCGCTGACGGCGTGCACGTCGACCCCCGGAGCCACGGCCTGCAAGCTCGTCACGAGCGGCTGCGGATCGGTTACCAAGTCTGCCTTGTTGAGCACCAACACCGGCCGCGCCCGGCTTGCAAACGCCAACATGAGATACCGCTCGATCCGCCGCACGTTGAAGTCGCCCGTGGCCGAGGTCACGAAGAAGAGGTGATCGACGTTGGCGGCCACGATGTGCCGCCGCCCTTGGCTGCCCGCCGCGCGCCGAACGATCTCGGTGCGCCGAGGCAACACGTGATGAATCAACGCGTGATCGCCCGCTACCGCGACCGCAACCCAATCCCCCACGACGGGCCGTTCGCCGTCCGCCGCCTGGAAGCGGAGCCGCCCCGAAAGCGTGCTCGTGTGCACGGGCACACCCAACAGTTCAAAGGTCTCCTTGCCATCCGAGGCAACCCGGGCCGGGCAAAGCGAAGGAGCGGAGATCGATGCGAACTGAGCAGAGAAGAAGTTGTCGAACCCGAACGGTTCGAGATGTCCATAGTGATTCACTGGAAAGCCCTGGAAGGTCACGTGCGCCGACACCGCGGGCACGTACTCGTGAAAAACGTTCTCGTTTGGCCGCCGCGAGGGCAGCCTGGTGGCGAGCGGAGTCACTCCGCAGCCGAGGCCGCAAGGGCCCGGATTACGAGACCAAGGCCTGGCCACACGACCAAGGTCGGTGCCCCAGACACAGGCCCACCTGACAGCGCCGGGTGCCGAGCGGCGAAGGCGCGATTACCTTCCGCGCACGCAGGCTACCCGGCCCAAACGGGCGGCGGCTGCTGCTGAGCGGGCTGGAAGGCGTGACATCACAAAACGAATACCGCGGAGGCCCTGGCACGGCAAGAGGAAACGCGAAGGCCGCGGCACGGCTCTTCCAGTCGGCAGGGAGAGCCACATGAGGCCGACGTGCAGGGGCTGGCTACGATCCCTCCGCCCCGGACACGCCCTGCACGAGGTTCGGCGTCGTTGTGGACGAGCCGGGGCGCCCCTGCGCGCAGAGCGCGCCCTGCTGAACACTGGGGCGTGGAAAGGTCCCACACGCCCCTACCCACCGGGCGATGCCGCCCTGGTTCGCTCCGCTGCTGCCGCCGGGGGCCTGCACCTTATTGCGGTTCTGGAGTATTCCAGGTGGCCTACGGAAACGTTCAACGGATTCAGAGTTTTGGAGGCGGGCGCTTTGCTTTATTCCAGACTGGCTCGCAGGGAGATATCATACCGAGCCAGTACAATTCACGTTGGGCGGACCACATCGCGCTATGCCATTGACTTAGTAAGCCGTGGGCTTATACTTCATGAGTGCGATTTGCCTGGGATGAAGCGAAGGACGCGTCAAACCGCTCCAAGCACGGCGTGTCGTTCGAAGAGGCAAGTTCGCTTTTCACCAGCGGGGAGGATTATCTTGAGATCTTCGATGACGCGAACTCTTTGGACGAGGACAGATTCATCGCGATAGGCCCAGTTATCCGAGGGGTTATCGTCGTCGTCTATACTGAGAGAGATGGCGACACGATTCGAATCATCAGCGCACGCTGGGCAACCAAGCGCGAAGCGAGCCGGTACCGAAGTTACAAGGAAGGAGGCTGAAAACATGATTGATGAGCTAACGGACGAGCAGTTGTCACGGGCAATATCAGCGCGCCTGCGTAAGCGGCTGATGGACGGGAAGATTGAGTCTGGCGAGGATGTGTCCGCTCTAAGGCATTTCGTTGGGTTGACTCAACAGCAGTTTGCCGAGGCTATGGGAATCAGCGTTCACACATTGCGCAACTGGGAACAGGGGCGCCGACATCCGGAGGGCCCTGCAATCGGTCTGCTCCGGATCGCGGCTCGTCATCCACGGATCATTCGCGAGAACGTGAAGACAGCCGCATGATTCCGATGCAGCCGCCCAACCCAGCGTTGAACTTGTCAAAGCCCGCAGGCGCTTTCGAGAACCTAGACACGCCAGCGCGGTGCAAGCGCCATGATGCTGTGGGCGTTCGCGAAGTGGGCTTTGCAAGTTAACGCCAACACGTTATGCCGACCGCCAAGCGAGTAACTCTCCAAACGGGACTTGCACGTATGCACAACTGTGCATACACTTACAGCAGTGACCTTCGAATGGGACCCCAAGAAACGCCGCGACAACCTTGTAAAGCACAAGGTTGACTTCGCCGATGCGGTGGCAGTCCTTGAGGATCCGCTCGCCCTAACTCGGGACGACCCCCACCCCAGAGAAGAGAGATTCGTAACGTTGGGGATGGACTCACTCGGGCGCATCCTGGTGGTGTCGTGGACGCCACGTGGCGGACGGTTTCGCCTAATCTCAGCTCGAAAGGCCACCCAAAGCGAGCGAACACAATACGAGGTGGACAAATGAAAAAGAACTACGATTTTAGCCAAGCGAAGCGTGGGCCTGTCGTCGCACAGTCTCCGGGAAAAACCAGGATAACTATCCGCATTGATGACGACATTCTTGACTGGTTTCGAGAGCAAGCAGACGTCGCGGGTGGTGGCAATTATCAGTCGATGATCAATGAAGCCCTACGTTCGCATATGGCTGGTGCGAGCGGGTCAGTCGAGAAGGTACTGAGACGGGTTGTGCGGGAGGAGCTCCAGCGAGCCAAGAAGCGACCGGTGAAGGCGGCATAACCGGGCGTTGAAGGCTGACAGTGCCACGGGCATTCTTCTTGAACCTAAACACGCTGGCGGGACGCAAGCGACAATGCGGTCCTGAGGCGTTGGCGGGCACTGCAGCTTAACGCCAACCACGTTAGCCGGACTGAGCAATAGCGACTCGGGGGAGATGCAAGGACAAATGAGCGTGCACAGAGCCAACTACCTCAATGTCCCAACCGGCGCTACCGAACACCCGAGCTTGGTTTCGGATCCAATCCCTCAGTTCATCTATAAGAAAATGGAAAGGCGCTGGGCCCTTGAGTTTGTTCAAGGATCCGTGAAGATTGGCAGCCTCTTCTACTATCGAACGATCAAGGATGATTCCGGAATGATCGTTGATCCACACGAAGGCTTGGAGGTGTGTGAGGTGACCGAAGATTTGGTGACAGGGTCACCGATGCTAGCGATGATTTCTCGGGGCAACCCGCCGGCGGTTGGGTCGCGACTGCGCACGGTAGATGACCGGCGGTTGGTATTCTGTGCCTCGATCTCAGCAGGCATTCCTCCCGAAGGATTGCCGCCCGAATACGATACGTGGGTTCAAATCGAGGCAGAACCTGCGATTGCTTCAATCCACCAAGCGCTTCTTGCGCGCGTGCCGGACGTCGATGGACCCGTGTTTAAAAGGGTGATCTACGATCCCAGCATCGACGGTCCTGACCACTTACCTCCGGGGCGCCCGCTCTACAAGATCTTAGACCACGCAATGGGGCTCCATGACAGATGGTACACGAAGCGCACTAAGTTCCAGACGCAGGGCGAGGTCAGGGTTGGATGGCTCGCAGATCCGTCAATCTGTTCTAAGCCGATCCCACCACTGAGCGTTCCCGCCCTGGAGCAGTTTGTGAGAATCCTGGCTTGATCGAGAATTCGCCGGCTAACCGATCGTTGCAGCTGCCGATGCCGCAAGCGTCATTTTGATCCTAGACATGGCATTGATGCGCGAGCGACAATGCGGTCTTGGGGCATCGGTGGGCCTCGCAGCTGAACTTTGCACGTTGGGCGGACGAATAGATGGGAAACATGGCTGAAGTCGAAGAATCTCCCTCCTCACGAAATATTCCTCAGCGCATGCAAAGAGAAGTCCGCCAGCGATGCGGATTTGGTTGTGTAGTTTGCGGTATGCCCCTCTACGAGTACGACCATCTTCTCGGCTGGGCAAATGTCAAGAGGCACGCTCCGGACGAAATTACATTGCTATGCCGCCTTCATCACCACGAGAAGGGTACCGGCCTGCTTCCTGCTGAGCAGGTTGAAGAGGCGAACCGCTCTCCCTACAACCTTCGCACCGGCGTCTCAAAAACCTACGATTTTCACTTTTCCGGAAAAGAATGCCAGGTGCTGATCGGCGGCAACTCCTTTGGTGCAACCTTCTCAGCTGATCCGTCAATTTTGTTGCCTATTTCGATCGATGATACCCCCTTGCTTGCGTTCAGTTTCAGCCAGGGTCGGATTGGCCTTTTTCTCAATCTCTTCGACGAAAACAACGAACTGATTTTGCAGATTCACGACAACCAGTTGGTCCAGAGCACTTCACCTTGGGACATTCAGATGGTGGGTCAAAACCTCGTCGTTCGAGAAGCGCACAGAAAGATCCTCGTTGACATTGTTTTCGAGCCTCCACATCGCATCGTGATAAGTAGAGGAAGGCTGTTGCGAAACGGTGTCGAGCTCTTGATCCGTCCGGATTCGATTGTGGTGTCGAACAATGGCGCAACCTACACCGGGAACCACATTCGCAACTGTCCTGCTGGGATCCTGATTGGCCCCCACTCACAGCCCATATCGACGGTGCTGTCCTTGCCGCAGGTTCCCCGGTACAGGCATGACAAGATGATTCGCGAGACCTGGATTTCTCAGGCCTTCGCCATCGACTGATTTGCATCGACGTTAGCAGCGCCGCCCAACCGATCGTTGCAGCTGACAGTGCCGCGGGCGTCACTTTGATCCTAGACATCGCAACGTGATGCGAGCGACAATGCGGTCTTGGCGCCTCTCTGGGCACCGCAGCTGAACTTTTCACGTTGGGCGGACCACATCGCGCTATGCCATTGACTTAGTAAGCCGTGGGCTTATACTTCATGAGTGCGATTTGCCTGGGATGAAGCGAAGGACGCGTCAAACCGCTCCAAGCACGGCGTGTCGTTCGAAGAGGCAAGTTCGCTTTTCACCAGCGGGGAGGATTATCTTGAGATCTTCGATGACGCGAACTCTTTGGACGAGGACAGATTCATCGCGATAGGCACAGTTATCCGAGGGGTTATCGTCGTCGTCTATACTGAGAGAGATGGCGACACGATTCGAATCATCAGCGCACGCTGGGCAACCAAGCGCGAAGCGAGCCGGTACCGAAGTTACAAGGAAGGAGGCTGAAAACATGATTGATGAGCTAACGGACGAGCAGTTGTCACGGGCAATATCAGCGCGCCTGCGTAAGCGGCTGATGGACGGGAAGATTGAGTCTGGCGAGGATGTGTCCGCTCTAAGGCATTTCGTTGGGTTGACTCAACAGCAGTTTGCCGAGGCTATGGGAATCAGCGTTCACACATTGCGCAACTGGGAACAGGGGCGCCGACATCCGGAGGGCCCTGCAATCGGTCTGCTCCGGATCGCGGCTCGTCATCCACGGATCATTCGCGAGAACGTGAAGACAGCCGCATGATTCCGATGCAGCCGCCCAACCCAGCGTTGAACTTGTCAAAGCCCGCAGGCGCTTTCGAGAACCTAGACACGCCAGCGCGGTGCAAGCGCCATGATGCTGTGGGCGTTCGCGAAGTGGGCTTTGCAAGTTAACGCCAACACGTTGGACGGACGGCGAGGAATCGAATGGCACGACGATTGGCACGCGTCTCATCACTTGTGACTTATGTCGAAGCCGCTTTGGAGGTGAGCAAGCGATGGGGCCCTAAGCAAGTCTGGTTTAGGGGGCACAGCAAGGCGCTAACTCACCGCCTACTCCCTTCTGCATACAGGCTCAAAGAAGGCGAGTATCACGAGGCTCGGGCCTTCAACGAGTTTTGGGCGAGAGGTCGAGCCTTGAGGCAATTCGACCAGCTCGACTCAAACGCTGATTGGGACTGGTACTTCGCTGCAAGACATCATGGACTGCCGAACCGTCTTCTCGACTGGAGCCTCAGCCCCATCGTGGCGCTATTCTTTGCCACGGAGGGTGGCGGCAACGATGAGGACCATCGCGTCTGGGTCCTGGACCCATGTTGGATGAATAAGCTTCTTCACGATGACGAAGCGATCTGGATGCCGCACGATTCGCCACTAGATAAGGATATGGCCCTTTGGCTACCTGCCGACATGGATGGAAAAGGCAATTCTCAGGAGGCGAGCGTGAACAACGAGAGGCCAGTGGCCATTTACCCTGCACAGACGAACGACCGTCTGGTCGCGCAAATGGGGATGTTCACTCTCCACGGGAAGAACAGAGCTTCCCTCGATGAGCAGCTTGCTGTGCTTGACAGTTCAGAGACGGCGAGGCTGGGTTACATTGAAATTGAGAATGGCTGCGCCCCGTTCGTGCACAGAGATCTTCGCGCCCTGGGGGTAAGCCCATTCTCCATCTACGTCGATGGAAAATCACTGGCAGAGACGATCACGGCCCGACACACGTCGAACGTGCAATGCGGCTGAGGGTCGGTGACGGCGCGACCTTTGGCTTGATCGCAATGGCGTGCTTCGCCCTTCCCTCGTACGCACTCGGATCGCGTAGCCAGCCGTCCAACCAGGGCTTGCAGGTGACGAAGCCCAGTGGCGCAGGTGGAGAACCAGGATGGACCTGTGGCGCTTGAAACGCCTGAGGGGTTATGAGCAATGCTGTTCACTTAAGAAACCTCGTAACCATCTGAAAATATTGTGCAATTCGTCTTGACAAGGCCCGAGGCTGCGAGCGCCGGCCTTCATGAGCCTGCTTCGTGGACCTGGCGATCACTTTCGAGCGTTCTTCAAACTGACCAGTGGCTGTGCGGACAAGTTCGACCGGACACGGACATGGAGCGCCCGCAGCGTCTTGATGTGGCTGATGGTCCTGACGATGCCGGACCGAAAGATGAGCTATCGACGGAGCTTGCGGATCGTGGCGTACTACGGGCGCAAGGTGTTCGATTGGGCGAAGGTACCGACGTTGTCGTCCATCAGTGAAGCAAGAAAGAAGGTCTCGATCGAGACATGCCGTGGGTTGCTGCACCAGCTGGTCGAGCGGTGCGAGTCCATCATGCCGACTCCGAAAACCCCGTGGGGGAAACGTCGATTCATCGCGTTCGATGGAACGCGGGTTGTGTTGCCGCGCAGCGCGGATACAGCGAGGAAGATGGCGCGGCCGAAGCGGCCGAATGGGACGTCGGTGCACAATCCACAAGGGTTGGTGGTGATGGCTGCGGATGTGTTTCGCCGTCTTCCGTTGGATTGGTCCCTGACCGGAAAAGGCATCGGCGAGAGGACGTCCATGCAGAAGCTGGTTCACCGATTGCCGTTCAAGGCAGGCGACGTGGCCGTCATGGACAGAGGGTTTCCGAGTCGCCACCTGTTCTCAGCCTTGATTGAACATGGCGTTGACATCATTGCGAGAATGAGCGCATCGAAGGCGACGGCGTGGAAAGAGCTCAAGCCATTCTTGTCTTCAAACAAGAAGACCGCGAAAGTGACACTGACGCTTCCGGGGGCGAGAGGGAACATTGAGCTTCAGGTGCGCGTCGTCGAGCGCGACGCAAAGCCAGGCCGCCCGAGGAAAGGCACGAAGAACGAAAGGATGGTCATCGTGTCCACCTTGAGCGGAAAGGACGGATTCGATCGCAAAGACATCATCAAGCTCTACGCCTCTCGATGGGGAATCGAATCTCTCTTCAAGGAAATGAAGAGCTTCATGCAGACCGAGGACTTCCACAGCAAGAGCGTCCAAGGATGTGAACAGGAACTCATTTCCGCGATGATCTGGATAGCCCTGGCATCGTTCCTTCAAGCAGAAGCGGAGCGTACCCTTGATGGCCGACGCGTCGTTCGCGCAGACTGCCTACGAGCGGCCGGTGATCTGCTCTCTGCGATGCTTTCAGGAAAATCCATCCATGAACAGATGGACGATGACATCGCCGCCCTTCGAATGTTCGCGTACGCCCCACAACAAGACAGGCACTATCCGAGGGAGTGCAAACGTCCCTTCGGTCGCACCATCCAAAGGGGTGGTGCTTAAGTGAACAGCATTGGGGTTATGAGAGCCTTTCGGAGGGCTTCGCAGCTGAAGCCCAACACGTTATCCGGATACACACCCAATTCTATTTGCCCCGCTCCCCAACGCGTCTGCACTAGCTCCTACGTTTAACCTCAACCGCCCTCTTTTGCCATGAGCCACCACATTCCCAGTTGGTCCTACGAACAACGCTTGAGCGAGTCTATCCGTCAGGCGCTGCCAAAAGTTGGACCTAAAGCCGCCGAGCAGCTTCGAGGCTTGCTTACTCCGGAAGCCATCGCGATTGTTGCGGGGGTACTGGTAGCATGGATAGTTTCGCACGCGTTCGGTATCGGCGAGATCATCGATATCATCCTGCTTGTTGTCGGCGTCTTGTCCGTCGGGTGGGCCATCTTCTCCGGTATCGAGCATTTATACGAGTTCGCTTCGCTCTCTTACCGTGCGGTGTCGCAACACGACCTGGTAAAAGCTGGCGATCATTTGGCAAGGGCGGTAAGCATCTTGGGGGTCCAGGCTGTATTGGCAGTCCTGTTCCGCGGCGCCCGGGCTCCGAAAGTCAACAGAGGCTCGCTTCGTGGTGCCAGCACCGGCCCTCGTTCGCAAGGAATCCGGTACAAGCCGACGATAACCAAGGATCCATCTCTTCCCGCTGGAAACGGGTGGACTACCAAATGGGGTGACATTGTTGTATCAACCCGCGGTACGGGGACTGAAAAGGCCCTTGTTTTACCGCATGAGAAGGTTCACCAGTTTCTAACACCCAAGCTTCTTCTTTTTCGTAACTATCGCGTCAACGACACCAGTTCCACCTACCTGCAATCCTCCCTATGGAGGTATATCGAAGAAGCGTTGGCCGAAACGATTGCCCAAGTGGGGGCGATCGGCTTCCGGAACTTTTTCACGGGGCTGCGTTTTCCGGTCGCGAATGGGTATGTGTACCTAAAGGCGGGTGGGGGATTCGATGCTGCGTTCAAAGGTCACGGTGTGCTCCGTGAACTAGGCTCGCTGGTTCATACGGGCGTTATTTCGGAAATTGCTTACGAGCTCCGTTTTGAAAACGGAACGCCCAGCGTCTGTCCTTCGCCTTAGGAACGCCGCATGTACATGCGAATCCTCAGGCTGATTTGGGAAGCACTCCAGGGAAAACAAAGCCATCCTAAAGCGACGCGGCTATCTATGGATGAAGCAACTGGCATTGCAACAGCTGAGGCTGCGAAGCACGGAGTACAGTGGCTTGACTTTGTCGACTGTCGGCAGATCGAAGGGGCGACGGTCTGGATATTCTCGGAAGGAGGGAGAGGTAGTATATTCGGTGTCGAGATCCTAGATGAAACTGGTGAGATTATTCGAGCCGGACGACGCGGCGGACGCTGAGTCGTACTTGACAGCATTTCGGGCAGCGTGTCACGGCACCGTATAACTTAGCATTGAACTTGACAAAGCCCGCCGTCGCTTTCGAGAACATAGACACACCAACGTGGTGCAGGCGCTATGGGGTTGCTGGCGTTCGCGAAGTGGGCTTTGCAAGTTAACGCCGGCACGTTATCCGTACAGCAGGCTCAATGACATCGAAGCTTCCGACATTTGATCGCCTCATGAACCCCCTCCTTCGCGCTTTAAGGGCGCTTGGGGGGTCTGGCTCGATTGACGAGATCTACGAGAGGGTCATCGAGATTGAGAAGATTTCAGAAGCAGTCCTGTCGCAGATGCACGATCCAGAGGGCAGCAACCAAACAGAGGTCGGGTATCGGCTCGCGTGGGCCCGAACCTACCTCAAAAAGTATGGTCATCTCGATAACTCCGCTCGTGGTGTTTGGTCGCTGACGGCGCAGGGGCGAGCCGTCGAGGAAGTTGATCCACAAGAGGTTCTTAGGAAGGTTCGCTCTCAGGACAAGAAGTATGCTCCTCGCACGATTGCGACTGATGATGAAGGATCGCCGGTCTCCCAAACCGCGCCGCCTGAAGTAGCGGCGGAAGAGACATGGAAGCAGCGACTGTTCAAGGTACTTACCCAATCGCTCGCACCGGCAGCCTTTGAACGACTTGTGCAAAGGATCCTTCGTGAATCCGGCTTCGTTCAGGTCGAAGTCACGGGCAAGACCGGTGACGGCGGTATTGACGGCCGAGGCATCGCGAGGATCAACGGCCTAATGAGCTTCCATGTCTTGTTCCAGTGCAAGCGATACAAAGGATCAGTGTCATCAGGAGAGGTCCGCGACTTTCGTGGCGCGATGGTTGGCCGTGCCGACAAGGGGCTTTTCATTACGACCGGAACATTCAGTCCGGCAGCGGTGCGTGAAGCAACTCGCGATGGGGCGCCTCCAATCGATTTGATTGATGGGAACGACCTAAGCGAAAAACTAAAAGAACTGGGCCTTGGAATAACCAAGGAAGTTGTCGAGGTAGTGAAAGTCGACGAAGCCTGGTTTGCGGGCGTTTGACGGATAACCGGGCGTTGAAGACGTACAAAGCCTTGGCCGTTAACTTGAACCTAGACAGGAAAGCGATGTGCGGACGACAATGGGGTCTTGCGCGTTAGTGGGCTTTGCCGCTTAACGCCAAACACGTTAGGCGCACTCAGTGCACGATTGGAGAACGCGGATGACTGTCGAGCTTTCAGCACTGCTGCATGACGTGGAGGGCCAGGACGTCGAGGCCGACTATCACGACGTGGCGGCAGTATTCGAGGGAGCTCTGCGCGAGATCGGCGACCACGACCACCCAGACAAGGAGAAGATTCGCTCAGAATACATCGCCTTCTCATTCACGGAGCAGCTAATCGAACCGGCCGATCGGTCCACCCATTTTGGCCCGCAGTTCTCGTATACGACCAACGAGGGAAGTGCAGGCGAATTTCCACCACTCACGGCTGTCACAGAAGGCGTGGTCGCGTATTGGACAGATCGCGCACAGACGACGCGAAACGATGTGTTGCGTGCTCGCTATGCAGATCTTGTATGGGACCTGTCGAGGCCGGCGACAGGACGGCGTCCAAACATCCGATTGGCCCACGCTGCAATAGACGCGAGTTTGGAGTGCGTCCGGGGCAACAAGTTCAAAGAGGGATTGTGCACCATCATTCGCATAAAGCGTGCGCTCGATCTCAGCATCTCCATCAAGGACAAGATCCGCACAGAGGTGGCGGCCGTTGAGCTAGTTGCGCTGGAGGATCGCATCGGGGTTGACCATCAGCCGGGGCTGTGGGGATTCGCCTTTGATGCGCTGGTAGACACCAGCGGACGTGATATCGACGACAGGCTTAAGAGCAAGGTGATCGCAGACCTTGAGACGAGGTTCGAGCGGCTATCTGCCGTGTCGCCACCTGATCCAAGTGCTCTCGAAGCAGCCATGGAGCGGTTGACGAGGCTCTACAGCCGCCAGAATCAAGTTGAGGAAGAGGTGCGCGTTCTGCGTAAGTACGTTGCGGTTGTGGAGGCATATGCAAAGATCGTAAGTCCTCTCGTGGGTTCCGGTTGGCTAGATCGGGTGCATGAACTGCTTAGTAATAGGGGGCTCAAGGAGGACGCCGCCCGCGTTGCTCTCTTGATGAGGGAGGTGGAACTGCGCAGCACCACCGATGTGAAGGAGTACTCTACTCGCATCGCAATTCCCATAGCCGAGCTGGATGCACAAGTTGCTGTGTTGCTGGATGCGGACAGAGAACAAGTTTACACCAATGTAGCTGCCACCTTCATTATGGATCGGACGGCGGTGGAGCAGCAGGTGCTCGACATAGCAAAGAAGGCTGTCCTTCTAAGCCTGTTTAAGATTTCAATACGGGATAACGAGGGTCGGGCTGTCGCGTCCGTCGGTTCAGTAGAAGATGATCTCGATGGTCGGGTTGCCTTCCAGATGAGCCAGAACCTACAGGTCGGAGCTCCAGTGCTGCGCTACACCCTCGAAAAGGTTGCCGAGAAGCACACCTTGACGGCGGACTCCGTGCGCGACTACCTTGCCAAGTCACCCGCGTTTCTGCCTGAGCGACTCCCCATCATTTGGAGAGGATTACAAGCGCTGTTTTTATCAGATTCTTACGTCGCTGCGTGTGTCCTCGTGCCAGAGATTGAGGCCGGGTTGCGGCGGATTCTGCACCTCGTCGGTGGCAACGTCTATAAGCGATCACGGACTGGGGGCACCAACCTCCGCAACATGGACGAAATCCTGCGCGACGAAGCTGTTATCGCTACTCTCACAGAGCGGGTGACATTCTGTTTACGGATCGTCTTTACGGATGCGCGGGGATGGAATCTCCGAAACAACATCTGCCACGGTCTTCTGAGGCCGGCATCGCTCGGCCAGCCTGCCGCCGATCGCATCTTGCATGCACTCCTACTGCTTGGAACGCTCCGCACCGTCGACAACAAAGATGCTTCCCCAGGAGAAGAAGGCGCCTAACCCAGAATTGAAGCTGACGGGCTGCGCCCGCAGCTTAATTCCATCACGTTCGGCGGACCGGCACGGGGAGAGGGAGAAGTACGGAGGGGGCTCGAGGGGTGTTAGGTCTCACGTAAATCCGTAAACCCCCAGGAAGGAATTCCCGCACTGGGTCCCTGGTGGTTTTGGTGATGAGGGGGCGGAAAGCGGAAGAAGGGTGAGGTGGCTTTTTGCGGGAAACGGGGATCTGGGTGAGGCTACCGGCCGGCAGGCATAACGCCCGCCCTTGGGACCCCAGAAAAAGGTTGGGCCCGCCACGGAGGCAACCGTGCGAGCCCTTGGCCGGTCGTGCAGTTGCGCCAAGCGACAGTACTGACCAGCGAGCAATACGTTAAGCAGGAAGGCTGGCAACAGGCAAGGCTCGAGCGGTGTCCGGCGCACGGATCTGGTAGCAAATGTGGCTTTCGCAGCCTCGGGACCTACGCCCGGGTGGAGCCAGCTGGGATGCGGGTGGCCCGGTACTACTGCCCGACGGCACATCGGACCTTCAGCCTGTTGCCCGACTGCTTGGCGTCTCGGCTCAGTGGCTCCCTGGAGGAGGTCGAGGCCGTGGTGACCGCGGTGGAGGCCGCGCCGTCGATAGAGGCAGCCGCCGATCGGCTGCGGCCAGACATCGAACTGCCCGGGGCGGTGCGATGGGTGCGCCGCCGCTACAGCGCCACCCGGGCGGCCCTGCTGGTGCTGGTGACCTCGACGCCCGCGCTGCTCGGCAACTGCGAGCCCACGCTCGCTGAGGTCCGCCAGCGTCTGGGCACTCCGGTACTGCGGCACGTACGAGCCGAATCCGAGAAGCAGCTTGGCGCCTTGCCCGCGCCAGTCGGATTCGGCCCCCGCAGTCGAGCCGCCAGCAGACTGTGGACACCTCGCGAACACGAAACGGGGCCAGACCCGCCGCCCTAACGCCTGTAGTGGTCGAGGCATAGGCGCTCACCGCCAAAACCACGGGCGCCGAGGAGAAAACATGGACACCCAAGCCGACGACAACGAGCGACGCAAAGCCGTCGCGCTCTTTCGCTATGGTGTGATTGCCGACCTATTGCACTGGCCCAAAGGCAAGCGAGGCCTGGGCGAGCAAATCGCAAAGAAGGCGGACCGCACCTACGACATCCCCGGCTCACGCAGGAGCCGTATCGCTGCCGAAACCATCAGAGACTGGCTCAAGGCCTATCGCCACGGCAGCTTCGATGCCCTGATGCCCAAGGCGCGCAGTGACGAGGGGCAGGCACGCAAGATCCCACAGTCCATCGTGGACCTTCTGTGCATGGTCAAGGAAGACAGGCCCGCACTGTCTGTGCGCATGGTCATCGATGCCGTGCGAGCCTCGGGCGAGGTACCACAGGACCTGGAGCTGGCGCCAGCCACGGTGCATCGGGTGCTCTCTCGTGCAGGCTTGATGGCTCGCAAGCCCGAGACGCCAACGAGCAACGACCGCCGTCGCTTCGCCTTCGCGAAGGCGGGGGAGATGTGGATGAGCGACGTGATGCACGGACCGTCCGTGCTGATCGGAGGCAAGCGCCGCCAAAAGACGTATCTCATCTCATTCATGGACGACGCCACCCGAGTCGTCCCGTACGCTGCCTTCGCGCTCGGCGAAAACGTCTCTTGTTTCATGCCCGTCTTCGAGCAAGCGCTGCGACGGCGTGGACTTCCCCTGCGGCTTTACGTCGACAACGGGGCAGCATATCGGTCGCATCATCTGTCCCTCGTCTGTGCCAGGCTGGGCGTGACTCTCATCCACGCACGCCCCTACCAGCCTCAGGGCAAGGGCAAGCAGGAGCGCTGGCACCGCGAGGTGCGCCGGCAATGCCTTGGCACCCTCGCCGAAGGAGACACTGCGAGCCTCGAAGCCCTCAACCGCAAGCTCTGGACCTGGGTCGAGGGGGAGTACCACCAGGCCCCTCACAGAGGCCTTGATGGCGAGACCCCGCTCGAGCGCTGGGCTCGCGCTTGCGACGAGGTGCGGCTGCCGGACATCGGCGCAGACTTCAGTGCGCTCTTTCTCTTCGAGGAAAAGCGCAAGGTACACAAAGACAGGACCGTCAGCTTGCGGGGCGTCGTCTATGAGGTGGACGCTTCGCTCGTCGGCGAAACCGTCTCTTTGCGCTTCGACCCGAGCCGGGTCGGCAAGCCCGTCGAGCTCTGGGTCAAGGGGCGCAAAGTCGGCCTGGCCAAACCCGTCGATGCGTATGCCAACTGCTTCGTCAAACGCGACAACGAGGTGCGCTCCGTCCTGCGTGCCGACCGCGTTGCACCGAATCCGCCAGAAGGACTTCGCCTGCGCGACTTCGACGTCGTCGAGCACCACGACCAAGGAGAGCGATGATGTACCGCAAGCACTTCGGCCTGAACCGCCATCCCTTCGGCAAGGAGGTCGAGCCTGATGACCTCTTTGTCTCATCTGCAAGTCAGGAGCTGTCGGTCCGCCTCAATCACCTCATCGAGATGAGGGGCATCGGCCTCGTCACGGGCGACAGCGGCAGCGGGAAGACCACTGCCTGTCGCAAGGTAGTCTCGGGACTGCACACGGGGCTACACAAGGTGGTCTACGTCGCCCACTCGACCGGCAACGTCATGGACGTCTACAAAGCCATCGCCTGGGAAATGGGCCTGCCCACCGAGCGCAACCGTGCCGCCGTGTATCGGCAGATCCGAACCGAGGTCACACGCCTGACCACCGAGGCACGGTGTCGCCCCATCCTCATCGTCGATGAGGCCCATCATCTCAGGCCTGACGTGCTCGAAGACCTCAGGCTCCTGACCAACTACCAAATGGACGCAGAGAATCGGCTTTGCCTGCTGCTGGTGGGACAATCTGAGCTGCGTCGTCGACTGGGCATGGCTGTCTACGAGGCGCTCAGCCAGCGCATCGTCATGCGCTATCACTTCGCAGGTCTTTCCCGTGAGGAGCTGTCCGGATACTTTGCTCACCGGCTTCGCCTCGCGGGGACCGAGCTGCCGCTCTTTGATCCCGCAGCCCTCGAGGCAACCTTCCAGGCCACAGGAGGTCTGCCACGAAAAGTGAACCTCCTTGCTCACCACGCCCTCATGGCCGCAGCTCTCGCACGGGCCAAATCCGTGACTGTCGAGCACGTCCAGGCAGCTTTGCCGGAGGTCGGGTGACCATGGGCACTACGATTCCATTGGAGGCTGGTCCCATCATCCAGCCCGGGCTCGACGAGCTTTGTGTCGCGCCCGCGATCGGCGTCCTTGCCGCCCTGGACGCCACGCTCGCAGCTGCTGCCCAACAGCTACACGCAGCGCATCCAGACCTAACCCTGGGCGGGCTGGCCTTTGGTGAGCCGCTCTCACCGCAAGCGCGCTCGGCGTACCTCCTTGTCTTTCGCTGTGTCGACTTGCGCACCGCGATCAGGGAATACAGGCACGTGGCCATCGACAACGCCTGCGACCAGCTCGACCTGCCCTTCTGAACCCCGAGAAGAATCCCCAAATCAGCCCCGGCTTCGCCTCAACCGCGCCGGGGCTTCTCCATTTGTGCCCTTATCCAACCCGGCACGCACCCACCCTCCAATCTGAGAAATCAACCCCCTGTCAGGGTGATCTTCGCTGAGAAACTCGAGGTGAGATAGCGTGAGAGACAACACCGAGGAAGCTCGATGCAGGAACCCGCTTTAGCTAAGACACCTGAACCCCCGTACTTTGCAGTTATCTTCAGTAGCGCGCGTACGGACGGAGACAATGGATACGCGGAGATGGCGGAGGCCATGCTCTCTTTGGCATCCCAGCAGCCCGGCTTTCTTGGGATCGAAAGCGTCCGCGGTAGCGACGGACTCGGAATCACGGTTTCGTACTGGGCTAGCGAGGAAGCGATCAAGCACTGGAAAGCGAACGGCGAACACCAACTTGTGCAGCGACTTGGCCGGGAGCGATGGTACAAGAACTTTGTGGTGCGAGTGGCCAAGGTGGAGCGGGCGTACGGGAAATAGCGATCTGGCCGAAGGCTGTCATGTTGACCGTGGGCATCTTTGTGTTCGACGAGGTCGAGGTCCTCGACTTCGCAGGGCCTTTCGAGGTCTTCTCGACGGCATCGCGGGTCCGCGCAAAAGCGGGGGCAGTTCCGTTTCGGACCGTCACGATCGCCAAGTCGCCGAGGCCTGTGCGTTCCCGGGGTGGGCTCCAGATCCAACCTCACCACTGGTTCGGTGAACATCCTCACCTGGACGTAGTGATCGTGCCGGGCGGCGACGTGGCAGCGGAGCTACGCGATGACAGCGTCATCCGCTGGATCGCTGCGACCGCAACCGCAGCGCGCCTGACAGCCTCCGTCTGCACAGGTGCGTTCTTGCTGGCAGCAGCGGGTATCCTGGACGGGAAGCGAGCCACGACGCATTGGGAGGACATCGACGAACTCAGACAATCCTACCCGCGGGTGAAAGTTACCGCTGGGCCTCGCTGGATTGAGGAGGGCGACGTAGTCACGTCCGCCGGAATTTCTGCAGGTGTCGACATGAGCCTGCACGTGGTCCGCCGCCTTGCCGACGCGCATTTGGCGGCCGCGACGGCTCGGCAGATGGACTACGACTGGCGAGATGGCGGCGCGGCCGCCGAACCGGGCGTTACACCTGACGGAGCTTCGCCCCGCAGCTAAACTTTGCACGTTGGCCGGACTACAAACGTAGGACGATTGAAGCGCACCCGATGAGCGATCACGGCAGATTTCGAGAGGACCGGCCATCGATCGCGGCGAGGCCTTCTACTCGGTCGCGGAGGCTCTCCTAAAGAATGCGCCCAGAATTCCGCTCGGGGAACGATGTCACCATATGGAGAACGTACGGCTCAGAGAAATGGTTCTGAGCTTTGGCGGTCTCGTGGTGCCTTGATGGCCTCGCCGCCGCCGTTGCGCGCGGCAGGCCCAGAAAGGAACCTCCGCGAGCCATCTACCCTCGTTTCTGCAGACCGGCGAAGCCCGCGTGCGGATGGTCGGAGTGGCTTGCCGAAAACGCCACCGCCCCGGTCTGACACCTGCTTGCCTGAGCAAGGCGGCGCCAGCCGGGGCGGGGGGAGCCAGGCGGCTCACCCTACCAGGTCAGGGCTGCTTGGGGCTGACCGGGGGACCAGATCCCGTGGGCAGAGCGCCTTGTGAGATCACGAAGCGATCGAACTTCGCATTGGGCTCCCGCCGCTTGAGGGTGAAGGTCTTGACCCCTGCGGAGGTGACGTTGATCGTCGAGCTCAAGAGCACCCAGTTGAAGGCCGTGTCACCTCCCGCTGCGCTTTCGATGAGAACGGGGGTGCCGTTGTCGATCCGGTAGAATGCCGAGTTCGCACCGTTGTCAGGGAAGAGCTTGCGGCCGTAGAGCTTGTACGTCCCGGGCGTAACGAACTGCAGGGGGTAGTTGAGCTCTGCTGAAGGCTCGTTGGCTTCCTTCACGCCGAAGCTGCTCGATCGCGCCACCATGTAGCCCGTGCCCTCGCCGACGGGAGGCGTGTTCTCGAGGACCCAGGGGATATCGCCGTTGGCATTCTGGTTGGCGAATCCCTCCGCCTCGAAGACGACCGAACCTCCTTGTTCGAGGTAGGCGCCTTGGGTCCAGCTAACCGTCACAGAGACAGGAGCCGAGGTGGTTCTTTGTCCAATCTCATCCTCTGCCACCGCGGTCAGCACCTTTGGACCTGCTGTCAGGACGACGTTCGCCAGCGCGTAGGGCGCCGTGTTGTCGCTACCCAGCAGTTGAGTGCCAGCAAAGAACTCGACCTTTCGTAACGTACCTCCGGGTGAAGACGCTGTGGCTTCCAGCGTGATCGCCGAGCCTGGAATGATGCTGGTGTTGGGCAAGGGCCGGGTGAGCGTTGCGGTAGGTGCGGCCAACAGGGTGAACGTGACCGGCGAGGAGTTTGCCGTACGGTTTGCGTTGGTCGTCGCCTTTGCCACAACTGTGTGCGAGCCCGCGGGTAGTCCCGTGACGTTCACAGTGAAAGGCGCCATGGTCGATGTGCCTCGCACGGTGGTGCCCTCCAGGACCTCGACGCGCGAGATTGTTCCTGGTGACGCCACGGCCGTGTTGACCTTCACCTGAACCGGCGTCGCGGCCGGAAGCCCGCTGCCGGGGGTGGGCAGTGTGATCGATATCGTCGGAAGAGGTTGTGTCCAACCGCCCGAGCCGCCCACACCACCCGAGCCGCCCACACCACCCGAGCCGCCTGCGCCGCCTTTGCCACCCCAACCGCCCGCACCACCCGAGCCGCCTGCGCCACCCCAGCCGCCCGCACCACCCGAGCCGCCTGCGCCGCCTGCGCCACCCCAGCCGCCCGCACCACCCGAGCCGCCTGCGCCACCCGCGCCACCCCAACCACCCGCACCACCAGAGCCGCCTGCGCCACCTGCGCCACCCGCGCCGCCTTTGCCACCCCAACCGCCCGCACCGCCTACGCTCGAGCCGCCTGCGCCGCCTTTGCTCGAACCGCCAGAGCCGCCATCGGTCGAACCGCCTTTGCCGCCAGTGACGGGCGGGTCGTCTCCTCCGCCCTGGCCGCCTCCTCCCGCATTGCCTCCTGCCCCACCGCCCCCGGGATCGTCGTCCGACTCTCCAGAGCCGCAACCGCTTGCGCTGGCGCATGCGAAGGCCATCGCGGAGACGGCCAAACCGATTTGCAGATACCCGTAACGTTTCATCTTCGTTGACTCCTGTTGAACTGAAAACCATCACTCGGGCAATGCGTGATCCCGGTCATCGCGGCCGCTTCGTCGCGCTGCACGCCTTTGGGCTTGCAGACTCCGACTGGTGGTTCTGAAGGCCGCTGCCGCAAAATGGGACCAGACGCCTTGCGTCGTCTATCTAGACCACATATTTACCTGTCGCTACTAACGCGAAATGATGTGGTGATTAGACTTCATGTACGCTTGAATCTCGGGGTTACCATATCCCCAGGACGGACCACGCCTGCCGATCCGGCCAGAAATCGTCGTAGGATGGTGGTCGTGCTGCTCCGATGCAGCTCTGGCAACCTCGATAGGCGCTACGCGCGACCGGTCAGAATCGTCCCCTGCAACCTCACCATTCGGGCTGCGCAGCAGAGACTGTGACCCCTGCCCGCAACGCCCATCACCGGTGGGCTCCGCCAGGGCGGGAAGGTCGTCATGCGCGGCCGGGGCGCACCGTTCAAGGCGGCGGAAGGCCAGGGAGGCCCGGCAGCAAGGCTGAGGATGCGAGACGGCCGACGTCCGTGCCCACAGGAAGTCTAAGCACCATAGGTTGGACGGCACCGTAGGCCTCGGTGCGGGTGGCGAAGGCGGTGTGATGCAGGCGCTCCTTCTTCAGGCTGGCGAAGGATTCGGCGACTCATAGCAATTTGCCGGCATCGCTCATGCTCTGGGACACCTGCCACGGGGCAAGCACTTTGCCGTACTCGGCGGCAGCGTCTTGCCGCCCTCGGTCTGTATGGTGGATGAGGCCGGGTCAAGGGCTGCCAGATGTGCGTGATGTCGCCAACCCAGAAGCGGTCAGGAGCCCAAGCCTGGAAGTCCTGCTCGAGCAGGTTCGGCGCAAAGCCAAAGTCGTGGGCAGAGTCAGTGGTCTTTGTGAAAGACGGAGTGTGCACGGACTGAATGCCGTTCTCCCGCATGAGGCGACGTACCACCACCTTGCGGCTCACCCGCACGCCCGCCTCCACGCGTTCGCGGTGCATGCGGCGCACCCCATACGCATGACTTCATCAGTCTCGTCCTCGCGCTGAAAGTTCAAAGGGAACGACGTGGCCAGTGACAACAATCCCCCCATGATGTCGCGAGCGGTGCGACCGACGGCGTTGGCACAGGAACCACCAGTGTTTCTTGCACCCTCTGTAGAGCGAACGAAGCACGTCCTTCCAGCCGGAGATCACGTAGCCGGTGGATAGGAATCGCGGCTCTCACGGCGATCCCCTTTCAGATCGACTGCTGATAAACCATCATCTCGAAGCCAAGTTGCGCTTCCCCTTACACCGCTCCGGCAGTTGCTGGCGGGCCGGCGGCTAACTGATCGTTCCGGTCGTTGCCGAGGCTAGCGCCGCGCGCGTCACTTTGATCCTAGACATTGCAGCGGAATGCGAACGACAATGCGCCCATGGTGCCTCGGTGGGCACCGCCGCTGACCTTGGCACCTTTTTCGTACCAACACATGAAGTACTGTCCAAAGTGTGGAACTGAGCTCGCTGAAATCGAGATCGATAAGAGGTTCCGACGTGCATGTTCGTCTGTTGGATGTGGGTTTGTGCACTGGGACAACCCGATCCCGGTAGTCGCCGCCGTTGTCAGGTGGAACAGCCAGTTTGTAATTGCTCGAAACGCAAAGTGGCCACCAGGAATGTTCTCGATGATTACAGGTTTTGTGGAGCGCAACGAAAACCCGATGGCGACCCTTCGTCGTGAACTGAAGGAGGAATTAGGCTTGGATCTGGCGGGCGCAGAGTTCATAGGGCATTTCGTCTTCCCCGAAGCGAATCAACTGATTGTGGCCTTTCTCGCTCATGGCGTAGGGAGTGTGAGCTTCGGTTCTGAACTTGCGGAAGTGAAAATGCTCACTAATGAAGAAGCTGAAACATACAATTTTGGAATGCTCGGACTCACTTCGACGATATTTCGCAAGGCAACCTCGATGGTAGCCAAGGTCGACGGGGAAGCAATTGCTGAAGGAGAAATGACTCACCAATAGCGGCCAGCAGAAGACCTGGCTGTTTGTCGGGAGCGACGACCACGGGAAACCTCCTGTCGATGGTCGCCTCCTCTAGGCTGCACGACCTGGACCCCAAGCTGAACCTGGCCGAGCTCCCTGCCATTGCGTTGCATGACCACGGCGCCAATGCCCGCGCTGAAGTCATCGACATCTTTGACGTCACCCCGAAAAGATCTCGAAAACGTGTGCACTTCCAGTGTTGCCAACTCTCAGTCCGACGTCCCTTCAGGGCTAACGTAAGCCGTCTCGCATCCTCAGCTTTGCTGCCGAGACGCCGGGGGTTCGCCATCTACTTGCTCGTGTGCCCGCGCTGCGAAGGGCGATAAAAGTCATCGGTTTCGTGCAGAGTCGGCAGGGTGAGTCGGTCGTTTAATTCTGACTAGCCAGACTGCGACGCCCGGGCGATATGGAGATGAATCGGTAGGACCCTCGCGAAGTGAGTGAAATCAACGTCGGTCGTCAGGATGCCGAGTTGCCGCCGCGCCGCTACGGCGCAGATCAGGAAATCGGTGTTGGAGCCTTGGATGCCCTTGGTGCGACATCGGGTGAAAAACGAAGCGGCTTCCTCGTAGTCCTCCGACTCGAGAGCAACATCGGGGAAGGCACGGAGGTAACTCCGCAGCGTCTCGAACTGGTCCGCGTCGGCGACGCCCGAAAGAAGTTCCTGCCTCACACAGCCCAGAACAGCCACGCGACCCTCTCGAACCAGGGCTGAGAGCTCGATGACTTCGATGGTCTTCGATGCTCTTCGTCGTCGGAGAGCGAGAGACCATACCGACGTATCGACGACGACGTTCATGAGCGGCGCCGCTGCCGCTTGTAGTCGTACTTTGGATCAAATTCGACCTTGCCGAAAAGCTCCAAAACCCTGGCTTGCTTTCGCCGCTCGACGTATTCCTTCAGCGCCTGATTGACTGTGTCCTTCTTCGTCCGCTGGCCTCCAACGCGGAGCGCTTCGTCGAGAAGTTTGTCGTCTATGGCAAGGTTGGTAGCCATGTGTAGAATTCTACACACGCGCTTAGCGAAAGCAAGGCGGACAACACCGCGCCCTGAGACGGGCCGCAAGGGCCCCTGCTGGGGCATTCACCAACGACCAGGTACCTCGGTGCCCCCCGGACCGGAGGCTGGTGCCCGTCGGGGCATTTTCAACCTGCTCCCAATCTCGTCCTTACGACATCGAAGCTCGTCATCGTTCCGTCTGGCATCTCGAGCCCAATGACGACACGCTTTCCGGCCTCCCCGCGCAAGAGGTAAAGCACCGAACGAAAATCGAGTCCATCGACTGGTTGACCATCCACCGCGAATACGGTTGCGTCTCGAGGCAGACCGTCCGAATGGGCATGACTGCCTGGGAGAAAGCCCGTGATCATTTTGGTGGCCAGACCCCCGATGAGATGTTCATGGGTACTGACGGCCAGCTCGTTGACGAACTTGCCGCCCGCCGGTTGGATGCCAAAGAGACTCGGCGCAGTGACGGCGGCGCTAACAAGTTACGGATCTTCAATCTCATCCAGCAAAGCTTCAAGTTCAGCGATGGCCTCAAAATCTTTGGGACGCCCAGCGGCGCGCTTCGCACGAATGAGTGCGGACAACGAAAGAACCCGTACGTCGTACCCGAACACGGAGATGAGCATGGATTGCTCAAGCACCTGCTCATAGGTTCCGCCTCCTGCCATTTCACCGAGAAGATCCAGGTCTCCCAAATCTGTGGTGAGAGTGAAATTGAGACCTCTATGAACTGTTGCAGCATCAAAACGAAAAGGAAGCCCAGGCGGGGCGCCGCGTAAGTAGGGATGCTTGTCGGATAGAGCCGCTACAAGTCGATCGATGTTCTGCGACGTTCGTCGGTAGAGCATGTCGACATCCTGAGTGAGCCTAGCGGCGCCATGAGCCTGCGCTGCAAGACCACCGATTAAGATGGCCTCGACGCTCTCAGCAGCCAAGGCGCCGAGCAATCCGGCGAAATCAGCGACCACGCGCTTTGGCTCCCGCCCGCCGTACCTCTTCAGCTAACTGCAAAGCTTGCGTAAAGCGGCGCCACCGTTCCTCGGGCGTGCGCTTCAGGTTCTCACGCAATAGCGTCCGATCCACGTGTGCCTTATAAGCTTCAATGACGGGATCGGGCTCCAGCCCATGCTTCCGAAGGACTGCGGCGCTCGCGTAGGTGTCGTTGGGGTCGACCATGAACCCGTCAATCATAGCGCGCGCCATCGTGGGATGTGCAGCGACCAATTAGATCGGCAAACTGGATCGGCCGCTTCCGTTCCAGTTACGATACAACCATCAAAAATCGTTTGGCTTTTACCATTCTCGGGATCGGCAATCCGTGCCAGGATTCGCTGTGACTTCTTTGACAACTTTGGCGCGCCCGGCCAATAGACAAAGGCGACTGGGGCTACGCAACGCATTCCCCACGGTAAGGGTATGGCGGGGCTGGCATTTTCTCGCAACCAGCCCCTATCTTGTCCCTTTGCAGACGCGGTTGCTCTGATGGGCCGTCCGGTTTGCCCGCGCGTCATGAGGTGTCGCCCGGCAGCGAGGCCGAGGATGCGAGCCGGCTTACGTTAGGGACTGCCGCCCGGCAGCAAGGCTCCGGGGCGCACCGTTCAAGGCGGCGGGAGGCCGGCAAGAAAGGAGGGTCTATGACCAAGCGAGCAGCAAAAAGTAAAAAGCAGGTGGCCGCCTTCGCGAACGAAGACGACGAAAGGCAGTTTTGGTCAAAGAATGACACGACCGAATTCTTTGACTGGGAGAACGCTGTTCAGGTTTCGATGCCGGAACTGAAACCAACCACTGCGTCGATATCCTTGCGCCTACCGGTTTCCATGCTCGAGGAGCTCAAGGCGTTGGCCAACAAACGCGACGTACCATACCAGTCGCTCATGAAGGTCTACCTGTCTCAGCAGATTTCACGTGAGCGGAGCAAGAAGGCTTCATGACGCATAACCCACGCCCTGAGGCGGACCGCAATTAGGAGCGCCGCCGCGGCTCTCTACCCCCTCACGGCAATGCGTCCAACTCCTCCTCCAAGCGATCGGCAAGTCGGGTGTCTTCGGGCTCGCGCCGGTCCAGCGGGGCCTCCGTAGGTGCGCGTCTTTGTTGCCGCCGCCTGATGATGAAGGCCACGGGTGCAACCGCCAACAGGGCGCCGAACGCCATCAGCCCGCCACCGAACGAACCCGATGGAGGTCGGGCCAGCACCTCCGGGCCGAAGCGGGCCGTCAGGTCCTGGCGGATGGCATCCGCCGATTGCCCGGCGCTCAACCTCTGGTGAATCTCCTGGCGTAGCTCTTCCGCCATCGGCGAAATGTGCGCGTCCAGCGTCTGCCGGAAGCAGCAAGGCGCGATGAGGCTCTGCTGCAGCTCCTTTTCGACTTGCCTCTCGTCACCCGATTCCATGCGGCTTTCTCGGTGATAGCCGCCCCACCCCACAACGTCGAGCGACAGATTGTCGCAGGCCTTGGCGAACCTGTACCCGTCAGAAGCCGAGGAGGGCTTCCCGCATCGTACGGTGGCATCTATATAACCTTGCAGTTATATAACTCACAGAGTATGTAGTCTCCATGCAGGCACAGGCCTCTCTCGACGCCACATTGGCCGCGCTCGCGGATCCCACCCGACGCGCGATATTGGCCCGGCTTGCTGAGGGCGAAGCCACCGTCAACGAGCTGGTGGCGCCGTTTGCCATCTCGCAGCCTGCGATCTCGCGCCACCTCAAAGTGCTGACCGAGGCCGGCCTCATCGTCCGCCGCGTCGAGGGGACGAAGCGCCCCTGCCGCCTGGCGCAAGGGGGGCTCCGCGAGCTCGATGCCTATCTGAAAATGCTCGGGCGTGCCCTCGAGCAGAACTACCAACGACTCGATCGCCTCTTGGCGAAGCCACACGGAAGGAAGAACGAATCATGAGCATGTTGAAATTGGTCACGGAGGGGGACAGCGTGGTCGTCGTCACGAGGCGGTTCGCGGCGCCTCCCGAGGCGGTCTATCGGGCACACATGGAGCCAGAACTCATCCAGCAATGGATGCTGGGCCCGGAGGGATGGACCATGCCCGTGTGTATCAACGAAGCAAAACCTGGCGGCAAGCTCCGCTACGAATGGTCGGATGGGCAAGGCGGTGGCTTTCACCTCACAGGCGAGATCCTGGAGCTTTCGCCCCCACATCGGATCGTGCACGTCGAGCGCATGTTCCTGCCCGATCCCACGCCCGACAATCACATCGTCACCACGTTCACGGCCGAAGGTACGGGCACCCTCATGACGATGCGCATGACCCTTCCCGATGAAGAGACCCGAAAGGCCATGCTGTCCACCGGCATGGAGTACGGCATGGAAGCGTCTTATGCACGCCTCGAGACCGCGTTGAACTGGGGAAGTGCGCAATGACCCGCAGAGCCTCGGTTCACGTCAGCATCGATGTTCCGAGCCTGGCCGAAGGGCTTGCGTTTTACGGAACGATCTTCGGCTTCGAGGAGACCGCCCGCCCCTTCCCCACGATGGCCATCCTGGACGCCAACAACGTCACCGTGTGCATGCACGAAAAGGCCGCGGGCAGCCGCAGCTCCTCGGCGGGGGCCGACACCCGTCGCTACGAGCGGCACTGGACGCCCGTGCATCTGGATTTTCACGTCCCCGATTTGGACGACGTGCTCACACAGGTCAGGGCCGGAGGCGGCGCCATCGAAAACGAGTTCCGAACCCAGGGCCCAAGGCCCGTCGCCTTCTGCAGCGACCCCTTCGGCAACGGGTTCTGTGTGATCGGTGAGCCGGCCTCGTAGGGGTCGCTCGCCTCCAGCCTCTCTTGCAGCCGGCGCCTGACGACGTGAATGCACGGAGGACTTCCGCCGTCTTCCCTGGGCATCACCATGAAGCCACGAAGACGAACGTGTGAGAGCGCGCACGCCGCCACCCTGACCTTGGTCCTTCTGGGCGCCGGCTGCGCCACCCCCTCCCCCGTGTATCGCCTGGAGCCGCTTGCTGCCGTCGATCACTGGGCCCAGGGGCGCGCGGTGATGAAGGCCGCATCGCACGACGTGGAGGTGGCCCTGGCTTACGACGGAAACCGAGACGGCCTGCTCGCGTTTCGCCTGGAGGTGGTCAACCGTGGCAGCGAGCCCCTGCTGGTTGACCCAGCAGGGGTCACCGCCACGCGCTGTGTGCGCAGACAGACCGACCTCGTCTGCGGCCTGCCCCTTGCGTTCATGAACCCCGAAGAGCACCTCTTGGCGCTCGAGTTGGCGCAATCGGAAATACAGGCACATCACGAAAACGAGCAAAGCTGGAACACGGGGCTGCTCTTTTTCTCCCTGGTCGGAGACATCGGGAACGGAAGGTCTTATGGCACGTCCAATACCGCCGCGATCTCCGCAGACAGGGACCTCGAGACCCTCAAACACCAAAACCGCCAGGTGCGCTTCGGAAGCGCGCTCGAGTTCTGGCAAGCGGCGGCCTTCCGTCGCACCACTCTTGTTTCGGGTGCGGGGGCCTCAGGGCTCTTGCTGGCCCGCCCCGAGCCGGCCGTGCGCACGTTGGAGGTGAAGGTCCCCGTGGGCACACAGACCTTCTCGTTTCCCTTTGCTCAAGTCGTTTATGACCCGGCCGCGCTGCGCCCCGCCCCCAGGCGCCCCGTGGGCCTGAAAACCGATCCCCGGCGCTGAGGGCCCGCGCGGCCGGCGCCTTCCAGGTCGCGCTTTCGCCGGCCCAAGAGCCGGGGTAAAACGGGATGCGGCGCGCATGAGCCTCACGATCCTCTACTCGCAGCAGATCGCCGACAACCCCTCGAAAGCTCTGCGGGTGATCGAACCCTTGCGCCGGCTTGCCGCCCTGGGGGCGGTGACCCCCGTCGCGCTCGAAGAGCTGCTGCCGCCCGGAGCGCCCTTCGACCCTTCCCGGCTGCCGGCGCTCGATCTCGTGTTTCTACACCTCGTGGACATGAACACGCAGACCGCCCCCACACTCGAACCCTTGCTCAGCCACGTGCTGTCCCGGGGCACGGCGCTCGTTTGTGACACCGACGATCCGTACTTCATCCCCGCCGATGCGGGTGACTTCGAGCAGACCATCGCGCCGCATCTGCCCCACATGCGGAAGCTCTGCGCGCTTGCCCACGTGCTCACGGTCACCACGGACACCCTCAAGCGCGAAATGCAGGCGCACGCCCGCAACGTCGTGGTGGTGCCGAACCTCGTCGACCCCAACGCCTGGCCCCAAAGAGCGGGCGGCGGCACGCGGGTGCGCGTGGGGTTTTCGGGCGGCCCCACCCACATGCACGATCTGACGCTCTTTCTTCCCGCAATGCGCCTCTTGCAGCAGCGCCACGACGTCGATTGTGTGCTCTACGGGCTTTTTGATCGCAACATCGCTGCCACCGCCGCGCGGGCACGGGCCCTGGCCCCCGCGCTCCGCGCAGAGAACCCCCAGCTGGACGCCTTTGGTCACCTGGCCGATGCCCTCGAGGGTGTGCGCTACGAACATCATCCCAGCACCCCCTACGCCGCGTTTCCCGAAACACTGGCCGCATTGAACCTGGACATCGGCGTGTGTCCACTGCACGACACGCGCTTTTCGCGCTGCCGCTCCGCCGTGAAGTTCTATCAGTACGCCGCCGCAGGGACCCTGTGCGTGGCGAGTGATCTCGCCCCCTACCAGGGAGAATGCAACCTGCTGGTATCGGGAGGCCCCGAAGCGTGGGCGGCCGCCCTTGTCCCCCTCCTCGACGATGCAGAGCTACGCGCCCAGCACCTGGCCGCGCAGCGGGCGTTCGTCGCGCGCCACCGCAGCTACGATGCAGGCCTTCCGCTTTACCTGCACCTGTTTTCGCGTCTTGCGGCCGCCACCCGCGGCGCGGGCGCCCCGAGGCCCGCATGAGGCCCTTTGCCCTCACCCTCTGCGCCGTGAGCCGGCTGTCCCGCGAAGCCTTCGTGAGCTCGTCGCTGCTGGCGCGCAGCTTGGCCGTGATGCCGCAGGCCTGGCTACCCCGGATCAGCTTGCTGGTCGACAACGGCCCTCCCCACCCCACCACGGGGCTGTCCGAGGCGTACAACCAGTTCCTGGACCAAGCACCCGCCGGAGCGTTTTTGCTCTTCGTGCACGACGATGTGTACCTCCACGACTGGTTCTTCGTGCAGCGGCTCGAGGAAGCCTTCACCCGCTTCGACGTCGTGGGCCTGGCGGGCAACCGGGCCCCGGACCTTCGGCAGCCGTCGTGGGCGCTGCGCTTCGACGGCGACGAAGCGCCCCTTGGCTGGCAGGACCCAAGCCAGCTGTCGGGGGCCGTGGGACACGGGGACCCCGCAAGGCCTTCGGTGACCTTGTACGGCCCCTGCCCCGCGGCCTGCCCCCTGCTCGACGGCCTCTTCCTGGCGGTGAACGTGGACGCGCTCCGCGCCGCGTCCGTGCGCTTCGATCCCCGGTTTCGCTTTCACGGCTACGACCTCGATTTCTGCCGCGCGGCCACGGCGGCCGGCCTGCGCGTGGGCACGTGGCCCATCGCCGTCACCCACGCGAGCGGCGGCAGCTTCGGCGCGGAGGACTGGAAGCACGCCGCCCGGCTCTACAAGGCCAAGTGGGGCGACGCGCCGTAGGGCCTTCAGCGTGGAAAGTGCACCTCGGCCGGTGAAATTGCCCGCGCGAAGTGATAATCAATTTCACTCGAGTCCCGCTGTACGCAATCCCATGCTCTCCGCCGCGCCATCGCCCCTGAGTCCCGCGGACGCCCCGGTGACCCCTCGAGCGGCCACGCGCGCCCTGCCCGACGCGCCTTTTGGCCAGTGGGTGCGCATCTGTGGCTTCACGCTGCCCGAAACGGAACGCCGGTGGATCGAAAGCCTGGGCTTGTGCCAGGGCGAGGACCTCATGGTGTTGCGCAAGGGCGTGTTCGGAGGCCCCCTGCACGTCCGCACGGGCGTGGGCGCCGAGTTCGCCATCGCCGAGGCGCAGGCCGCCGGGATCCGGGTCGAGGGGGCCCCGCGGGGACCCGAAGGCCGCGCGCCGTGACCGCGGCCTGCCATGTGCCCCCGGCCGCCCCCCCGGCCGCAGGGGCGCCGTTGACGGTGCTCCTGGTGGGCCGCCCCAACGCGGGCAAGAGCTCTCTTTACAACACGCTCACCCACGGCCACGCGCACGTGGGCAACTACCCCGGCGTCACCGTCGACGTGCTCGAAGCCGATCTGCCCTTGCCCCAGGGCCAAAGCGCGCGCCTCGTGGACCTGCCCGGCACCTATTCGCTGGTGGCCGACGTCGACCCCGACTCCGACGAGGGGATCGCCCGCGCCCACATCGAGCGCGTGCGCGCAAGCGGTGCCCCCTACGTCGTGGCGCAGGTGCTCGATTCCACCAACCTGGCCACGAACCTTCTGTTCACGCAGGAGCTTTCGCAGCTGGGTGTGCCCTTGCTTTTGCTCGTCACCCAGCGCGACGTGCTCGAGCGCGAAGGCCGCACGGTGGATGTCGACGCGATCGCCCGGGCGGTCAACGCCCCCGCCTTGTGGATCAGCGCCCGCGACGACAAAACACGTGCCACCGTGGCGGAAGCCCTCGTGAAGCTTGGCACCGCGGCCGCCCCCGCGGCGACGCACGCCTTCGACCCCCGCGCCGTGGCCCGCCAGGCGCTGGCGCCTTCGGCGTCCCCCACGGACCTCCCTCCGCTGAACCGCCTGGCCTTGCACCGGCGCACGGAAGCCTTCGACCGGGTGCTGCTGCACCCCCTCGGCGGCCCGCTCGCGTTTTTGGCGCTCATGGCTTCGCTCTTCACCAGCGTCTTCTTCATCGCCGAACCGGCCAGCGCCGCAGTGGGGGATCTGCTGGCGTGGCTCGGGCGCGGGGTGCTGACGCTCTTCGGCGAGAACCTCGTGAGCGCCTTCGTCCGCGACGGCATCCTGGCGGGCGCAGGCACGGTCGTGCAGTTTTTGCCCCAGATCGTGCTGTTGACGGTCGCGCTCGAGCTCCTCGAAGCCTCGGGCTACTTGTCCCGGGGGGCCTTCCTGCTGGATCGCCTGCTGCAGCTCTTCGGGCTGGGCGGGCGCTCGTTCGTGCCCCTCTTGATGGGGCACGCCTGCGCGGTGCCGGCGCTCGCCGCCACGCGGGCCATCCGGGATCCCGGGCAACGCCTGCGCACGATGCTGGTGTTGCCGCTGACCACGTGCTCGGCCCGCATCCCGGCGTACGCGCTCTTGATCGCGGCCTTTTTTGCGGGGCAAAGCGCGCTCGGGCGGGCCCTCATTTTTCTTTCCCTCTACCTCATGGGCCTGGTGGGCAGTGCGGTGGCGTCTGCCGTGATCGGAAAGGCGTTGATGCGCCACCGGCGCGGCTTGCCTCTGCTCATCGAGATGCCGCCTTACCGCGCGCCCGAGCTGCGCACGGTGGTGCGCGTGGCCTGGCAAGGCGCCCTGCGCTTCCTGCGCGAAGTGGGCACGGTGATCGTGCTGGCATCCGCGGTGCTCTGGGTGTTGCTCTCGGTGCCCGTGTTCGCGCCGGAGCCAAACGGGGCCCGCGCCTCCGCGTCCACCGAGGTGCAGGCCCGCGACACCATGGCGCGCAGCCTGGCCGCCGGCATCGGCAAAGCGCTCGAGCCCCTCACGCAGCCGCTCGGCTTCGACTGGCGCATCAACGTGGGGCTCATCGGCTCCTTCGGCGCGCGCGAGCTGATGGTGAGCACCATGGGGATCATCTTCGGGATCGAAGGCGCCGACGAGGATCTCGGCGAGCTGCCTGCCGCCCTGCGCGCGGCCCGCGGGCCCGACGGCACACCGTCCTATGGCATGGCCACGGGGCTTTCCTTGATGGTGTTCTTCGTGTTCGCCTGCCAGTGCCTCAGCACCGTGGCAGCGCTCAGGCGCGAGACCCGCTCGTGGCGGTGGCCGCTCTTCGTGTTGGGCTATACCTACGCCGTGGCGTACCTTGCGGCCCTCGCCGTATTCCAGGGCGCACGCGCCCTGGGCCTCAGCTGAGCCGCCTAGCGGTGCGCGATCAGGATCAACGCCTCGGGCCGGTTGAGAAGCGCCGCCAGCACCCGCAGGCTGGTCTCGGGATCGAGCGCCGCGAGGGACTCGTCGAACACCCGCACGTCCACCCGCTGGAGAAGAGAACGCGCCACGAACACCCGGCTGCGCTCACCGTGTGAGAGCTGCCACCCCGAATCTCCCACGGTCTGGGCCAGACCCGCAGGCATGCGATCCAGCAAAGGCCCAAGCCCAAGCTCGCGGCACACGGCCTCGGCGGCCTCCATGTCCTCCCGCCGCGGGGGCCAGCGCCGGCCCATGAGGAGGTTGAACAGCAACGAGCCCGCGAAGACGTGGTTGTCGTGAAACTGAGGCACGCCGCCGGCACGCTGCCGCCAGCGCTCGGGGCCCACCGCGTGGTGATCGAAGCCGCCCAGCAGCAGCACCCCGGCGTCCGGCACGCGGAGCCCCGCGAGGATGCTGCCCAAGGTGGATTTGCCGCCGCCCGAGCCGCCCTCGAGCAGCACACGTTCGTCTCGCTTGACGGAGAAGCTACAGCCCTTGAGCACGGGTTCGGGGCGGCCCGGGTAGCGGAACACGAGATCGCGGCCCACCAGCAGACCCCGCCGCCCCACGGCGGCTTCGTCGGGCGCGGCGGCCAAGACATCGGCCGAGCTGCCTTGCGCGCGTTGGGCCGCCTCGAAGAGGAACGCGAGATTGCGCCAGGCCACGTAGGCGGCCATCACCGCGGGGCTCGTCTCCGAAAGCCGGCGCAAAGCGCCCCACACCACCAGGAGACCGCCTATGGCCAGGGCCAGGCCCCCCGCTTCGGAGCCCCGGTCCATGAACGCCGGCACGAGCGCCACGAGGCCCAGCACCAGGAAGCCACGGGGCACCACCGACACCAGGCGGGCGGTGGTTTCGTCGAGCCGCGCAGCCCGATCTTGATAGGTCTCGAGGCCGGCGCGAAGGTGATCTGCGTGGCGGGCCTGCGCGTCCTGCGCCACCAGCGTCCTGTGCCCCACCATGGCCTCGACCAGCTCGTGGGTGACATTCAAGCGCGTGTCCGTGAACACGAGCAGCCGCTTGAGCAGGCGGCGTAGCCCGAGAAGAAGGAAGACCATCCACACGCCGAGGAGCGCCAGCGACAACGCGCCCCCGGCGCCGAGAGCACAGAGCGTGGCGCCGAGCGCGAGATCCAGCACCACCCAGATCACCGCAGGGCCCCCCGCCCGGGCCAGAAGCTCCAGGGAATCGACCTCGAGCACGGTACCCAGCAGCTGGCCCACTCCCCGGGTCCGCATCAAGCCCGCATCGAGGCGGAGGATACCTTCGAGCAAGCGCTCCCGCGCCAACCCCGAAAGCAAGATCACCGCGCGGCCAAGCGCAGCGCTGGCGCGGGCCCGCACCACCACCATGGTGGCGAGCAGAAGCCCAAAGGCCATGAGGTTGCCGGGCTCGAGCCGCCCCTCGAGAGCCCCTTCGCCCACGAGGGCCCACGCGCCCCCGAAGAGCGCCACTTGCAGCGCAAAGCCCACGAACCCACCCACGAGGAGCCGGGGCACCCCCACGCGCTGGGCACGCTCCCAAAACTGAAGGGCCGCGGGTTCGAGCAAAAAGCCCTCGGCTCGCAGCCCACCGCCCACCGTGCCGCGAATCGCCCGCGCGGCGGCGAGGGTGTCCGCAGGCCGCAGCCCAAGCTCAGCGACGAGCGCGCGCGTGTCACCTTGGAACAAGGCCTCTTCGAGCGCCGCCACGGACACGTCGTGCACACCGGCGGGCGCCACCACGCGGGCCGTGACGTCGGCCGTGTGCACTGGCCCCAGGACCACGACGTAGGGAGACGCGTTCGGATCCTCGTCCTCCTGCGTGGGCCAGCGCGCCAGCAGCACGGTGTGTTCGGGAAGCAGATCGGGCAAGCCACGGGCGGCGTGATCGGGCGCGTCCACGTCCAGCCCCAGGCGCCGGGCCCCCGCCGAAAGCCAGCGCGCGAGCGAGGGCCCCGCGTGCAGATCGGGGGCGGGGTTGGCGAGGGCGCGGCTGTCTTCCGCTCCCCGCAACGCCACGTCCACACGGGACAGCGCTTCGCCGAGGCGCGCGCGCGGCCACGCCGAATCGGGGGTCAGGGCCCTCATGCGGCGTCCCCCGCGGCGGTGTTCGTATCGGGCGCGGGTGGGGCCGCAGGCGCCTCTTCGACCACGCGTCCGTCCACGAGCTGCCAGCGGCGCCAGGTGGGATCCGAGAACTTGTCTTGTAGCTTGGCTTCCACCGACAAGAAGTTCGCGAACAGCGAGCGGGGATCGGCGGCGAGCGCCCGGGGGGCGCCCTCCTCGGCGATGCGGCCGTCCGCCACCACCAACACGCGGTCGAAGTCGAGCGCATCGGCCACGTCGTGGGTGGCGCAGAGAAACGTGGCGTGCGGATTCCGGGCGCGGGTGCGGGCCAGCAGGCGCTGACGGCGGGGCCGCTCGAGGCCCCGGAACGCCTCGTCGAGCAGCACCAGGCGGGCCTCGGGACGTGACAGGCTGCGCCCGAGCCGCACCCGCTGCCCTTCACCCCCCGAGAGCAAGCCGCCGCCTTCACCCAGGGGCGATTCCAAGCCGGTGGGCAAGCGGGCCAAGACCTCGTCGAGCTCGGCGTCTTCAATCGCCGCGCCCACGGGCGCATCGGGCCGCGGCGAGCCGTAGCGAAGGTTCTCGAGCAGCGATTGGTTCCACAGCTGGACGGACGGATCCACCCACACCGTGCGGGCGCGCAGGGCCTCGCGCTCCGCCGAGGTCGTGGGCTGCCCGTCCACCAGCACCTGCCCCTCCGCGGGTTCATGCCAGCCCATCACCAAGCCAAGCAGGCTGCTCTTGCCGCTGCCCGAGGCGCCGACCAACGCCACCTGGCTGCCGGCCGCGATGTCGAGCGCGTCGATCGCAAGCACCTGATGTCCGCCCGCTTCGACGACGACATCGCGAAACGAAAGTGCCACCGGCCCCACGCGCGGCGCCGGGGGTACGGGGGGCCTCACCACCTCCGCGGCGCCGAGCGGCTCCAAAAGCCGCAGCGTCAGGTTCTTTTGCCTGGGGATCTGCTGCAGCAAAAACGCGAACTCTTGACCGAGGGCGGGCAGCGAGAGGCTCCAGTAGACGAGCAACAGCGCCCAGCCCGAGCCTTGCGTGTGCGCGAGGTGATCGAAGAGCAGCCACAGCGCCAGCCCGTACCCCACGAGCGTGACCAGCGCCTCGCTGCGCACCCCGTAACGTGCGGCCTGCCACGCGGCCCGGGCCCACTCCTCGAGACGGATTCTGTGTTCGCGCTCCAGCGAGACCTCACCTGCATGCGCCCGCACGGCCGATAAGCCGAGCAGAGCGTCCAGGTAGAACACCGAAAGCGCCCCCGTATGGGCGCGCACGCGCATGTCGCGCTCTTCGTGGCCGCCTTGCAGGGCCAACGGCACCACCAAGAGCGCAAAGAGCAGCACCACGGCCAGCGGTGCGCCGCGGGGATGAAGCCAGATGACGCCCGCCGTGGTCACCACCATCTCGCAGCCCACGCGGAAGATCTGCCCGGCATAAAACGGCAGCGCCCGAAGCTGGTGAATCTGATGCGCGCGGGTGGCCATGTCGGAGACGGGGCGGCTTTGGAAGTACGCGTCCTCCAGCCGGGGCAGCTTGTCGAGGAAGGCCCGCCGCAGGCCTCCTTCGAGCCGGCGCCCGAGCGCGGCCAAACCGCGCGCCGTGGGCCATTCGATGAGCAGGAGCGCGAGCGCAAACGAGGCCACGAGGCCCACCGCCACCACCCGGTGAGAGAAGAGCGGCAAGCGCCGGCCGAGATCGAAAAACGCGCGAAAGAGCAAGGCCTCGACGAGGCCCCCGAGCGCGCTCACCAGGAGGGCCAGCATCAAGAACGCCGGCGCACGGCCGCCCGCGCCGCGCAGGAGACGCCACAGCACGGAGCCCGCCCTGTCTTCGGGCTTTGCGAGCACCCGCGCGGCCGCGGACGGAACCGCCTCCGGCGCCGGGGCCTGCGGGGGCTTGCGGCCTTCGATGGCCAGGGCCACCGCGCCGCGCATCTTCACCATGGGCACGGGCGGGCCAGGCTCACCCGCCTCGTCGGCGGCGCCTGGCTGGTCGGGCGCGGGTTTGGCCGAGCGCAGGGTCTCCGGGATCACGTCGGGGCGGCTCACCGCGTGTCGCAGCAGCCCCTCGAGAACCTTCGCCGTCTTCGCTTGGGAAAAGCCCGCCTGATCCCGAAGCCGCTCACACAACCGCAGCGCCCCCTCGAAGCGCGCAAAGCTATCCCACCCCGCGGCCAGCGCGCCCTCGAACAGGGGCCCCGCCTGCGCACATCCCACGGCCTCGAGACGGGCGACCACGACCTTACGCAAACCCTCGTCGTGAATGAAGGCCTCGAAGGCCTCTTTGGGCACAGGCACCTCGACGAGGGCCAGCTGTCGCATCAGCTCCTTGTGGTGGATCCAGTGCCGACCGCGTGCGGGGTCCATCACCTGCACGTACGGCCCCACGCAGCGCCAGGCGACGATGAAGTGCAAGATCCCGGAGGGCAGCGCCGTGACCACGATCGCGGGCAGCAGATCCGCACGCCTCATGAACAGGTGCTCGGCCGGCACCACCGACTCGTAGGCCTCGAGGCCAAGATCGCCCAGCACCGCTTCGAGCGCGGACACCGCCGTGCCGTCGAGGGTGGTGTGGCAGGCCTCGCGCAGACGCCCGTAGCTCACGGCGATCCCGTAGCCTTCGAGCACGCTCTTGAGGCAGGCAGGGCCGCAGTCCATCGCCGAGGTCTGGATGGCTTCGGGAACGAAAAAGCGGCGCTTCGCCCGGCGCGTGCGCGCCGAGGTCTCTGCGGCGGACGCGCCGCTCACGGCGCCCCGCCTCCGCGGCGCGCGAGGCCCTCGGCTTCGGGAAGGGTTTGCGCGTCCACGCCCGTGACGAAGCGTCCCGCTGCATCGAGGACCAGGGACCACGGCGAGGCGCGCTCGACACGTACCTCGACGAAGCCCGGCAAGCCGTGCTCGAAGGGGGTGATCGTGCCGGGCAGCCGGGTGACGGCCAGCTCGACGCGCACGAAGCCCCCGGCAGGTTCCGTGCCCACGGTCGAGACCCGGGCCTGGAGCGCGCCGTATTTCGTCCAGGGAAAGCCCAGCAAACGCAGGCGCCCTTCTTGCCCCGCCGCCACGCGCCCCACCGCCGCGCGCGGCTCGAAATAGGCCACCGCGCGCAGACCGCCTGCAGGCACCACCACGGCGAGGCGTACGCCCGCCTCCACCACGGCCCCGGCCTGCAAGGGGCTGACGTCGCCGAGCCGGCCCGACACGGGCGCGCGGATCGTGCGCAGCTCGACCTCGCGGGCCAAGGTGCGCACGCGCCCCTCCGCCTCGACACGCAGGGCTTCGAGCTGCGCGATCTCGAGCTCGACGCGGGCGATGCGCGCCCGCCTGTCGCTGCGCCTCACGAGCACCTCTCCGCCCAAGCGGCGCACGCCGGTGCGTGCGGCCTCGGCCTCGGCCTGGCGCTGTTCCGATTCGGATCGCATGCGCGCCGACTCGAGCTCGGCCACGATGCGCTGCTGCCGCAACACTTCCAGCTGGGTCGTTTCTTCGCGCTTGAGGGCGGCCAGCGCTTCCGAGGCACGCCGAAACGCCTCGGCCTCCTCGTGAGCCGCCACCGCGGCCAGCCCTTCGCCGCGTGCGGCTTCGAGGTCCTCAGCCATCTCTCTGCGTAAGGCCGCAATCTGGGGCTCGAGGTGCGCCACGCGTCCGGCCTCACGCTCGAGCTCGAGGGAAAAAGCCTCGGCGTCGAGCTGCACGAGCACCTCACCCTCGTGGACGGCGGTGCCGAGCACGAGCCGGCTGGCCACCACACGCCCCCCCACGGGCGCGTCCACGGGATGCGGGGCGCTTTGCACCTCGAGGCGCGCGCTGTGCGACACGGCGTACACGGAGACGCGCGCGAACACGAACCAGGCGAACCAAGCGGCCAACAGCAAGGCCCCGGCCGTGGCCGACCACAAGGGCGCGTTCCGGATCGGTCCCATGGCGGAGGCGAATCGTCGGGGCATCGGGCGCGGCTAGAGTAGCGCAGAACCAAGTTGCTGCCGTCGAATTCTGGATTGCAATTGCCACCGCTTCCGGCACACCCTGGCGACACGCATGACAACCTCCCGTAGCCCATCGAAGCGAAGCGCCCCGCGCCCGACGAAATCCAGCCGAGGCGCCAAAAAGAAAGGCGCACGAAAGACGGGCGCCAACAAAAAGACCCGAAAAACCGCGCGAAAAACGAGCCCGCCTCGAGCGCCGCGGAAAGGCCTGACACGAGTGAGCCGCAAGGCCTCGCGCGAAGCCGCGCCCAAGCGTGTCGCGCGAGCGGCGTTGCCCCCGGCACGCGCCGTGGCCCAGCTCGAAGCCGCTTGCCGCGACCTGGCGGCGGGCCAGGCCGCCTACTCGGCCGAAGACTTCGCGCGCACGGAGACGCTCTGCCACAAGGCGGCCCGCGCACTCGACAAACACGTGCGGGGGGCAGCGCCCGATCCGGAAGCTCTGCGCACGTGGATCTGGGCGAAGACCACCGCGGCTGGGGGCGCGCGGGCACTCGGGCGCTACCCCAAGGCCGACAAGTGGCTGGACGAGGCCGAGGCCGCGGTGCTCGCGCACTTTGGTCCCAAAGACGGCATTTACGCCGACGTGCTGAACGAGCGCGGCATCCTCCGCAAGTATCAGGGCCGCTACGACGAGTCTCGGGCACAGTATGAACAAGCGCGCCCGCTGGTGGCAAAGCATCACGGCGCCCGTAGCGCCTTCATGGCCACGCTTCTTCACAACATGGGGGGCGTGGCCCATGCGGCAGGCGATCTCGCCCGGGCGGAAAAACATGCGGCTGCCGGGCTGGCGCTGCGCTTGGCCTGCGACGGCCCGAAGAGCCTGGGCACGGCGGCCGATCGCACGGCCCTGGCGGCGATCCTCGACGCCCGGGGCAAACACGAAGAGGCGGCCAAGCTCCTGAAGGCGTCTCTCGGCGCGTTCACCAAGCAGCTTGGGCCGCGTAGTTTCGAGGTGGGCGCCACGCTCGAGACCCTGGGCGGCCTGCTTTACCGCACAGGCAAGCTGCAAGAGGCGGAAACCCTCCTGACCCAGGCGATCGCGATCCAGGAAGAGCACCTCGGCCGCAAACACCCCGAGCTGGCGTTCGGGCTGCACAACCTCGGCGTGGTGAAGAACGACCTCGGCCACCCGAAAGAGGCCCACAAGTTGCTCACACGCGCCCACGCGATCTTCGCCGAGACCCTCGGGCCGCGGCACGCAAACACCCAGGCCGTCAAGGCGCGCCTCGAGAGCCTCGCGGCGGCCTAATCAGGAATCCCGCAGCGCGCGCCGCAAGACCTTGCCCACGGGGGTCTTCGGCAGCTCGCTGCGGAACTCGACCACCTTGGGGATCTTGTAGCCTGCGAGGTGCTCGCGGCAAAACGCGATGAGCTCCTCGCTGGTCAGGCTCGGGTTCTTTTTCACCACCACGATCTTCACCACCTCCCCCGATTTTTCGTCGGGCACGCCTATCGCCCCCACCTCGGCCACGCCGGGGTGACGGGCCACCACGTCCTCCACTTCGTTCGGGTAGACGTTGAACCCAGAGACCAGGATCATGTCTTTTTTGCGGTCGACGATGCGGAAGAAGCCATCGCCGTCCATCTGGGCCACGTCGCCCGTGTAGAGCCACCCTTCGCGCAGCACCCGTTGGGTCTCGTCGTCCCGCTTCCAGTAACCCTTCATGACCTGGGGCCCCGCGATCACGAGCTCGCCGGGCTGGCCCTCGGCCACCTCGACGCCATCGTCATTCACGAGCTTGATGTCCGTGCTGGGAAAGGGCAGGCCGATCGTGCCGATGCGATCGGAGCCATCCACCGGATTGCAGCACACCACGGGCGAGGCCTCCGTGAGGCCAAAGCCCTCGATCACCGCGGACTTCGTGGTTTGCTTCCAGCGCTCCGCCACGGCCCGCTGAAGGGCCATGGCCCCCGCCACCGTGACTTTCACCCCCGAAAAGTCGATCTTTTCGAAGCCCGGCTGGTTCATGAGCGCGTTCAGCAAGGTGCTCACCGCCGTCAACACCGTGAACCGCTCGGTCTGGAGCAGCTTGACGAAGCCCGGGAAGTCGCGTGGGTTCGTCACCAGTATGTTCTTGCTGCCGTAGCGCATGAACAGGAGGCAATTCACCGTCAAAGAGAACACGTGGTAAAGCGGCAGCGGCGTGACCACCACCTCCTCACCCTCGACGAAGCGGGGGGCCATCCAGGCCGTGGCCTGTTCCAGGTTGGCCAAGATGTTGCGATGGGTGAGCATGGCCCCTTTGGCCACGCCCGTGGTGCCGCCCGTGTACTGCAGGAAAGCCAGGTCGTCGGGCCCCACATCAGCGTCGGGCAAAGTCCCGTGGGATGCACCCCGTGCCAGGGCGTCGCGGAACGAGAGCACACCGGGGATCGCGAAGGGCGGCACCATCTTTTTGACGTGCTTGACCACGGCGTTGACGAGCGTGCGCTTGACCGCAGGGAACAGATCGGCGAGCTCCGTGACGATCACCCGGGGCGCGGCGCCCCCGGACGCGAGACGAGGCAACACACCCTCGAGCTTGCTCGCGAAGTTGGCCAGGATCACGATCGCCTTGACGCCGGCGTCGCGGTACTGGTGCTCCATCTCTTGCGGCGTGTAGAGCGGGTTGGTGTTCACCACCACCAGCCCGGCCCGCAGGGCGCCGAAGAGGGCTACGGGGTACTGCAAAACGTTGGGCATCTGCAGACCGATGCGATCGCCCTTCACGAGGCCGAGATCCTTGCGCAAGAAGGCCGCGAAGTGGCCACTCGCGCGCTCGATGTCCCGGAACGACATCGTGACACCCATGTTGGAAAAGCAGGGGCGATCCGCGAAGCGCTTGAAGGTCTCGCTGACCGCCGCGCAGATCGACGGAAACCTGTCCGGGTTGATCTCGGTCGGAACGCCCTTCGGGTAGCTCTTGTGCCAGATGCGAGGGTCCATGACTTCAATATTCACCGGGATGCGGCACCCGTGCATCTGAATTCGGCGTGAATCCCGCCGCTTGGCCTCAAGGCCCCCCTTCGGTCCGGAACCGATCGGCGTCGAGCCCATAGCGGTCGAGCGCGCGCTTGATGACCTTCCAGTGGCGGTCCAGGGCGCGGGCGACCTCGGACACGTTCCCCTGGTGCGCTGTGAGCAAAGCGACGAGCTCGTCACGCCGGGGCAGCGGCCGGGGCGAACGCCGCCGGTCTGGCGGCAACGCTTGCGCCCCGGTGGCGTCCGTGGTCGGGGCGCTGTCGGCAGGGGGAAAACGGACCTCCGACCCGCCCGACGAGCCCTCCGAGAACTCCCCGGAGACGGGGTCGGTGGGATTCGTGATGCCATCGCCCGAGACGAGCTGCGCGAGCTCTTCGGGCAAATGCAAAAGCCCCACCTCCGGTGCGCCCGCGGCCAACAGCACCGCCGTCTCCACGACCTTCTTCAGCTCCCGGACGTTGCGGGGCCAGGGATAAAGACACAAGGCCAGGAAGGTGCCCGCGTCGAGCGCCGGGGCCACGCCACCTGCCGCCTGGCGCGTGAAGTGGTGCATGAGAACCCCCAGGTCCTCGCGCCGCGTGCGCAAGGGGGGCAGCGTGAACGCGGCGGCTCCCATGCGGCCAATGAGATCTTCACGGAGGCCCGGTGAGCCATTGCCGCCTCCCGGACGCGACGTGGCGGCCAGCACGCGCACGTCCACCCGGCGCGGCCTCGTGGACCCCAGAGGCACGATCTCGCGGCTTTGCAGGAAGCGCAGCAGCTTCGCCTGAGCGGTCTGGGGCATGTCGCCGATCTCGTCCAGGAAGAGGGTGCCACCCTCGGCCTCCTCGATGAGTCCGCGCTTGGTTTGGTTGGCTTGTGAGTGGGCCCCACGGACGTAGCCGAAGAGCTCGCTTTCGACGAGTTCACCCGGCAGCGCCGCGCAGTTGACGGGGACGAGGGGTCCCGCGCGTCCGCTCGCCTTGTGGATGGCCTCGGCGTACACCTCCTTGCCGACGCCCGTTTCGCCCACCAGCAGGATCTCGTGCTCGGAGGCGGCGATCCGCTTGAGCTTCATCTCGGCCAAGGCCGTGAGCGGCGAGCTCGTGGCAATGGGCCCCATCGGCGACCGGCGGGCCTCGGCGAGCGCCCTCTCCTCTTCCAGCGACAGCCAGCGAAACACGGCCGCGTGGCCGCCCATGAACACGATGTCACCATCCTGCAACGCCACGGGCGCCGAGAGGGCAAGCCCGTTGCGAAGAGTTCCATTGGTGCTGCCGAGATCTTCGAGCAGACACACGTCCGAGAGGCGACGAACCCGGGCATGCCGCCCCGACGCCCGCCTGTGGGTGAGGCGCCAGAGCGTTTCTTGGCCCGAGGGCTCGATGTTTCGACCGGCAACCAGCCCCGCAGCCCCGAGGGCCAAAACACGCGGCCCCGGGCCGGGCGCCCCGCCCAAAGCTGCGTCGCCCACCACGAGGAGCACGGGCATACGGGTGGCCGACGTGGTGGGGGACTGCACCTCGGTGTTGTCCTCGCCGGGGGCACCAGGCGGACGCGGGGGGAAGCGGGGGTCCATCGAATCTTCTTCAGGGGTTCTGCACGTGCGCCGAGGCAATGCCCCGGGCGGAGACGGTCACGCGTCGCCCAAGAGGGTGGAGACGCCGGAAGGGTCGTCGAAGCTCGGTATCCATACGTGGGGAACGCGGGGAAACGCAACCCCCAAAGCACGCGCATGGCGCTCGATGAGGGCCACGTCGGGTAAGGCTGACAACGCGCGCTCTCGATCTTCGTCTGCCGTCAGATTCATGAGCCTGCGGTCGAGCGCGCCTGCAGCCTTTTCCGTCAAGGTGCGGGCCCAAAGCGTGTCGCCATCGGCGCGGGCGACCTCGATGCCCGCCAGCCACACCATGAACTCGGCGTGTTCGGCCACCCCACCGCGCTCGAGGCTCGCGACCGCAGATTGTGCGTAGATGCGCGCTTCGGCGCGCTGGCCGACCTGCAAGAGCGCGCGGGACAAAGCCGCCTCGGCCGTAAACAAGATCGCCGGCGCCTTCGCCAGCCGCGACACCGCTTCGGAGGCGGCGCTCACGGCGAGCTCGGGGCGGTTTTGCGCGAGGGCGGCTTGCGCCAGCAACAGGTGGCAGAACCCCTGGACCCGAGGGTCCACGCTCACCTGCTCGCTGGCCATGGCCTGCCGCACGGTTTCAGCCACCCGGCCGGCCTCCCCCCGGGCAAGGTAGATGCACGCCAGGTTGACCCGCGCGACCGACGCCGTATACAGCCCCAACCGCTCGGACAGGGCCAAAAGCCGCAGGGCGCGCCGCTCGGCCCGCTCGAGCTTGCCGAGATCGGTGAGAACGCACACCAGATTGTTCAGCACACCACAAGCCTCACGGATGTCACCCGCCGTCTCGAAGGCCGCCAAGGCCGCCTCGGCTTCGTGCTGACACTGCGCCATGGCCCCCGACATCAAGGCCTCCTGGGACCGCACGTTGTGCCACATGGCCGAAAGCCGCAGATCCCCGAGCGCCGCCACCTGCCGCGTGCGCGCCACCAGCTCGACCACCTCGGTGCGCTCGCCGAGCAGCACGACGAAAAGGCCCCCGCTGCGAAGGGCCGCGTAGGCCCAGGCTGCCCGATCGGCCCCTTGGGGCTCGAGGGACATGAGCTCCCGAAAACGTGCCCGCATCTCATCCGTTTTTTGTTGCTGGCCAAGCGCGATGATGAGTTCCGTCAGGGCTTCGATGCGCACGAGGCCCGGCAGAAGCGCGTACGCCTCGCGCGCGAGCTCTTCGCCCACGGGCCATGCGCCCTGCCACATCACGGCCCTGCACGCCACGAGGCGCAGCCATCCCAGCTCCTCGCCCGCAGCGCCCAGGTTCTGGGCTTGCGCACAGCGCGCCTTGACGCCTTCGGCGTCGCCCGCTTCCAGGGCCTGCTCTGCAGCCACGCGGTAGTGATGGCGGGCCAGCTTGCGATCGCCGGCCAACTCGTAGTGTGCGGCCAAGAGGGCGCCTTCGCGTTCGCCCGTTGCCGCCAGGTGCCGGGCGGCCAGGCGGTGACCCACGCGCTTGTCAGACTCGAGCAGGGTGTCGTAAGCCGCATCCCGCACGAGCGCGTGCCGGAACTGCCAGGCAGCGCCGTGCCCCGCGCCGGGGGGCAGAGGCCGCGCCACCAGCTCCGCGCTGGCCAGCACGTCGAGCCAGGCTTCCACGTCCTGCTGCACCTCCTGAGGCAGCAACGCCTCGACCCCCTCTCGGGAGAAGCGCTCACCGAACACGCTGGCAGCACGCAAGACCTGCTTGCCACCCTCCCCGACCGTGTCGAGGCGGGTCTGGAGCGCGGCCAGGATCGTGGGGGGCACGAGCCTCTCATCCGCCGCCCCCGTCTGGGATTCCACCCGCAGGAGTTCCTCGAGAAAGAACGGATTGCCATCGGCCCGCGCCACGAGCAGCTCGAGGCGCTCGGGGGCCAGATCGGGCAGGACGGCACGCACCAGCTCCCGGCAGGCGCGGGGGCGCAACGGCGGCAAGGTTTGACGGTCGGATACGTCCCGCCACAGGTTGGGAAAGCGGTCGTTGACCTCGGGGCGCGCGAAGCCAAGCACGAACAGGGGACGATCCCGATGCGTCCTCAGGGCAAGTTCGGCGAGCTGTAACGACGGACCGTCGGCCCAGTGGAGGTCCTCGAGGACCAAGAACACGGGCCCCCGGGCCAGCGCCCCCGCCAGGAGATCCAGCCAAGCCAGGCGGACTTGGTCAGACAGGCTCCGGGGATCTTGCCGCGCGGAGCGCAGGCGCAACGGGACGTTGCCTTCGCCCCACACGCCCATGATCTCGCCGATGAAGGCCAGGATGCGCTCGCGATCATCGGGCAGGGACGTGGCGAGCACCTCCGCCAGGAGGGCCCGCAGACGACCTTGGTTTTCGGTCGAGGCGCCAGGCTCCGCGATCTGGGCGGCGCGACGCAAGGCCGCCGCCAACACCCCGTAGGGCGCCCCGGCGGCCAGGGGATCGGCCTGCCCCACCAGAACCCAGGCCTGCGGGTTGGCGCGGCTCACGCTCTGACGAAGGGCACGCTTGAGGCGGGACTTGCCCCCGCCGGCAGGGGCCACCACCAAGCTCGAGTGCGCCCGTTCGTCGTCGAAGCACTCGAGCACCAGGGCCTCGAGCGAAGCCAGCTCGCGCTCACGCCCCACGAAGGGCACCTCACGCCCGAGGAGCAACCGCTGGCCTTCCCGCACTGCCTGCTCGCCCCGGAGCACGTGGGCGGTGCCAAATGCGGTCTCGCACGACTCGACCTCGAAGCCGTCCGCCAAGAGCGCCGCCGCGTGGCTGTCCACGTAGACCACGCCCGATCTGCCGAAGGCGGCCGCAGCGTCCGGGGTGGGCGCCAAAAGACGCGTGGTCTCGTCAATCGCCGCGCTCACCACCGTGCGCCCCTCCACCGTGGCCCGCCCCAGGGCCAGGGCCAGGGCGCGGCCAATCACGAGGGGCCGCAGCGCCAGCGCCGCGCGGGCCGCGAGCGTGGCCAACTCACGCGAGCCCCCCGGGCCGAAGCTGACGAGCAGCGCCCCCGAGAGCAGGGTTTGCACGTGGCCTTGATGGCGGCGGGCGAGGTCGGCCACCAGGGACTCGGCCGTCGAAGATGAAGCCCCTTCCTGGGGGGCGCCCACCATGAGCACCACCATGGACCGCGCCTCGCGGCTGCCGAGGGCGGTGGCCTCCGCAGGTGCCGAAACCGTTTGCAGCGCCCCTGCCAGACTCTCGAGCTGTCGGGCCACCGCGCGCGCATCGCTCGGCCGGTGCGCTGGGTCGCGGGCCAGCAAGGGGCGGAGCACGTCGCCCAGCGCCGGGGGCAGGTGGGGAAAGTCGGAATCGGCCAGAACGTCGTCGGCCAAGGCCAGCTTCGCGAGGCCCGCCGTGCCGACCCCGGCGAAGAGGGGGCGCCCCGTGATGCATTCCACGAGCACGCACCCCACGGCGAAGAGGTCGGCGCGCCCGTCCACGTCCCGCCGCCCCGTGGCCTGTTCGGGCGCCATGTAAAGCGGTGTGCCCATCACCTGGCCCGTGAGCGTGCGGGCCCATCCGTACAGCTCCCGGGCGATGCCGAAATCGAGCAGCTTGGCCTGCTCGAGCTGACCCGCGGGCAAAAACACGTTCGAGGGCTTGAAGTCGCGGTGCACGACCCCGCGCGCATGGGCGAACCCGAGCGCATCCAACATGCGCGCGCCGAGACGACAGGCCGCTTCGGGTGCCAAGGGGCCATGGGCCAGACGCTCGCGCAGAGTCTCCCCGGCCAAGAGCTCCATGGCCAGGTAGGCCCCCTCCGGCGTGGTGCCGTGGTCGAGGTACTTGACGATGGCCGGGTGTTGGAGCTGCGCCAGCACCCGCGCCTCCCGCTCGAAGGCGTCGGCGGCGCCGCCGTCGAGGCGCGTGGAGACCTTGAGGGCGACCAGGCTGCCATCGGCGGCGTCGCGGGCCCGAAAGACCACACCGCCTCCGCCCGCGCCCACGAGACCGAGCGTTTCGTAGCGGCCCCCCAGCCGTACACCGACCGTGGGCAGCTCGGCGGCGCCCGCCACGCCACGGCCCATCACCGGGCCCGCAACGGTGGCGGCCTCGGGGACGTCGGAGGAGACGCGATCGGGTGGGCCAGACTGCCCCATGACGCTGTTCGGGTTAACACGACCCTCGTTCCAGGGCCAAAGCGAATGAACCAAGAGTAAGGCCGTGTACCAATTTTGTCGACAAGCCTTGTGAGGTTAACGATAGACACCTACACGCTCCTGCGCGCTGGACGGGGGCGTCGGCGTTCCGAAAGGCTGGTGGCAACTCAGCGCAGGCGTGCAAGCGCTGCCAGCTGGGCATGTGCGACGCGTGAAGGGTACCTGCGATGGTACGCGGCGCGGACCTCGGCGGCCGTGCGCTCGATCAAGGGGTGTGCCTCCGCGCAAACGGTAACGCGTCCCCGCGCACAAAGGGGCTTCGCCGGGGAAGTCATTCGGGTAGGTGAAAGCGCAGGTGTTTTGTTCACCCCACGACGGCCGAAGCGAGACGGCTCGTTTGCCCTCGGGCCCCTCGAGACGCAGCGCCAAGTCAGAGGGCCGCTCGAGACGCGCCCACAGCCGCACCGAGGCGAAGGTGACCGTGCCCACCGCCACCATCGTCGACACCTCGGGGCGCACATCGCTGCGTTCTGCCATCTCGTCCGAGGGTCTCTTCACGTCACGTACCAACCCGGACCTGGCCGAACGGCCCCCGATGCGGGCCCGCACCCGCAACGCACGTTCCCTCAACGTAACGTCTCATCGACGAGAACGGCGGGGCGGTGACCCGTGCACCACGACCATGCGCGGAGCCCCGCGGGTTGCCAGCGCAGAGATTTGTGGCGAAACTGTGAGGCTCCTTGCCCGGGATCGAGGGCTTCCGACCATGCCGTCTCACGATTTGCAGCAACACAAAGAAAAACTCGAAGCGCTTCGCGCCGCGCTCGTGGCCGAAGGGGACTTGGCGATCGAGCCTGCCACCGACAAAACGGACGACGACGAAGCCCCCCTGGCAGAGATGAACCAGGTGATCGCGTCGCGGCGCAACCGCGAGCGCGCCACGATCCTCAAGCGCATCGATGCTGCCCTCGTGCGCCTGCGGGACGCTCCGGACGATTTCGGCCAGTGCGTCGATTGCGGAGACCCCATCGGCAAACGGCTCGAGGCCCTGCCCTACGTGGATCTCTGCGTGGAGTGCCAACACGAGCGCGATGGCTCTCCGAAGCGAGGCTCACGGCGCAGCCTCACCGATTTCCGCTGAACGCTCACCGCCCGGCGTGAGACACAGATTGGTCACGGCGCCTCACCAATCTGTGGACAGGAGAGCCACAGAAAGGGTTAATATCCGGCGTCGCGCCGCATGACCCAAACCACCCGGCCGTTCTGCCAAGCAGGTCACGATGCGTCTTGTCGCCTGACGACTGACGAACTCCACGCGCACGTCACGCGGCTGCTCGCGGCCGACACCAAGACCCTCGACGCCGCGTTGCAACCCTCGCTGGCGTGGGCGATCGCCAGCACCGGAGCCCAGCGAGGGTACGTGCTCGTATTTTCGGAGGACGGCCAGCGCTTCTCCTGCCTGCTCGACCACTGTGTGCCGGGCGTCGATTCGATCCGCACGAGCATGCAGGGCGTTCCGTTGGGCTCGTTCCCCTGGAGCATGGGACGCTTGAAGGAGCTTGCCGTCGTCGAGGTGCCGAACGAAGCGGCGCTTCCCATCGAGGCCACCGCCGAACGCACCGCGATGCAGGCCTCGTGTATCCAAAGCTTCGTCACTCTACCCTTGCCGGGTAGCGGGGCCCCGCTCGGCGCGCTTGGACTCGATTGGCTCACGTCGGAGGGGACCTGGTCGCGGGTCGAACTCGCCCACCTTTCACAGCTCGCCCAGGCGATGGGGGCGTTGCTCGACCGAGAGCGCCTGCTCGCGCAGGCCCGGCAGGCCGAAGAGCGCCTGAGCTCCTTCATCGCGGGCAGTGCCGACGCAATCGGCTGCTTCGAGATCCCCGGGGGCATGCCCGTGGACCTCGAAGCCGAAGCGCAGACAGCCAGCTTCTCGAAGCGTGCGTTGGTGGCGAAGTGCAACGCCGAGTTCGTCGGCCTCATGGGGGCCGCCACCGCCAGGGAACTCGAGGGACGAACCGTACAAGACAGTCACTCCGGCCTGCTCGGCTGGCTCGAAGGCGTGTTCCCCTTGCTCGTCGAACGGGGGTACCGCGCGCGTGACCTCGAGCTGAGTCTCGCCACGGGCCCCGAGCGCCGCCCCCGGCAGCTGGTGGCGGATCTCTTCGGCGTCGTGGATCGCGGCAGCCTCGTGCGCCTGTGGGGTATCTTCAAGGACGTCACCCAACAGCGCCAGGACGATCGCCACCGACAAACGCTGGAGAATCAGCTCCGCCAAGCGCAAAGGCTCGAGTCCATCGGGCTGCTGGCGGGCGGTGTGGCGCACGACTTCAACAACATGCTCGTGGCCGTCCTCAACTATGCCGAGCTCGCGCTGCGTACCCTGCACACCAACCCCACCGCGGCCGCCGAGGACCTGCGCGCGATCGTGAAGGCCGGCGAACGCGCCGCGGGCCTGACCCGTCAGCTGCTGGCGTTTTCCCGGCAGCAGCCGATGCACAAGCAGCCGATCAACCTCAACGATGTCATCCGCAACTTGATGAAGCTGCTGCGACGGGTGATCCACGAATCGGTCGACCTCGACTTCGTGCCCGGGCACGCCCTGGGAACCGTGCTCGGTGACCCGGGGCAGATCGAGCAGGTGATGCTCAACCTCGTGGTCAACGCCAACGATGCCATCGACGACATCGGGCGCGTGACCATCGAAACCGAAAACGTCGTGCTGAACGGCAACTACGTCAAAACACACCCCTGGGCGCGCGCGGGACGTTACGTCCTGCTGTCGGTTTCCGATACGGGCAGCGGCATGTCGGAGGAGGTTCGGGAGCGGGCCTTCGAGCCCTTCTTCACCACGAAGGGCCCCGAGCGGGGCTCGGGACTTGGCCTTTCGACGGCCTACGGGATCATCAAACAGCACGACGGGATGATTCACGTCTACAGCGAGCCCGGCATGGGCTCTCGGTTCAAGATCTACCTGCCCATCGTCGAGCGGGCCGCCCTGTCCGTGGGGGGCCACGTGGAGCGCCTGGTGCGGGGCGGGAACGAGACGATCTTGGTGGCAGAGGACAACGACATGGTGCGCCAGGTGGTCTGCGCCCTGCTCGAGCGTGCGGGCTACCAGGTGATCGCGGCCAAAGACGGCGGGGAAGCCGTGCAGCTCTTCGAGCAAAGAGGCAACGAAATTCACTTGGCGCTGCTCGATGCCGTGATGCCCGTGATGTCGGGCCGGGCGGTGTTCCAGCACCTCCACACCCTGTGCCCCACCCTGCCCGTGTTGTTCGCCAGCGGGTACACGAGCGGGGTGTTCCCCGAGGAGTTTCTGCGGGAGCACCAGGGCCGCCTGATCGAGAAGCCCTACGATTCAGACACCCTGCTTCGGCGCATTCGCGAAGCGCTGGATCCGCCGCAGGGCGGAGAGGCTGGCGCCGCCCCCACGGCCTGAGCCCGAGGTCCCCAACCGCCGCGCCGCCGCCAGTTGCCCCCGCGGCGCGATGCCGTAAGGTGGGGAAAGCTGCATGTCTCCGCCGCGAAGCTACGATCGGTCCCTCGTCCGCGAAGCGCTCGCGCAGCTCGGAATCGACCGGCTGGTTTTGGCAATTCACGACGCCAGCTTTCCAAGCTTGCCGCACGAAGAACTCGGCCGCGGCTCGCCCTACTCCGAAGGCGGCCGCGCATTTTTGAGCTTCGTACAGCAGCTCGGCTTCGACGGGGTGCTCTTCGGGCCTCAGGGCCAAACCTCGGCCGTCAACCCCTCGCCTTACGACGGCACCGTGTTCTCGCGCAACCTCATGTCCCTGGCGCCGTCTCCCCTGACCTCGGGGTCCCGGCCCCTGGTGCCGCCCGAACGCCTGGCCCGCTGGGTGGCAGAGGCCCAGGTCAATCACGCAGGCCAGGCCCGCGACCGCGTCGCCTATGCCAGCGCCTGGCAGGGCGCACAGAGCCTGCTCGACGTGGCGTACGAAACGTACCGTCGCGGGGAGGACGCCGAGCTCTGCCGCGCCTTCGAAAGCTATCGGACCGAGCGCCTGGCCACGGACGGCTGGCTGGAAAAAGACGCTCTGTTCACCGTTTTGTCCGCGCTCCACGCCAGCGACGATTGGCGCCGGTGGCCCGAGCCGGATCGCAGCCTGTACCGCGAAGACGCATTCTCGTCTGCAGACAAACGACAGCGCCGCCAAGCCTTGTTGGCCACGCAGGCCCCGGCGATCGAGCGCTACGCCCTCGGGCAGTTTCTGCTGCAGCGCCAGCACGATGAGCTGCGACGAGACCTGGCGGGGCTCAGGCTGTTTGGAGACCTCCAGGTGGGGTACGCGCACAGCGATGTGTGGGCCCACGGGTCGGTCTTTCTTCCCGGCTACGAGATGGGGGCGCCTCCCAGCCGCACGAACCCCGACGGCCAGCCCTGGGGCTATCCCGTACTGGATCCCCGGCTTTACGGAGACCCCGCGGTCCCCGGACCGGCGCTCGCCCTCGTGACGGAGCGGGTGGACAAGCTGCTGACCGACTTCGACGGCCTTCGCATCGACCACCCTCACGGCCTCGTCTGCCCCTGGGTGTACATGGCAGGCACCGCAGATCCCGCGCAAGCCGTTCAACGAGGGGCCCGCCTCTTCTCGTCGCCCGCAGTGCCCGATCATCCGGCACTCGGGCCCTTTTCGCTGGTGCGCCCCGAGCAGCTCAACCCGGATCCCCACACCCCCCGCCATGCGGACGATTGGGTGATCGCGCTCGAGCCCGCGCAGACGAAGCGCTACGCCGTCGTGCTCGACGCCCTACTTGCGCGGGCACAGGCGCGGGGGCGGCGCCGCCACGACATCCTGTGCGAGGTTCTGAGCACCTGGCCCTTTCCCCTCGAGACCGTGATGCGAGAAAGAGCCCTCGGGCGCTTCTGTGTCACCCAGAAGGCCAACCCGGAAACGAGCCACGATGTCTACGACAGCGCGCGGCTCGAGCCGAACGACTGGATCATGGTGGGCACCCACGACACGCCCCCTTTGTGGGCGCTCGCGCCGGCCTGGCAGGGCACCCGCAAGCTCGAACTGCGGGCGCTCCACCTGGCCCGCCGCCTCGTGCCCGACGACAGGGCCCGCCCGGCCTTCGCCGAAGAGCTGCTTGGCGACCCGCGGGCCCTGTGCAACGCCCTCTTCGCCGAACTCTTTGCAAGCCCTGCCCGCAACGTCTCGGTGTTCTTCGCCGATCTGCTCGGCCAAACGGAAACGTACAACCGCCCCGGGGTGAAGGACGCTCTCAACTGGACCTTGCGGGTGCCGCCGGACTTTGCCGGGGTCTACGAGGCCCGGACGGCCCGAGGCGAGGCCCTGGATCTGCGCCGCGCGCTGGCGCTCGCCCTGCGGGCCAAACAGCCCACGGCCGAGGGCCTGGCTTTGGCGACGAAGCTCGAGCAACGCGCAGGCCCCTTGCCTCCCCCGTGAGCGGAGGGTGGGCCTGGCGGCCGCTTTGCGGGTGTGCGATGAACGCGGCATGAAGATCGTATTGCTCGATGCCTTCACGGCGGACCAGGGGCGTTCCGCGTGGCCCGGCCTTTCGACCCTGGGCACCGTCGACAACCACCCGCGTACGGGAGGCCGAGCCCTCGAGCTGCGCTGCCAGGGCGCCGAGGTCGTGATCACCAACAAGGCCGTGATCGACGGCGCGCTCCTGGAAAGGCTCAGCCCGACCCTGCGTTACGTGGGGATCAGCGCCACGGGCACCAACATCGTGGACCTCGCCGCCGCCCGCCGGCTGGGGATTGCCGTCACGAACGTGCCGGGCTACTCGGCCCCCTCGGTGGCGCAGCTGACGATCGCCTTGATGTTGTCGTTGTCCCTGGACGTGGCGGGGCACGCACAGGCGGTCAAGGGAGGCGCCTGGGCGAGCTGCCCCGATTTTTGTTTCTTCCTGCGGCCTCTGCCGGAATGGGCGGGCAAAACCCTCGTGCTGCTGGGCAAAGGGGCCATCGGTCAAGCCGTCGCCCACGTCGCCGAAGCTCTGGGCATGCGCGTTTTGGCAGCGGCCGTGCCCGGCGCGCCCGCGCGCTCCGACCGGGTGCCGCTCTTCGAGGCCCTGCCCGAGGCCGATGTGGTCAGCTTGCACTGCCCTCTGACGCCAGCGACGCTTCGGCTCGTGGACAAGACCTTCCTCGACGCCATGAAGCCAGGGGCGCTGCTCATCAACACGAGCCGCGGCGGCCTGGTGGACGAGCTGGCGCTGCAGAATGCTCTGGATGAAGGCCGCCTGGGGGGTGTGGGGCTCGACGTGCTCTCCGAAGAGCCACCGCCCCCCAACCACCCCTTGCTCGACAGCCACGCGCCCTGGGCCCCGCGGGTGCTGGTCACGCCGCACCTGGCGTGGGGCACCGAAGAAGCCCGCGCGCGCCTGCGGCAGGAGGTGGTCGAGAACCTCCGCGCCTATCTGCGCGGCGAGCGGCGCAACCGCGTGGACTGAGGGGCCGCGCTCAGCCCGGTACCTGCGCCTGCCGGGCGCGGAACCGGGCGCGCACCTCGGCCGCATAACGGCCGGGATGGGGCTCGAAGCGGGCAAACGGCAGGGCGCCCCGCACGTGCGCGCGCGCCTCGGCCAGGTTGGCGAAGCGTCCAGCGGCGATCGCCTGCACCATCACGTTGCCCCCCGCCGTGGCCTCGACCGGCCCCGCCAGCACGGGCTTTCCCGAGGCGTCGGCCGTGGCCTGGTTGAGGTAGGCGTTTTGCGAGCCGCCCCCCACGATCTGAATGCCCAGCACCGGCTCGCCCTGGAGGCGTTCGATGGTCTCGATGACCTGGGCGTAGCGCAGGGCCAGGGAGTCGAGGATGAGCTTCGTCACCTGCGCGGGGCTCTCGGGCAAGCGTGCGCCCGCCTCCTGGAGCTGCTGGCCAAGGGCGGCCAACATGCTCGTCGGGTTGAAGAGGCGCTGGTCATCCGGGAAAATCACCTCGTCAGCGCCGGTGGGCAGCTTCGCCACCTCGTCGAGCAACGTCCCGTACGCGACGTCGCGCCCGGCGCTTTGCCATTCCTTGCGACAGGACTCGAGCAGCCACAGGCCCATGACGTTTTTGAGGAAGCGCACCGTCTGGAAGGCGCCCCCCTCGTTCGTGAAGTTCTCGCGCTCGACGTCGCGGTTCACGAGCGGAGAGAGCCGCTCGACGCCCACCAGCGACCAGGTGCCCGAGGACACGTAGGCCCAGCCGGGCGTGAGCGGCGCACCCACCACGGCGCTGCCCGTGTCGTGCGTGGCAGGAGCCACCACCCGCACGCCCTCGAGCCCCGTCGTGGCCGCCACGTCGGGCAACAGAGGCCCGAGGTCCGTGCCCGCGGGGACGATCGGGGGCAAAAGGCCCGGGGGCAACCCGAGCAGGCTCAGGAGGTCAGGGTCCCACGTGCCTGTCTGCACGTTCACGAGCTGGGTCGTGCTGGCGTTCGTGAATTCGATCGCCGCGCGGCCACAAAGGTCGTGGTGGATGAGGTCAGCCATCATCAACAGGGTGCGGGCCTCGGCCGGCAAACCCTGGGCCCGATGCGCGTGGAGTTGATAAAGCGTGTTGAACACCAGGAACTGAATGCCTGTACGCGCGAACACCTCCGCCTTCGGGAGGCGGCCATGCACGGCCTCCATCGCTCGGGCCGTGCGGTCGTCGCGGTAAGCGATCGGATCCTCGATGAGGCGACCGCTGCCGTCGAGTAAGCCGTAGTCGACGCCCCACGTGTCCACACCCACGCTCTGGACGGGACGGCCGAGGGCCTTCGCCGCCCGCGCCGCGTCCGCCAGGCCGCTGCGGATCTCCGAGAGGATGTGGCCAAACGGCCAGCGAAGGTGCCCCTCACGCATCGACATCGGGTACGTGAAGCGCCGCACCTCATCGAGGCGCAGCTCGGAGGGCCGAAGCCCCCCCAGCATCACGCGCCCGCTGCCGGCGCCCAGATCCACCGCGATGTAAAGCGCGTCGGTTCGGCTCACGTCGTCGTGCCCCGGCTCAGACGATCCCTGAACCACTGCGCCCGGACGCGGGCCGCTCTTCGGCCTTGCGTTGGCGATAGCCGCTTGCCCGGTAGGTGGCCATCGGGTCGATGGCGCCCCCCCCGCGACGACGAACCTCGGCCAGGATCGGCGACACGTCGGTGTTGTAAGCCTTCTTCAAGGTGGCGAGCGCTGCGAGGGCGTCGCACTTGTCTTGCGCCTCGGACAGGGCGGCGCGATCGACCAACAAAGCCTGCGTGTAGGCCCGGACGATCTCCGTGGAGCTGCTGATGAGCGACTCGATGGGATCGGTCACGTTGTGGGACTGGTCGATCATGTAGGCCGGCTTGAACCCGGGCACCTTCTCGTGCGCGGCCGAGACCAGCTCGTTGAACACGAGGAAGAGCTGGAACGGCTTGATCGAGCCCGAGTCGAGATCGTCGTCGCCGTACTTGCTGTCGTTGAAGTGAAACCCTGCGAGCTTCCCGAGGCTGATGAGCCGCGCCACGATCATCTCGATGTTCACGTTCGGGGCGTGGTGGCCAAGGTCGACCAGGCAGAAGGCCTTCGGGCCGAGCTTCTCCGCGCACATGTAGCTCGTGCCCCAGTCGTTGATGACCGTGCTGTAGAACGACGGCTCGAACAGCTTGTGCTCGAGAAACACACGCCAGTCCGCCGGAAGTGCAGCGTAGATCTGGCCAAGGCTCTCCATGTACCGATCGAGCGTGCGACGGAAGTGCTGTTGACCCGGAAAGTTGCCACCGTCACCGATCCACACCGTCAGGGCCTTGCTGCCGATTTGTGCACCGAGCTCGATGCACTCGATGTTGTGGGCCACCGCCTGTGCCCGCACGGCCGCGTCGGGATGCGTGAGGCTGCCGTACTTGTACGACAGCTTTTGGTCGGCCTGGTCCTGGAACGTGTTCGAGTTCATGGCGTCGAACCCGAGCCCGAGCGCGGCGGCCTGCGCCTTGAGCGCCTGGGCGTCCTTGGGCTTGTCCCAGGGAATGTGCAGCGACACGGTGGGAGTGCTCCGCCCGAGCTTCTGAACCGTGGCGCAATCGGCGAGCTTCTCGTCGATGTTGCGGGGCTCGCCCACGCCGGGGAAGCGGGCGAAGCGTGTGCCGCCCGTGCCCACGCCCCAGGACGGCAACGCCACGCCAAAGCGCTGCGCCTCGCCAATCACCTTCTCGATCTCGATCTTGCGCCGCTGCAGCTGGGTTCCCAAAAACCCCAGATCTTGGTCGAGTTCGTTCTGCTGCTTTTTGTTCTGTTCGGCGATGAAGTCGTCGCTGATCTCGAAGGGGGCTACCATGTTCGTGTCCTCGTGCGTGGCCTTAAGGGGAGCGGAAGCCGCGCAGTATAGCCGACCCCACGCTCAGATGACCACCCAGCGGCGGGGCAAAAACGCGTCCTCGAAGACCCGCAGCGCGTACCTATCGGTCATGCCCGTAATGAAGTCGGCGATGGCCCGCGACGGGTCTTCGCTTTCGGGGAGGCCCTTCGGCCAGTGTTTGGCACGGAACTCGTCGAGGTGAGCGTGAAAATACGCCCACAGCTCGCTCAGGATCCGTTGCGCCCGATCGAACTCCAGACGAATCTCCGGCCGCTCGTAGACGTGCTCGTAAAGAAAGTCACGCAGCGCGATGAGAGCATCGAGCACGTGGTCGCTCATCCGGATCTGCCGTTTGCGCTCGAGGTCCGAGGACTGGACCACATCCAGCACGAGACATCGGATCCGTTGGCTGTGGGTGCCGCCCAGCACCTGCAGGATGTGCGGGGGCACGTCCTTGACGTCGAGCACCCGCCCGCGGACCGCGTCGTCGAGGTCGTGGTTCACGTAGGCGATGATGTCGCTCACCCGCACGATCTGGCCTTCGAGGGTCATGGCCAGCAGGTTCGGGTTGTCGGAGAAGATGTGGCCCTTGCCCTTCGAGTGCTTGAGGATGCCATCGCGCACCTCGGCGCTGAGGTTGAGCCCCTGGCCTTCGCGCTCGAGCACCTCCACCACGCGCAGCGACTGCTTGACGTGGTGAAATCCGTTCGGCACCAGCTTGGCCAAGACCTTCTCACCCGCATGGCCAAAGGGCGTGTGGCCCAAATCGTGGCCCATCACGATGGCCTCGGTGAGCGTTTCGTTGAGCCGGAGCGCGCGGGTGATCGTGCGCGCGATCTGCGCCACCTCCAGCGTGTGCGTAAGCCGCGTGCGGTAATGGTCCCCCTCGGGAGCCAGGAACACCTGCGTTTTGCCGCCGAGCCGCCGAAAGGCCTTGCAGTGCAGAATGCGGTCCCGGTCGCGCTGGTACACCGGCCTCATGTCGTCCGGAGCTTCCGGGCGCGCCCGCCCCACGCTGTCGCGACTAAGTGCGGCAAACGGCGAGAGCACCTGCGCCTCCGCCGCCTCCAACGCCTCACGGATGTTCATGCGGCGCCGAGGCTACCAGATGCGGGGCCCGCGGGAACTTTCTCGACGGAACGCCCCTCGGCGGGAGCAGCCTTTCTCAGCGTCTGCGCATTTTATGATTGACTTCCGTCATAAATTTATGAAAGCTATCGCTCATAACCCGTGAAGGTCCCGCTACACGTCGTCAAAGCCCGCCGCGAGCGTCTGGCGCTGATGCTGCGAGAGCACCAGTACTTGCCGCTGGCAGAGGTGTGCGCCCGGCTGCAGGTCAGCGAGGCGACGGCGCGGCGTGATCTGGCCGCGTTGGCCGAGGAGCAGGCCATCACCCGCACCCGTGGGGGCGCGATCTCCGAGTACAACCGGCGCTTCCCCTCGTTCCGCGAGCGGCTCGAGCACGGGACGGAGGCCAAAATGCGACTGGCGGCGGCCGCACGCAAGCGGGTCGAGCCTGGCCAGGTGGTGTGGCTCGATGGCGGCACCACCTGCTACGCCCTGGCGCAAGCGCTCGCGGCCGAGCCCCCGGGTGAGCTCACGATCGTCACGAACAACCTGCCCGCGGCCGAGCTGCTGGCCGATCACGACCACGTGGCGGTGCACCTGCTGGGAGGCCAGTACTTCCGCCGCAGCTCCATCTTGGCGGGTGGCCACGCCCTGCGCGCGGCGCAGGCGTGGCGCTTCGACCTGGCCTTTCTCGGCGCCGAAGGCCTCACCGCCGAAGGCCTGTGGAACTCCGTGGGCGACGTGGTGGCCCTGCAAAGAGCCGTGGCCGACGCCGCCGCCGAGACCATCTTCTGCGTGGGCGCCGAGAAGCTGGGCCAGCGGGCCCCCGAGTTCCTGCTACCGCTCGCCGCCATTGCGCACCTTCTTACCGACGCCACGCCCAACGCCCTGGCTGCGGCGGGCGTGAAACTACCGCGAAAGTCCGTGCTGGCCGCATGAAACACGGCTCCGCCCGGCGCTGATTCGAGAACCAACAAGGAGACCCCAAGTGAGCGACACGAAGAACACGAAACCGTACCCGCAATGGGATGTGGCCCTGGCCGACAAACTGGACGCCGTGGGCAAGCTGGTCTACCGATCGAACCTGCTCGGCTCGGATCAGCGAATCACCAACACGGGCGGCGGCAACACCTCGGCGAAGCTGATCCAGAAAGATCCCATCACGAACGAAGACGTCGAGGTGCTCTGGGTGAAGGGCTCGGGCGGCGACCTGCGCACGGCCAAAAAGGACGGCTTCGCCTCGCTCTACCAGAAGAAGGTCATGGGTCTTCAGGACCTGTACGCCCGCTTTCCCACCCGCGGCGCGAAGACCGAGGCCGAGGACAAGATGGTCGACATGTACAAGCACTCGACCTTCAACCTGAACCCCCGCGCGGCCTCGATCGACACCCCGCTGCACGCGTTCGTTCCGCGCAAGCACGTCGATCACATGCACCCGAACTCCGTGATCGCGGTGGCGGCGTGCAAGGATCGCGAAAAGCTCACGCAGGAGGTGTTTGGCGGCGAGCTGGCGTACATGAACTGGCTGCGCCCTGGCTTCGAGCTCGGCCTCGAGCTGCAGGAGATCTGCAAAAAGCACCCCAACGCCAAGGGCGCCATCATGGGCCAGCACGGCGTGATCAACTGGGCCGATGACGACAAGGCCTGCTACGACCTGACCATCTTGCTCATCGAGAAGGCGGACGCTTACATCGCCAAGTGCGACAAAGGCGACAAGACCTTCGGGGGCCAGAAGTACCAGAGCCTGCCCGAGGCCCAGCGCCAGGCGGTGCTGGCCAAGGTGCTGCCCGCCATCCGCGGCCAGATCACGTACAAGGGCGAGCGGCTCATCGGCACCGTCCAGGACGACGAGACCATGTTGCGCTTCGTGAACTCGGTGGACGCCCCCCGTCTGGCGGCGCTCGGCACCAGCTGCCCGGACCACTTCCTGCGCACGAAGATCAAGCCGCTCTACGTGGCCTGGGATCCGGCCAAAGAAGATGTCGCCGCGCTCGAGGCCAAGCTCAGCGCCGGCATCGAGGCCTACCGCGAGGACTACAAGGCCTACTACGAGCGTTGCAAACGCCCCGACTCCCCCGCCATGCGCAACCCGAACCCCTCCGTGGTGCTCATCCCCGGCGTGGGCATGATCGGCTGGGGAAAGACCAAATCCGAAAGCCGCGTGACGGCCGAGTTCTACAACTGCGCGGTCGAGGTCATGCGCGGTGCCGAAGCGATCAGCGAGTACGTCGCCCTGCCCGAGCAGGAGGCCTTCGACATCGAGTACTGGGCGCTCGAAGAGGCCAAGCTGCGGCGTATGCCGCCCGAGCAGGAGCTGTCCCGCCAGGTGATCGCGGTCATCGGCGCCGGCAACGGCATCGGCAAGCAGGTGGCGATTCGCCTCATGAAGGAAGGGGCCACGGTGGCCTGCGTGGACCGGGATCTCGAAGCGGCGCGCGAGACAGCCAAGGAGCTCGAGGCCGTCTATGGTGTGGGCATCGGCGTGGCCGGCACGGGCGTGTCGGGGGCGGGGCCCGTGCTGGGACTGTCCGCCGACATCACCAACCGCGAGAGCGTGCGTGCAGCCTTGCACCAGGTGCTGCTGGCGTACGGCGGCCTCGACACGGTCGTGGTCACCGCCGGCATCTTCGTGCCGCCGGATCGCGCGGGACGCATCGCCGACGACAAGTGGGGCCTCACCTATGACATCAACGTCATCGGCCCCGCGGTGGTCGCCGACGAAGCCGCCACCATCTGGAAGGCGCAAGGCACCCCGGCCAACTTCGTGGCCACCACCTCCGTGAACGCGGCGGTCGCCAAGAAGGGTTCCGTGGCCTACGACACCTCGAAGGCGGCTGCGAATCACCTGATTCGCGAGCTGGCGGTCGAGCTGGCGCCTCTGGTGCGCGTCAACGCGGTGGCCCCCGCCACCGTGGTGAAGGGCAGCACCATGTTCCCGCGTGACCGGGTGATCTCGTCCCTCACGAAGTACAACATCAGCTTCGCGGAGAGCGAGTCCACCGAGTCCCTGCGCGACAAGCTGGCCCAGTTCTACGCCGACCGCACGCTGCTCAAGCAGCCGATCACGCCCGAGGATCAAGCCGAAGCCGTGTTCCTGCTGGTGTCGAACCGGCTGCCACGAACGACCGGCCAGGTCATCAACGTCGACGGCGGCCTCACCGACGCCTTCTTGCGTTAGCCCATCGCCGCGTTCAGCCCAGCCCCGCCCCGGGTCACCGGCGCGGGGCTTTCGTTTGTGCGGCGTCCCTCGCCTGCTGCCTCGTAAGCCCGCTGCGGCAAAGGGCTTTTCCTTGCCGGGGCTTTGGACGCGTGTCATCTTGGGCTCGATGCGTCGAAGCATGTTCTTCGCCCCGCCCGCAGGCCTCGCCCTGCTGCTTGGCTCGTGCGTGGCCGCGTGCCAAACCGAGGGCGCCGGGACGAAAGCGGAAAGCCAACGAGAGGAAAACACATCCCTCGACAGCCCCGTGGTCGCGCGCATCGGCCGCACCTCGATCACGGTGAGCGATGTCGAGGACAACCTCGAGCGGCGCGAGTCCTTCGTGCGCGCCCGCTACAGCGCCCCCGAGAAGAAGCGAGAGTTTCTCGACCAGATGGTTCGCTTCGAGCTTTTGGCGGCCGAGGCCGAAAAGAAGGGGTATCACAGAGACCCCGACCTCATCCGCATGTACAAACAGTGGCTCGTGGCGCGCCTCGTACAAAAAGAGTTTGATCCCCAGTACGACGAAGCGAGCCTGCCTGACGAAGAGGTTCGTGCTTACTACGAGGCCTTCCCGGACGAGGTACGCCGTCCCGAAGAAGCCGAGGGGCTCCTGATTCTCGTCAAAACCCCCGCCCTGGCCAAGCGGGTGGCCGGCCTTGCCCACAAGCTTGCCAAGGACGACGTCGCGGGCTTTGCGGACCTCGTATCGAGCTACTCGGAAGACACGGCGTCACAACGTCAGGGTGGCGCCACGGGCCGCCTCACGAAAGACGACTCCCGCTTCCCGCAGCCCTTCATCGAGGCCCTCTTCGCTCTCGAGGCGCCTGGCGACGTGGCCGGTCCCCTTCCGACCGAGCGAGGCCACTACATCGTCCGCCTCACGAAGCGTTCCGCATCGTACGTGCCCCCCTTCGAGGAGGTGGCGCCCCTCATCCGCGAACGGCTGAACGCCACGCGGCGAAGCCAGGGCATGGACGAATGGGTGGCGCGGCTCAAAGCCGAGGCCAAGATCGAGATCTTCGAGGACCAGCTGGCGGCGGTGCACGTGGGTGCCCCGTCATTGCCCGCGCGGCCCGCGCACGCCGACCAAGTCCCCGTATCGAATAGCCCCCCCAAGCTTGCCCCTCGGGCCAACCCGTGAGCCGCACCATGCTACGCATCATCGAACGAACCAGGAACCTTTCACTCGCCTTCCTTTACGCCGGCGCACTCGCCGGAGCGGTGATGGCGGACGCGCGACCGGCCGAGGCCCGCGTGGTGGAGCGGATCGCCGCCGTGGTCGACGAGGACGTCATCCTCGCCAGCGAGGTGGAGGAGCGCGCCGCGCCCTTTTTGGCCCAAGTCGCAGGCATTAGCGACAAGGCCCAGCGCCAGGCCCGTGCCGAAGCGGTGCGCCGCGAAGTGCTCGATCGCCTGATCGACGATCAGCTGATCTACGCCAAGGCCCGGGAGCTGAAGCTGAACGTGACGAGTGAAGAGGTCGACAAGTCGATCGAAGGCATCAAACACGACCACAGCCTCAGCGACGAACAGCTCAAGCAGGCCTTGCTGGCGCAGGGCATGTCGATGGCGGCCTACCGGCAGGACGTCAAGAAGCAGGTGCTTCGCTACCGGGTGCTCAATATGGCCGTGGGCTCGAAGATCACGATCTCCGAGCACGACCTTCAGGCCTACTACGACCGGAACGTGAAAAAGGGGGGCGCTGCCTCGGAGGTCCGCGCCAGCCACATCTTCATCGCCATCCCCGAAGGCGCCGATACGGGCATGGCGATCGCAAAGCGCCAGCAGGCCGAATCCCTCGTGCAGCGGGCCAAGGCCGGTGAGGACTTCGCCAAGCTCGCCCGGGAGCACTCGGAAGATCCCGCGACACGCAGCGAGGGCGGCGACCTCGGCTTTTTTGGACGCGACCTCTTGCCGAAGGCCATCGAAGAAGCGGTGTTCACGATGGAGGTCGGTGAAATCAAGGGCCCCGTCCGGGCCGAACGCGGCTTCCACGTCATGAAGCTCGTCGACAAACGCAGCAAGGACGTCAAGCCCTTCGAGGACATGAAGGACGAGATCCGCATGCAGCTGCGGCAGAAGGAATACGAAAAGCAAGCCAAGAGCTTCCTCGCCGAGCTGCGCCGCAAGGCCCTCGTCGACGTGCGGCTCTGAGCGCTCGGGAGGCAAGCGCTCAGGTCGTCAGCGCCAACAAGCCCCGGCGGGCCTCGTCGAGCGTACTGGCCTCGCCGACGCCCTGGCATAGATACCGATTGATGCGCTCGAGCTTCGTCAGGGCCTCGTCGACCCGCGGATCGGCCCCGCGCTTGTACGCCCCGAGGGCGATGAGGTCACGCTTGTCTTCGTACGCCGCCAAGAGCTCTCGCAAGCGGGTGGCGGCACGCAGATGATCCGCGTCGGCCACCGCCGGCATGATGCGGGAGAGGGAAGGCAGCAGATCGATGGCGGGAAAGTGGCCACGCTCGGCCAGGGCCCGCGACAGCACGATGTGCCCGTCGAGCACACCCCGCGCCTCGTCGGCAATGGGCTCGTCGAGATCGCCGCCCGCGACCAGCACCGAATAGATGCCGGTGATCGATCCGCGCTCGCCGTTACCTGCCCGCTCGAGCAAACGCGGCAAGAGCGCAAACACGCTCGGCGGATAGCCCTGCCGCGCCGGGGGCTCACCCGCCGCCAGACCCACTTCGCGCTGGGCGCGTGCGAAGCGCGTGAGGGAATCCATCATGAGCAGCACCCGCTGGCCCCGGTCGCGAAACCACTCGGCGATGGCGGTCGCGACGAAGGCGCATTTGAGCCGGACGATCGCAGGCTCGTCGCTGGTGGCGCACACCACCACGGCCCGGGCGCGGCCATCGGGCCCCAAGGTGTCCTCGAGGAACTCGCGTACCTCCCGCCCCCGCTCTCCGACGAGCGCGATCACCGCCACGTCGGCATCCGTATGGCGGGCGATCTGCCCGAGCAGGGTCGACTTGCCCACGCCCGAGCCCGCGAACAAACCCAGGCGCTGGCCCTGCCCCACGGTCAGCAGCCCGTCGAGCGCACGCACCCCCAGGCTCAGCGGGCGCGTGATGCGCTGACGAAAGAGTGGCGGCGGCGACGGCCGGTCCACAGGCCAGGTCTCGAGGGGGCCTCCCACCGGGCCCAGCCCATCGCAGGGCTGCCCCAGTCCATCCAGAACACGCCCCAGCAAGCCCTCCCCCACCTGCAGTCCCAGGGACCGGCCCATGGGGCTCACCAGCGCCTCGGGGCCGATGCCCGCCACGGGACCGAGCGGCATCAGCACGACCTCCTCGCCTCGAAAACCGACCGCCTCGGCGCGCAGCCGCTGCAGGCCGTCGTCGATGCAGACCAACTCGCCCACCCGCACGCCGGGGATGGTGGCCCGCACCACGAGCCCGGTCACCTCGGTCACCCGCCCCGCCAGACGCAGGGGATTCACCTCGTCGAGCGCGGCAAATGCTTCGGCCAGATCGACGACCGCGGGCAGCGCGGATTCGTCGTCGCTCACCCGAGGCCTCCCCGACGGGTGACCAGGGCCCGTTCCAGGGCGTCGAGCTGGGTGGACAGGCGCGCGTCCAGACGCCCAAGAGGCGTATCCACGATGCACCCGTTGCGATCGACGCCGGGATCGGCCGAGAGCTTGACCTCCACCCCATTCGCCACGCGGGCCGCAAGCCGCGCACGCTCCCGCACCACGCCATCGAGGTCCTGGGGATGCAGCCGAACGATCAGGGTGCCGGCGCGGGCCCGCGTCTCCGCCAGGGCCCGCCCCACCATGTCGGCCATGAAGGACGGGGCCAGCGTGACCGCCTGGCCGACGATTTTTTCGGCCATCCGGCGGGCGAGCGCCACGGCGCTGTCCTGGGCGGCCGTGCGTGTGGCGTCGGCATCGGCCCGTGCGCGGGCGAGGATCTCCATCACCGAAGCCAGGCCTTCTTGACGGCCCGCCCCGAAGCCCGCGTCGTAGCCGGCCCGGCGCGCTTCGGCCCGTTCAGCCTCAGCTTGGGCGCGGACGCGCTCGGCCTCGTCCGCGGCCGCCGCGCGGACCGCTTCGGCGTCGAGGTGAGCGGCCACCATCCGGCTGCCCAGAACCTGACCCGTGCTCTTGATGATCCGTCCCGTGTGCGCCACCACCGACCACAATGCCAGGACGGCGGCCTCACGCAAGTCCGCCCTCGAGCAGACAGCGCCCCACCGTGACGGGCAGGCGAAGGGCCAGGGTCCGCAGCACCGCCGGACCCGCCGTGGCAATCTCCGCGCGCGCCGCCGCGATCCCCACGAAGGCCAGGCGCACCTCGGCCGCGGGTCGGTCGGCCTCCTCCACCGCACGCTCGCCGCGGGCCGCCAGGCCCGAGGCCCGTGCCACGGCGAGGCGCGCCCGATCGCGGGCTGCGGCGTCGAGCGGCAGCACGCTAAAGCGAGAGACGATCTCGGCCCAAGGGGCCCCCACCGTGGCCATGGCCCGGGCCCGCATCACCGCTTCGGCATTGTGGAGCGAGCGCCCCACCTCCACGGCGCCGCGCTCGCACAGCGCTCGCCACAACGAGGGGGCTGGCAGACGCGCCCACAACACGTTGCGGGTAAGGGGCGTATCCCCGCTCTCTGTAGCGCGCTCGGGCGGGGCCCCAGAAGGCGGCGGTGGGGCGTCGGCGAGCGGCCCCAGGAGAAGCGCCGCCAGTTCGTCGAGGCGCCCGGCAGCCAGAGACGCCGGCGGGGTCTGCTCCCAGGGCCCCCCAAGGCCCACGAGCCCCGCCGCTCCCAGCCTCCGGTGGAGCGCCGCAGCCAACGGCAAGGGCTCTCGCCCCAGGATGTCGCGTAGCCAAGAGGGATGAACGTGCGCCAGCCCCGCGGGAACTTGGGGCCCGCGCAGGTCGCCCCCCGGGGCGAGGCCGGGGGCCGTCCGCAACCGCTCCCGGAGGCGCGCCGCACGGCCAGGGTCCAGGCGCAGGCGCGCCGGGAGGGGGCCTCCCAGGCGGCGCAGGGCCTCCACCACCCCCTGCTCGAAGGCCGAGGACGGGCTTTCGACGCGAGACGACATCCAGCCCCAAGCTAGCCCGGCCTGCCTCCCGGCGCCAGAAGTCTGACGCTCAGAGTTTGCAGATGAAACCAAGGCGACATGAGCGCTTCGATCCCCCGTGTGGTATCTAAGCGCGCCTTCATGTCCGACAACGCCACCGACATTCTCACCGCCAACGCCGACGCCGTGCGCTCGGACGTGCGCAACATCGCCATCATTGCCCACGTCGACCACGGCAAAACGACGATGGTCGACGGGTTCCTTCACCAGGCCGGCAGCTTCCGCTCGGGTGAAGTGGTCGCCGACTGCGCGATGGACTCAAACGATCTCGAACGGGAGCGTGGCATCACGATCCTGTCGAAGTTCACGGCCATCACCTGGAAGGGCACACGTATCAACATCGTGGACACCCCCGGGCACGCCGACTTCGGCGGTGAGGTGGAGCGTGTGCTCAAGATGGTCGATTCGGTGCTTCTGCTGGTGGACGCTTTCGACGGCCCCATGCCCCAGACCCGCTTCGTGACCCGCAAGGCGCTCTCGCTCGGTCTGCGGCCCATCCTGGTGGTGAACAAGATCGATCGCCCAGGGGCGCGGCCGGATGCGGCCGTCGATGCCACCTTCGATCTTTTTTGCAACCTGGGCGCCACCGACGCGCAGCTCGACTTCCCCGTGGTGTTCGCCTCAGGACGCGAGGGTTACGCGGTGATGAACCTCGACGACGAGCGCAAGGACCTCGGGCCCCTGCTCGACCTCATCGTCGACAAGGTCCCACCTCCCAAGGCGGACGTCAACGCCCCCTTGTGCATGCAGGTCACCACGCTCGACTACGACGACTACCTCGGCTACGTCGGCATCGGACGCATCCTCGCCGGGCGCGTGAAGCCTGGGGATCGGGTGCTGTGTGCCCACCGCAACGGCCAGAAGGAAGAGTTCCGCGTGGCGAAGCTTCTCGGCTATCAGGCGCTCAAGCGCTTCGAGCTGGGCGAAGCGGCCGCGGGCGACATCTGCGCCATCACGGGCATGGAGGATCTGACCGTCGGCGAGACGCTGACCGATCCCTTGACCCCGGTGGTCCTGCCGCTGCTGGAAATCGAAGAGCCCACGGTGAAGATGCAGTTCATCGTGAACAACGGGCCTTTCGCAGGCACGGAGGGCAAGTTCGTCACCTCGCGCAACCTGCGCGATCGGCTACAAAAAGAGCTTAAATCGAACGTGGGCTTGCGCGTGGCCGACACGGCCACCCCCGACACCTTCGACGTCATGGGCCGCGGCGAGCTGCACCTCTCCGTGCTCATCGAGACGATGCGCCGCGAGGGCTTCGAGTTCATGGTCTCTCAGCCCCAGGTCATCTTCAAAGAGGAAGACGGCCAGCGGCTCGAGCCCTACGAGGACGTGCTCATCGACCTCGAAGAGGCGTACGCGGGCTCGGTCATCGAAGAGATGGGCCGCCGGGGCGGACGCATGAAAGAGATGAACCCCGCCGGTGAGGGGCGCACGCGCCTCGAGTACGTGATTCCTGCTCGCGGGCTCATCGGCTTCCGCTCGCAGTTCCTCACGCTCACCCGCGGCACGGGCCTCTTGCACGCCAACTTCAGCCACTACGGCGTGCACGCCGGTTCGCTCAAGTCGCGTCCGAACGGCGTGCTCATCGCCCAGGATCCGGGAGAGACGAATGCGTACGCGCTGTTCTCGTTGCAAGAGCGCGGGACCCTCTTCTTCTCCGCAGGCACCAAGGTGTACGGCGGCATGATCGTGGGCCTTCACAGCCGGGACAACGATCTCATCGTGAATCCTTCGAAGGCGAAGAAGCTCACCAACATCCGGACCACGGCGGCCGATGAGAAGCTGATTCTGGCCCCTCCCCGAAGGTTCTCCTTGGAGGAGTCGCTCGAGTTCATCAACGACGACGAGCTCGTCGAGGTGACGCCGAAGGCCATTCGTTTGCGCAAGCGCATCCTCGACCACAACGAGCGCAAGCGGGTCGAAAAAGGCCGCGGCATCGAGACCGCCGTCGCCGACTGACCGCGAGGACGTCCACGGTGGACAGCGTCCCAGACGCCTCGCTCGCAACGCCCCCGGCACGAAGCACGCTGTTTCGCCGGGTCGTGGCGGGCGTGGTGGTGGGCATGGCCCTCTACGTGGGCTTCGCGCTGTGGGCCGATGCCCGGCAAGTGGGGGCCGCCCTCGAGCGCTACGCGTTTTGGACCACGGGCGTCGGGCTCTTGCTGGCGGCCGGCAACTACGCCCTGCGCTTCTGGCGGTGGGAGGGCTACCTCAAGCGCCTCGGCCTGCACGTGCCCCGCGGCGAAAGCGCCCTCGTGTTCCTCTCGGGGTTCGCCTTGACCGTCACGCCAGGCAAGCTGGGAGAGGCGCTCAAGTCCGTGCTGTTGCGCCAGCGGCGCGGGATCCCCGTGGCCCGCACCGCGCCCATCGTGCTCGTCGAACGTCTGACCGACCTGGCGGGCCTGTTGGCCTTGGCGGCCGTGGGGGCGTTTTCCTTTCCGGTGGATCGGCGTTTCCTGGTAGCGGGAGCTGCGCTTTTGGGTGTGGGGCTGCTCTTCGCGTCCGTGGAAGCGTTGGCGCGGCCGCTCATTGCCTACCTGGGCAAGGTGCCGGGCCTGCGCCGCATGGCGGGTTCGCTCACCGAGGCTTACGAGAGCGCCGCGCTGTTGCTGCGCCCCGCGCCCCTGCTCTGGGCCACCTTGCTTTCAGCCTGCGCCTGGGCCCTCGAGTGCGCCGCCTTTTGGCTGATCGTGAACGGCTTTTCGGGAACCGACCTGGGTTTGCAGGCGGGCACCTTCATTTACGCAGCCATGACGATTGCGGGCGCACTATCGTTTCTCCCGGGGGGCCTGGGGGTCACCGAGGCAGGAATGCTGGCGCTTCTCGTCCGCTTCGGCACGGGCATCGATCGCGGCACCGGCGCGGCCGCCACCGTGCTCACCCGCATCGTCACGCTCTGGTTCGCCGTGGTGGTGGGACTCTGGGCCCTGGCAGCGTTTGCCCGCCGCGAGCGCGCGCCTCGGCGTTAGACCGCGATTCGTGACGTCACCGTCGCTTGATTTGGGCGGCGCTTTCCGTCACGCTGCCGCGGCAAGGGTGAAAATCCCCGGTCGCGGCCGGGCTGTTTCGTCCGGAAACCGCGCGTGCGCACAAAACTGTTTCTCGTCTTCGCGGGCATGATCCTGATCTCAGGGGCGGTGGCCAACCGCTTCCTGGACAAGACCATTCGTGCCACGGCCGAGGCCAACGTCGAGCGCGCGCTGCGCCTGTCGGTGCGGGCTGTGGCGCTGCTGGCGGCCGACACCCCCACGTCGGCTTGGAGCGAGCTCACCTGGCAAAAACCCCTGGCGGGCGTGAAGGGCGAAGTGGCCCTGACGCTGTTCGGCCCCGCGGGCCGGCGTTTGGCGGGCGTCGAGCTGCAGCCCCCCGAAGACGACCGGCATCACTCGGCCGAGGTGGATCGAGCCCTGGCGGGAGAAGAATCCTTCGCCCGCGTCCGCGTGGTACCGGGTCAAGAAGCGTACGTGGTGGCCACCACGCCGGTGCTGCGCAGCGGGCAGGTGGTGGGTGCGGTCCGCGCCGCCATCGACAACGCTCCCGCAGAACGAGCGCTGACCGAGGCACGGCGATCGCTGGGCATCGCGATCGTGATCTTGCTGGGGGTCGCGGGCGTCGGCGCGTGGGCAGGACCACGCATCTTCGCCGATGGCGTATCGGGACTCCTGAACACCGCGGCCCGCATGGCCAAGGGAGACCTTCGCGTGCGAAGCCCGATGAACATCGGGGAGCCTCTGCTCCCGCTCGCCCAAGCGCTCGATCTGTTGGCCGGCAACCTCTCGAGCTCACTCGACGACCTCAAGGCCGAGCGCGACCTGGTGGGACGCATTCTGGAGAGGATGGAGGAAGGCGTTTTGGTGTTGGACACCGAAAGGCGCGTGACGCTCATCAACCCGGCTCTGCGCGACGTCCTCATGCCCCGTCCGGGGCTGGCCACCGCCGACAGCCACACCTCGGCGCTCGACGTGCGCGGGCGCACCGTGCTCGAGGTGTTCCGGCACGCCGAGCTTTCCGCCCTGCTCGACCGCTCGTCCGAGGGCGAGCGTGTACGGGGAGAGATCGAGGTGCAGGGCTTGCGCCCCCGCAGGCTCATGGTCACCGCCACGCGCTTCACGGAGGGTGGCTATCTGGCGGTGTTCGTCGATGTCACCGAGATCCGTCGTCTCGAGTCTTTGCGCCGCGACTTCGTCGCCAACGTCTCGCACGAGCTGCGCACGCCGGTGGCGGCGATTCGTTCGGCTGCCGAGACCTTGCCCATGACCATCGAGGCTCAAGACTCTCACGCGGGCTTGCGCTTCGTGGACATCATCGAACGCAACGCCGACCGGCTTCAGTCCCTGGTGGAAGATCTGCTGGACCTGTCGCGTATCGAGTCCCGTGAGTACCGCCTGCAGATCGAGCCTCTGTCGGTCACTCGCATCGTGAACCAGATCTTTGGTCTGTTCCGTGACCGCGCCGAGCGCCGCAAGATCACGCTGGTGAGCGACATCCCCGCAAACCTGCCACCTTTGCACACGGATCGCCGGGCGCTGGAGACGGTGCTATCGAACCTGATCGACAACGCCGTCAAATACTGCCCCGACGGCTCGCGCGTGGCGGTTCGCGCGGCGCTGGAGGCGGACCGTTTGCGACTGGAGGTCGAGGACTCGGGGCAAGGCATCGAGGCGCAGCACCTGCCCCGCATCTTCGAGCGGTTTTACCGGATCGATCCGGGCCGCTCCCGCTCGAAGGGGGGCACGGGCCTCGGGCTCTCGATCGTCAAGCACCTCACGGAGGCCATGGGCGGTACCACCACGGTGGCGAGTGTCGTGGGCAAAGGCACGACGTTTACGCTGCGCTTGCCGCGGGCCCGCACCGACGCCATGCCTTCGCCGACCAACCCCGAAGACTCGCTCGGCTGACGGCTCCCGCCCCACCCCCGCTGCGGCTCTCGAAACGCGAATTTTTCCCGGGCCCCTGCTGCCATCGGCTAAAGTTAGGGGTTGTGAACCGAAGGCATACGAGCCGCGAGTACGAAGACGAGTTGCAGAGGCTGCGTGAGCGCATTTTGCTCATGGGCGCGAAGGTGGAACAGCTCATCAAGAGCGCCATAGACGCCCTCCTCACGCGGGACAGCGAGCTCGCCAAGCGCATGATCGCGGCTGATCGCGAGGTGAACCGCCTCGAGCTCGCGATCGACCAGCTCTGCCTGCAGATTCTGGCACGCCGTCAGCCGGTGGCCTCCGACCTTCGCCAGATCACCATCACGATGAAGCTGGTCACCGACCTCGAACGCATCGGGGATTTGGGCGTGAACATCTGTGAACGCGTGATCGAGCTGAACGAGGAGCCGCCGCTCAAGCCCTACGTCGATTTGCCCAAGATGGCCGAAGTGGCCATGAGCATGGTTCACGACGCGCTCGACGCCTTCGTGGCGGGCGACGATTCGCAGGCCGAAGACATCATCAACCGCGACGAAACGGTGGATGCCTATTACCACCAGATCTTCCGCGAGCTGCTCACTTACATGATGGAAGACGCAAAGAACATCTCCCGCGCCACGCGGCTTCAGTCGATTGCAAAATACATCGAACGCATCGGCGACCACGCCACGAACCTGGCCGAGATGGTCATCTTCGCGGTCAAGGGCAAAGACCCTCGCCACAAGGGCAGCCGGCCCGCGTGAGCCCGGGGGCGCCGTGACGCTGCCGACGGGGCAAGACGGCGGAGCCACGGACGCCAGCTCACCACCCCGCGCGGCGCTCGAGGCGCTCGAGACGAAGTACCTAAGCCTGGTGCGCCTGCGGGCCACCCGTGACGAGACGAGGCCCTTCGACCTGGCGGGGGTGAAGCCGACGCTCAAGGCGCTGGCGGCGGCTTTTCCCGGGTGTCTTCGCGAGCTCGACCGCCTTCGCCTTTCCGAACTCGAGCGCAGGCACACAGAGGTGCGACAGGCGCTTGCTGGCGGGGCGGCTCTGCCCTGGATGCTGTGGATGTGGGAGTTTCACACCTGGCTCGGCGCCGCTCTGGCCCTCAAGCAGGGCCGCCCGCTCCCCCAGGAGATTCCCCTCACAGCGGAGTTCCGGGACGCGGTCCGGAGGCCGCCTCGCGGCAGGTTGGTCCCGCTCGTAATCGAGGTGGTGGCGCAGCGCCTGGGCGTCCCGGCGGACGAACTCGCCACCACACTCTTTCCCCCTCGCCGTGCCGCGGGGCCCCCGCCCCCACGTGGGGGATGAGGGCTCGCGCGGGCCGTTCGAGACTACTTCGGCATCACGCAGGTGTCGGTGGCTGCGGCGGGCAAGTAACACTGGCGGGTGTAGTCCATCACCATGCGATCGGTGTTGAAGCGCCAGCCCATCGTCTTGAAGGCCCGCTTCATGCGGCGAACCCAGCCCCGGGGCACGCCCGCGGCGTCGCGCTCGTAGAACAGAGGCACCACCTCGTTCTCGAGCACCTCGTACAGCGACAAGGCGTCCCGCCGGTCTTGCTCCTCCTGCGACACGTGGGTGCGGCCATTGCCGATCGCAAAGCCGTTTTCTCCGTCCCAAGCCTCGGCCCACCAGCCGTCGAGAATGGACAGATTGAGGCCCCCGTTGAGCAGCACCTTTTGGCCGCTCGTTCCCGAGGCTTCGAGGGGCCTGCGGGGGTTGTTGAGCCACACGTCCACGCCCTGGACGAGGTGCCGCGCCACGTTCACGTCGTAGTCCTCCACGAAGACCACTTTGCCGAGGAGCTCGGGGCGCAAGGACGCCTGGTACACCTCGCGCAGCACGGATTGTCCAGGCTTGTCGGCCGGGTGAGCCTTTCCGGCGAACACGAGCTGCACGGGCCGCTGGGCATCGTTCAAAATGCGCAGGATGCGCTCGAGGTCGCTGAAGATGAGGTTGCCGCGCTTGTAGGTAGCAAAGCGTCGCGCAAAGCCGATCGTCAGGGCGTCGGGGTTGAAGGCGGTCTCGGCCGCCTTCGTGAGCTCGCTCGCCAGGCCCACCCGGCTGCGGTGATCGCCCACCTCCCGCCGCACGAAGCGCACGAGCGAGGCACGCAAGATGCGATGAACCTCCCAGAGCTCGGCGTCGTCGACCTCGTCGATCCGCGCCCAGCACGTCGGATCGGTGATGCGATCGAGCCAATCGCGCCCCAGATAACGTCCAAACAGCGACTGCATGGCCGGCGCGACCCAGGTACGCAGATGAACGCCGTTCGTGATGTGCCCCACCGGGACCTCGTCCTCACGGTGATGGGGCCACAGGACCTGCCAGGCCTTCCGGGTCACCCGGCCGTGAAGGGCTGACACACCATTGGCCCAGCGCGACATCTTGAACGCCAAGACCGTCATGCAGAAGTGCTCGGCTTCGTCACGCGGGTCGATGCGGCCCAGACCCAAAAACTCGTTGCGCCCGAGGCTGAGCGAACGGCGCAGCGGCTCGAGGTGGGCATCGGCGAGATCTGGGGGGAAGCGATCGTGGCCCGCTGCCACGGGGGTATGTGTGGTGAACACCGTCGATTGAGCCACCTCTTGAGCGGCGTCGGCGAAGCTCGCCCCCGTGTCCTCCATCAACACCCGGGTATATTCGAGCGTGGCGAAGGCGCTGTGCCCTTCGTTGAGGTGCATGATGCTGAAGTGCACACCCGCGGCACGCAGCGCCCGCACACCGCCCACGCCGAGCAGAAGCTCCTGGCGGATGCGGACGCGCTGGTCGCCGTAGTAAAGACGGGCCGCCAACGAACGGTTCTCGGGGGTGTTTTGTTCGACGTCCGTGTCGAGCAGCAACAAGCGGTTGCGGCCCACCTCGACCTGCCACACCTGCGCATGCAGGACGGAGTGGTCCATGGGCACCTCGATGCAAAGCGGCTGGCCGTTCCGGTCGTGCAGCGGACGCGCGGGCAAGCGCTCGAGGGACGCCCGGTCGTATTCGGCGTGTTGCTGACCGTTTTCGTCGATGAGCTGCCGGAAATACGACTCGCGGTAAAACAGACCCACACCCACCAGCGACAGCCCGAGGTCGGACGCCGTCTTGATATGGTCACCCGACAGGATGCCGAGGCCCCCGCTATAAATCGGAAGCGACTCGTGAATGCCGAACTCTGCCGAAAAGTAGGCGACAGGGCGCACCTTGAGGGGGGCCGCCTGCGTGCCTGCCCACGTGCCGGCGTCGGGCGAAACATAGCCGCGAAACTCACGGTGAACCTTGTCGATCCGGGCCCGCAGAACCGCGTCTTCGGCCAGCGCCTCCAGCTTCTCGGGGACCACCGCCCGGTACACGGCCAGGGCGCTGTGGTTCGAGTCGTGGAAGACCTCGGGCGCCAGGTCTCGGAAGAGACGGATCGCTTCGGGGTTCCAGGACCACCACAAATTGGAGGCTAGTTCGCGGATCTGTTCGCCTAGATTTTCGAGGGGTTTCACGGTGGACATGACCCTGGCAGTTAACCACGAGCCTGAGAATCCGAAATAAGAAAATTTTGCCGGGCGAAAGCGTCTTTTCTGCCGGGACTTTCGCAGCCTTTTTTCGCAGGTGCTCTATAATCCTACTCGTTCATGATTCACCAACCGAGACTCCTGGCCTTGATCATGGCCGGTGGCAAAGGCTCCCGGCTGTTTCCCTTGACCCGCGATCGCGCGAAACCGGCAGTGCCCTTCGGCGGCCGGTACCGGATCATCGATTTCGTACTATCGAACATGGTGAATTCGGGCGTCCGCTCGCTCTACGTGCTGACCCAGTACAAAGCGCAGTCACTGGTCGAGCACGTGCAACGGGCATGGGGCTCCCGGAACAGCCACTCCGACTTCGTGACCGTGGTGCCGGCGCAGATGCGCATGGGTGAATCCTGGTACCGGGGCACGGCAGACTCGGTCTTTCAGAACTTTCACATGGTCGAGGACTACAAGCCCGACCTCCTGCTCGTCTTCGGCGCCGACCACATCTACAAGATGAACGTGCGGCAGATGGTGGACTTCCACCGTGAGAGGGACGCGCTGGCCACCGTGGCTTGTATCCCCGTGCCGAAGGAAGAGGCCTCGAGCTTCGGTATCATGCAGGTCGATTCCCAGGGCCGGATCGTGGGCTTCGAGGAAAAGCCCAAAGAGAACCCCAAGACCATTCCGGGCGATCCGACGAAGTGCCTGGCCTCGATGGGTAACTACATTTTCCAGCCCGACATCCTTGCCGAGGCTCTCTTGGCCGACGCGCGCCGGGAGTCGCGCCACGACTTCGGTCACGACGTCATTCCGGCGTTCCTGGAAACAGGACGTGCCTACGCTTACAATTTTTACGAGAACAAGATTCCGGGTGCCAAGACGATCGACGAAAACATCTACTGGCGCGACGTAGGCACCATCGATGCCTACTACGAAGCCTCGGTGGATCTGAAGAACGTCGTTCCTGCCCTCAACCTCTACGGCTTCGAGTGGCCCATCATGACGGCCAGCTATTCGGATCCGCCGCTGAAGATGGTGTTCGACGAAACCGGACGCCGGGGTCAGGTGCTGCAATCGACCGTGGCGGGTGGCTGCATCATCGCCGGCGGGTTCGTAAAAGACTCGGTCCTCGGCCGGAACGTCTTCGTGGATGAAGGCGCCGAGGTGCGAGACTCGGTCATCTTCGACAACGTGTACATCGGCAAGGGTGCCCGCATCCAAAAAGCCATCGTGGACAAAAACGTTCGTGTCGCCGAGAAGGACATGATCGGCCACGACCTCGCGAGAGATGCCTTGCGCCACGTGGTGAGCGAAGGCGGCGTGACCGTGGTGGCGAAGGCGCGCGACACCTTGACCACACGCCTACGCGACTACGGCTGAGCCCTCGAACGAGAGCCATCGGTCGACGGGTGCAACGGGGATAGACGCCGCAGGTTTCGCATAGGGCTGATATGGAGAAGGGGGCGAACGCCAAAGGAAAAGTCGATAGCTCGGGAGCGGCTGCCCAGCCTCCCCGCCCAGGCGAAAGCGTCGGCAGCCCTCGAACGGCTGGTCGCACGTCCAGGGCCGGCGCCCCTACGCAAGCGACGAAGCCTGCAACGACCGCGCAGACCCCCAAGCCGGCTGCCAAAGCCAAGGCCACCGCGAAGACCAAGCCCGCCACGAAAGCGCCCAAGCCGGCCCCCAAGGCCAAGGCCGCCTCGAAGGTCGAGATCGCCACGAAAGCACCCACGCCAGTCTCCAGGGCCAAGGCCGTTACGAAAGCCCCCAAGGCCAGCGCCAAGGCCAAGCCGGCCCCGTCCCCGCAGGCGCCCCGGACAGCCGGCGCTGTGGCAAAACCGCGCGCCAAGAGCGCTTCCTCCTCGAAGGCCTCCGCGATGTCCGCGGTGGCTGCTGCCCCTACCCTGCCGGCCGCCTCGCCGCCGGCGTCCACGCCCGCCGCGAGGTCCCGCATGCCCACGTCCGCCGTCCCGATTGCCCCCCGCGAGATCACCCCCGAGCACGCCGGGCCGGTGTTGTGGGTGGCCTCGGAGGCCGTTCCGCTCGCCTCCACCGGAGGCCTGGGCGACGTCGTGGGCGCGGTCCCCTCCGTGTTGCGAGACTTGGGCTGGGACGTGCGCGTCTGCCTGCCCTACTACAAACGCCAGATCAAGCTGGCGGTCTCCGAGCCTCTCTTCACCTTCGAGCTGCCTCTGGCCGAAACGGTGGAAGTGTCGATTCGCGAGCTGCTGGAGCCGCCGGGCGGGGTGCCCACCTACCTCGTCGATTGCCCCGCGCTCTTCGATCGCGGGGGGCTTTACGTGGACGAGCGAGGCGCGTTCGCCGACAACCCGTTTCGCTACGGCGTGTTTCAGCTGGCAGTGCATGAGCTCGGCACGCGGCTTACGCCGCGCCCGGCGATCATCCACAGCCACGACTGGCACGCGGCGCTGCTGCCGGCCCTGGTCCGCATGGCGGGGGCGCACGGTGAAGCGCTCAAGGACACGCGCACGATCTTCACCATTCACAATCTGCAGTACCAGGGCGACAGCGATCCGGGCCTCATGGACGCACTCAACCTGCCGCGCGGGCTCTGGCACCCCGAGTGGGCCGAACACTTCGGCCGCTTCATCCCTTTGAAGGCAGCCATTCTCGCCGCCGACCGGGTGACCACCGTCAGCCCCACCTACGCCGAGGAGCTTCGTACCCCCGCCCGGGGCATGGGGCTCGACGGGCTCATTCGCGCGCGCGGGGGCGACATGCGCGGCCTTCTCAACGGCATCGATGACGTGTCGTGGAACCCGGCCACGGACAAGCACCTGCCCGCCAACTTCTCCCCGGCCGAGCTCGAGGGCCGGGCGGCTTGCACGAAGGCCATGCGCGCCGAGCTCGGCCTGCCGGACCGGCCCGATCGCCCGCTCATCGGTTTCATCGGCCGCCTGGTGAACGACAAAGGTGTGGACCTCATCCTGGACGCGCTTCCGCAGCTTTTGGCGATGGACGCGCAGGTGGTGGTGCTGGGCTCGGGGGAGCGCGCGCTCGAAGAGCGGCTCCGCGCCCTGGGGGCCGAGTTCCACGACGAGGGGTTCCGGGCGCTCGTCAAGTTCGACCTGGCGCTGTCGCGCCGCTTGTACGGCGGGCTCGACATGCTCATGGTGCCTTCGCGCCACGAGCCCTGCGGCCTGGTTCAGCTCTACGCGCTTCACTACGGGGCCATCCCGATCGTTCACGGGGTGGGCGGGCTGCGCGACACCGTGCGCGACGGGGACAACGGGTTCGTGTTTCACGAGCCTTCGTCTCAGGCCCTGGCCGACGCCGTCCAGCGGGCGGTGGCCTTGTGGGCGGACGCCAAGGCGTGGAAACATCTTCAGCAAACGGGCCTACGCCAGGACTGGTCGTGGCGCCACGCCGCGCGGCCCTACGATGCGCTTTACCGCGAGGTCCTGGCGTCGCCTGCGCGCCGGGCTCACGTCCCCCTGCCGCCCCCTCCGGCACCCGCCGCGCCACCGCCCCCGGCGCCCCCACCCCGCGAAGAGCCCGTGTTTCGGCTCATGGTGCAAGGCGCGCGGGCGCTCTTTGCGTACTGGGACGTTCAAAGCCGCGGCCCCCTGGAGCTGGTCCTCGAGGAGCGCCCCTCGGGCGCCCTGTTCACCGCTGCGGCGGAACTCGATGCCCGGGGTGAACGATGGTTGGGCGCCTTGCCCGATCAGGCCTACCGCGCCTTTTTGCGGGCGGCCGACGGACGCATCTTGGCCCTCTCGAACGCGGTGATCACCCCCATGGAGGCGCCGCCTCCCCCCGAGACGCAGGCACCCGCGTGGCTGGAGACGGCCGTGGAGGTCGGCGTGTTCGAGTCGGATCCGGCAGGCCGGCGCTGGGCAGGCGTGTTCCCCGAGGCGCCCCAGTGGGAAAAGACGCCCGAAGGCAGCTTGGAACCCTCCTGGCCTGCTCCCCCCGAAAGCGGCCCGGTGGCGCAGGCCCCCCGCAACGAAGAGCCCGATTGCCCCGCACCCACCGGTCCCCCGGCGACGTTGGTACCGCCTCCACCCCCGGGCAGTACGCCCGCTTGGCCCGCGCCCTCCGCGGCCGTGGTGTCCCCCGCGCGGAGGGTGCTTCCAAACCTGACGCTCTTCGGTGAAGCGGGGGCCTCCGAGGTGCTGCATCTGCCCCGCACGGCGCCTGTCCTCGCGGAACGGCCGCTCCCCGAGGTGGCCTTCGCCACGGCGAGCGCGCATTCCGCCGCGCTGGTGCTGCCACCGCCGCCCGCGGTGCGTCCCGGCCCGCGGCCCCTCGACTTGCGCGATGTGCGCTTCGGCCCGCCCAGCCCGGCCGGTTCGGACACGCAGGCCCGGCGCGCCTCCAGCGACACCCTGGTGCATCCTTCGGGGAGGCCCGCGTGAGCCGCGGCACCCTCTGTCTGGTGCTCCACGCGCACCTGCCGTACGTCCGGCACCCCGAGCACGAAGATTTTCTGGAAGAGGACTGGCTCTTCGAGGCGATCACGGAAGCGTACGTCCCGGTGTGGAGCCGCCTCACGGCGCTACACGAAGAGGGCGTTCGCTTCGGCATCACCTTGACCCTGTCGCCCACGCTGGCTGCGATGCTCGACGACAGCCTGCTGCGCAAGCGGCTGCACCGCTACCTCGACCGGCTGCGACGGCTGGCAGAATCTCAGGCGAAGCGGCACGGTGACGCTCTGCCAGGGCAGACCGCCCGCCAAACGGTGGCGCAGTGTCTGGAGACCGAGGCCTTTCTCGCCCGCTACAAGGACGATCTGCTCGCGCCTTTGCGAAGGCTTCAGGCCGAGGGGGCGGTGGAGATCGTGGCGTGCAACGCCACCCACGGCCTGCTTCCCCTCATGAGCACAACGGGCAGCAAACGGGCCCAGCTGCGCACGGGCGTGCAAGCTCACGCGCGGAACTTCGGGCGCAAACCCCGGGGCCTGTGGCTGGCCGAGTGCGGGTACGAGTTGGGGCTCGACGAGCGGTTGGCCGAAGACGAGGTCGAGCTGTTCTTCGTGGACGCCGCCGCTGTGGAGAGGGGACGCCCGCCCTCGCCCTTCGGCCTTTACGCGCCCGTGAAGACCGCCGCGGGGGTGGCCGCCTTTGCTCGCGATCACGAGACGGGGCGCCAGGTGTGGAGCGCTCACGAGGGCTACCCCGGAAATGGAGCCTACCGTGAGTTCCACCGCGACTTCGGCCACGAAGCCCCGATCGAAGAGCTCCTGCCTTTTCTGCCGTCCGATGGGCGCCGCCGGGCCCTGGGCCTCAAGCTGCACCGGGTGACGGGACGAGACGTGCCGCTGGGAGAAAAGGCGCTGTACGACCCCGAAGCCGCGCGCCTTGCGGCGATGGCCGATGCGCGGGCCTTCGTGGCCGCGCGGCGCGCGCAGGTCCAGTCGCACGCAGGGGGGCAAGCGCCGGTGATCACCGCCTGCTACGACGCCGAGCTGTTCGGGCACTGGTGGTACGAGGGACCCGCGTTTCTCGAGGAGGTCTTGCGCCTCCTGGCGTCCGACACCTTTGTGCAGACCGCGTGCGTGACGACGGTCGTGGATCGGGCCCGCGACGGGGAGCTCACCATGCCCCCCATGAGCCTCGCGCCCAGCACGTGGGGAGCCGAGAGCAGCCACAAGGTCTGGTTGAATCCGGAAACCACCTGGGTGTATCCCGCCTTGCACCAGGCCGAGGCGCGCATGCAGAGGCTCGCCCGGCTCAAGGCCGACGGGCTACGCGGACGCGCCGTGAGGCAAGCCGGTCGCGAGCTGTTGTTGGCGCAAAGCTCGGACTGGACCTTCCTCATCACCCTGGGAACGGCGCCCGCGTACGGTGCCGCCCGCCTCCGCGAACACCTGGACGCGTTCAACGCGCTGGCCACCGCCATCGAAGCCGACGAGGTTCGCGAGGCCGAGTTGAGCGGCCGCGAGTCCCGCACGCCCCTATTTCCCGATCTCGACGTTTCGGCCTGGCTCTAACCCGGAGCCGAGCGAGTTCGCGGGCGCGCACGCCCCTCCGTGGCACGTGGTCTGCACCCTCTGCCCCCTAGCCACGAAGCTGGCGACGGAACTCGAAAAGGAGGGCGGGACATGGAATGGGTGAGATTGAAATCGCTTGCGCGGAAGCCGCCTAGGGTGTGGGGAGGAACGGGCCTGGCAGCGGCCCTGGCACTGTCCTGGGCGCTGGGTGACGATGCTGGGGCGCGGGAGCCCGAAAGAGCATCCAACGGTACGACGGTCTACGAGCCTGGTCTGATCGACTGGGAGGGTGACCTGGTCGATCCCACGTACAGCCAGAACCCCGGAGCCACCCTGCAGTTGGGAGGCGGCGTGATCTCGTTTGCAAACGGCGGGCTCAGGGATCGGACCGGGCTTGGGGGCTACTGGGACGTGCGATCGGCCATCGGGCTACGTTCGGTGTTGGCCATCGAGCTTGCCTACGTAGGTAGCGCCCACAGCCTGACTGGAGAGGGCATCGGAGATGCGGCGTACTTGGTGAGCCACGGGGGGGAGGGAAACATACGCCTCAACCTGCCCGTGGCGACTGGGCGCACCGTGCTGGCACCATTCATTTTCGGCGGGATGGGGTTCTCGCATTACACGCTTCAGAACTCCACGTACGACGACGAGATGTTTCGCAGCAGCGATACGTTGACCACGTACCCGGTCGGGGCGGGGCTGACCTTCGGGTACGAGCACTTCGCGTTCGACGCCCGCGTGACGTACAGGTTCACGGGGGAACAGAACCTGCTGCGGGGCGATGGCGAAGGCAACACCCCTTTCGACGCGCTCACGGTAGGCGCCCAGCTCGGCTATCTGTTCTGACGACCCGTGGGGCCCGGCGCGGCCCGGGCCCCACGTTCTTCCTACCCCGGTGTCAGGTCGAGGCGTGCGCTTCGCGGAGCGGACGCGCGCGCTGCCGCCGCTCGACAGTGTGACCGTGCTTGGCAGAGACCCAGACCCCGGCGCCAAGCGCTGCCGCCAAACCCAGTGCCAAGGAACCGAAGATCCACCAGAAGGTTTTCCCAATGGTGTCGACGGCTCCCAGCGCCACGTTCGCAGCAGAGCCGGCGGCCTGTTCGAGCTGGTTCAAGGCGGACCCGACGGTCTGATCCCATTCTCGTTGGACCTGCTGGGCGATCTGCTGGACGTCCTGGCGGCTGAGGGCGGTTTCTTGGACCAGTGCATTGACGAAGAGGTTGGCGTCGAAGCGCCCCTCCCGCACGGCCGTGTTTACGCTCTGCTGCAGCGCTTGCTGCACTTGCTGCGGCTGAACCGGAGGCAGGCCGGCCTGTTGGAGCCGCTGGTTGAGCCCGGCCACCAGATCGCCGCGATCGAGGTTGAGGAAGTTGCTGACAGCACTCATGACCCCCTCGCCCCCCGCGCCGGCGCCCTGGACCGCGCTGGCGGCGGCACTGCCCACGCCTTGCACGAGGCTGGTGGCCGTGTTCACGGTGCGGCTCACCACAGAGCTCACCATGCCGTACGAGAACACCGCGGCAATGAAGGTGGTCACTCCCCAGACGACCACGCCGTAAAGCAGCCCCGTCGTGCGTTCGACGGCCCCCGACGCCCGCGTAGCCACCACGGTGCCCAGGAACATCGCGATGATCGGCACCACCAAAGACCAAACCCCCAGCCAAAGCGCCACCCCCTTCAGGCTGGGATCCTCTGGGCTCACGGCCGAAAGCCCAATCGCCACGCCCAGGGCCCCGAGCAGCAGCCAGACACCCAGCGCGGCAAAGGTGCCTCCGAAAATCGAACGCCAGTTGAGGTGACTCGTTCCCCCTTCTTCTTCCGCCGCCCGTGTGGCCGCCGTGACGGTTTCTTCGTTACTTCGTTCCATGTCGTTCTCCCCTTCCCAAGCACCAACGGAAGGCCCCCACGGCCTTCACGATCGAAAGCTGGAACTGAGCAAGCGACGTGCCGAGCAGACGCCGTTCAGGGATGCGATGGGTTTCAAGGGCGGGCGCCGCTACGGCGCGAGCTCTTCACAGCGGGCCATGCGCCCCACGGGAGCCCCCGCGACGAAACGGCCGAAGCGGTACTCTCCCTTGGCCACCACGGCGCCCTCTTCGCTGTATTGCGCCCACTTGCCCGCCTTCTCGCCCCCGCGGTAGACGCCTTCGATCCACACCTTTCCGGTGGGGTACCAGGCGAAGTACGAGCCTTGAGCCGCGCCCGCGTCGAAGCTGCAGAGCTGACGGCGCGCTTTTCCATCCGCATGGAACTCCGTCCACTGCGCCCGCGCCCCGTCGGGGCTTCGGCACCAAAGCTCCTTGGCGGGCTTGGAAGCGGCGACCACTTTGCTCATGCCCTCGGGGCACTCCGCGCGTTCCCGGCAAGCGGCGAGCACAACGAGCAGGCACCCCCCCGTGAGGACCTGCTTCGCAAGACGAGGTCGAACGCGCATGACGGTGGGGACATCGACACGAGCACGGGGGCGCTTGAGTCGAGGCCCCCCAGCCTCCCGCGTCAAGGCCTGCGTGATAAATTCGGAGCCATGACGACGACCCAGACCATCGACACGAACGAGCTCGTCGAGCTGCTGGGGCAAGACGCCCGATCGCTGCTCGACCACGAAGCCAAGATTCCGAAAACCACGTTGCACCTGCCCGGAGGTGACTTCGTCGACCGGGTGCTCACGCACTCCGACCGGCGCCCCGCCGTGCTCGGCAACTTTCAGCGCATCCTGAACACGGGCCGCCTTGGCGGCACGGGCTATGTGTCCATTTTGCCCGTGGACCAAGGCATCGAGCACTCGGGCGGGGCGTCTTTCGCCCCGAACCCCGAAATGTTCGATCCCGAGAACATCGTCAAGCTCGCCATCGAGGGCGGCTGTAACTGCGTGGCCAGCACCTTCGGTGTGCTCGGCATGGTGGCACGCAAGTACGCCCACAAGATCCCCTTCATGGTGAAGCTGAACCACAATGAGTTCTTCTCGTATCCCAACACCTACGATCAAACCATGTTCGGCCGTGTGAAGACCGCCTGGGACATGGGCGCCATCTCGGTGGGCGCCACGGTGTACTGGGGCTCGGCGGAATCACGCCGCCAGCTGCAGGAGGTGGCAGAAGCGTTCGCGCAAGCGCACGAGCTGGGTATGGTGACCGTGCTGTGGTGCTACACCCGTAACAAGGCCTTCAAGACCGAAGACGCCGACTACCACACGGCCGCCGACTTCACGGGTCAAGCCGACCACCTGGGCGTGACCCTGCAGGCCGACATCATCAAGCAAAAGGCCCCCACCAACAACGGCGGCTACAACGCCCCTTCACTCAAGGGGTTCGGAAAGACCCACGCGAAGGTCTATAGCGACCTCACGACGCCGCACCCCATCGACCTCACGCGGTACCAGGTGGTCAACGGCTACATGGGACGCGCGGGCCTCATCAACTCGGGGGGCGAGTCGAAGGGCGCAGGCGACCTGGCCGAGGCCGTCCGCACCGCCGTCATCAACAAGCGCGCCGGGGGCATGGGACTCATCTCGGGGCGCAAGGCCTTTCAGCGGCCCATGAAGGAGGGCGCCGCGTTGCTACATGCAATCCAGGACGTGTACCTGAACCCCGACGTGACCGTGGCCTGAGCACCGCCCCCAGGGCGCCTGCGGGGCGTTCAGCGGCGCCCGGCTTGGGCCCACTCGGGCTTGACCAGGCCTCGCTCGAACGCCGCCGTCACGGCTTCGGTGCGGTTGCTCACCTGGAGCTTCGCGAAGAGCCTCGTGAGGTAGATCCGCACCGTGCCGCGGGTCAGATCCGACACTTCGGCGATCTCGCGGTTGTTCAGCCCCTTCACCAGATAGAGCAACAGCTCTCGCTCGCGTGTGTTGAGCTCGGGGCCTGTGCCTTGATCCAGCCTGTCGTTGAGCGCTTGAGGGAAATGCTTTCGCCCCTCGAACACGTCGCGGATCGCGGCCAGCAGGTCTTGCGCGTCCGCGCTCTTGAGCACGTAGCCGCGGGCCCCGGCCGCGTGCGCCCTCACGAGATCGGTCTCGGCATCGAACGACGAAAACACGAGCACACGCGCGCTGGCATCGGCCTTGACGATGAGCTCCGTGGCGGCGATCCCATCGAGCACGGGTAAGCGCAGATCCATCAGGACCACGTCGGGTTTGGTGCGGCCGTACCGTTCCACCGCTTCGGACCCGCTGCGCGCCTCCTCCACCACCTGCATGTCCGATTGATGGTCGATGAGGGTACGAAGCCCCATCCGCGCCACGAGATGATCCTCGACGATCATGACCTTCATCTTCTTCATTTCCGTCACGGCGCTCTCCTTGAATGGGCCCATGGGAAGAACCACTTTCTCCACCTTGCCGATCGGCCTCGCAACGGCAAAGTGACGCTGAGGTGAGCCCCGCCTTCCGGGCGGTTCTCGATGGCGAACTGCCCGCCCTGCGTCTCTGCACGCTCGCGCATGCCTAAAAGGCCAAAGTGCATGCCAGCCTCGACCTGGTCTTCGTCGAGCCCCTGCCCATCGTCGGCGACCTCCAGACGCACGAGCTGTGGTTGGCTTCGCACGGTCAGGAACACGTTCTCGGCCTTTCCGTGCACCATGGCGTTCACGATGGCCTCTTGGGCGATGCGCACCAGCGATGCCGACACCGCTTCGGGCGGCTCCACGGTCAGGTCGTTGACATCGATGACCACACGGGCCTTGCCCACCTTGCTGGCCTCGTCGGCGATGGCCCGCAAGGCGGCCGCAAACGAGCGCTGCTCGAGGGCCTGAGAGCGGATGTCCCATACGGAACGGCGGGCTTCTTGGCGGGAGTGGCCCACCATGGCGCGGGCATCGCTCAGCAACTTGCGAACAGACGCAGGCGCATCGGCCCCCAGTACCTGATCCAGGGTGTCGAGCTGATACCCGATGCCGGTAAAGCTGACGGCCAGCGCGTCGTGGAGATCCTGCGCCAGGCGGCGGCGTTCTTCCAAAATCGCACGGGAGCGTGAACTGGCCTGACGCTGCCGCAACCACAGCCCCAGCATGAGCGCCAAGGCCAGCGCGCCGGCCATGAGCCCCCGAAACCACCCAAGCTGGTGCATCGCCAAGAGCCGCAGCGAGAGCAGGTTGTCCGTGGTCGTCTCGCCCGTCGAGACGCGATCCACCCGCACCTCCAAGGCGTGTCGCCCCGTGGGCACACCGGGGAACTGGAACACACCATCGTGACCTGGTTGCTGCCAATCCGTAAGTCCGGCGAAACGGGCGGCCACCTTGAAGCCGCCCGGGAAACCCAACCCGGGAACGACGATGGAGAAGGACACGTTGCCGTGACCGCGCCGAACCGAGATCGAGCCGGGATCGTCGAGACCCACGCGCGTGCCATCCACCCAGACCTGTTCCAGGATGGGCCGCGGCAGGTTGGTGTCGGGTGGCCGGTGGCGGGCGTCGAAAAGGGAAAGGCCCCCCACCGTGGGCACCACCACCTCGCCGTCCTGGGTGAGGAGGAGGGCGTGAGAAAAGTCCCGCGCCCCGCGAATCGATGACATACCTTCCCGTTGGCCGAAGTGGCGGGGCAAAACCCGGCTGCGCTTGTGCGCCAGCAGGTCCTCGAGGTCGCTCCGGGCGACACGAAAGACCCCCTGGTCGGAGCTCATCCAAAAGCGGCCCCGCCGGTCTTCGATCAGGCCGTAGAGCTCCGCCGGCAGGCCGGTCGCCTCGCGGGAAACCGGCGTGACGCTCTGGTGGAGCAGCCGCGCGAGCCCCGCGCCGGCCGTGGCAATCCAAACGGCGCCATGAGGGTCTTCGAGCAGGGCCTGTGCGGGGGCAGAAGGCATGCCCTCGGCCGCCGCCAGCTGCCGCTCGACCTTGCCCGCACGGACCACCAGCACCCCCTCGCCCCGGGTGCCCATGAGCACGGTGCCGTCCTTGCGCTCGAGCAACGAGATCACCTGACGGGAACACGCGCGTGCGCGCACACGCTGCCCGCAGGGCGTCCAGCCTTCGAGCGCCGGGGCGAAACGCCCTTCCTCGAGGGCATACACGGCGCCTTCGGGATCAGAGGCGAAGACGCCCCCGCCCTGGCGGGCCCATACGTTGTACATCTTGGGGGGGCTGCCTGGCAGCGGGGTGAAGCGGTGCCCATCCCACGCAAGCACCCCCTGGTCGCAGGTGGCCAAATAGACCGTGCCATCGGCAGCCGCCAGCCCGCGGGGGCATTGCGAGGGGCTGGCCTGGCTCTCGCGGTCGAAGTGGTCGATCTGCTTGCCACGTAGCCGGTGAACGCCGCCAAGGTTCGTGTACCAGAGGTCCCCTGCGGCCGTTTCGGCGACGGCAAACGAGGGGCCCCGGCCAAGCCCTTCGGGATCGCCCAGATTGGCCACCTCTTGCGGCCTGACGACAAAGAGTGTGCCCGAGCTGGTAGCCCCCCAAACGCCCCCCAAGCCGTCCGCCGTGAGCGCGGAGATTCCGAGGTCGGGCAGGCCCGATTTGGCGCCCAGCACCAGTTCGTCGGGGCCAAGCCGGTGCAGACCCGCCATGTGCCGTCCCACCCAGACCGTGTCCCCCTCGGCTGCCAACGCCTGGCTGACGTAGCCGCGCACGAAGGTGAGCGCATGGTCCCCCTCGCCGCCGGGCAGAACCTTGAACAAAGCCCTTTGCAGCCCCACCCACACCGCCCCGTCGCTCCCCACGGCCAGCGACAAAACGGGTTCGGAACGCACAGAGCGGAGCGTTTGGCCATCGTAGGTCCACAGGCCGTGGCGCGACCCCAGCCAGAGCCTGTCTTCGTGATCCACCACCAGGCGGAGCACGGGATGCGCAAAGGCCGGAGCCGGGAGCGAGGCGCCTGCCGGCCCCACACGACGCAGCCCCCGCGGGGTTCCCATCCACAGTCCCCCGTGGCCGTCCTCCGCGAGAGCCGAGATCGGTGCGCCCCGCGCCGGGAGAACATCCGTGAAGCGGAAACGCTCGGCCACCGAGGTCCTGAGAAGCCGCCCTGAGGACAGCCCCACCCACATGCCGCCGTCCCGCCCCGCCAGCAGCGCCGTGGGTTGCGCTGCACCGAAGGCTTCGTGGTCATCCGCCGTGTAGCGCCGAAAGCGCTCGCCGTCGAAGCGCACGAGGGCCCGATCGGTCGCCATCCAGAGCACCCCCGTGCCGCCGACCGCCACGTCCCGGATCTGCCCCCAGTTTTCCCACTGCCCCTGAAGATCGCGCCGCCCAAGACCGTGCGCGGCCCCCACGTCGGCGAAGACGGTGGCCGGTGACGCCAGCATCAGCCCCGCGGCCAGCGCCGCGAGGGCGCCGCCGTGTCGTGCCGGACGACGGCTTGCGCCGCGACGGCCCCTGGGAGGCTTCGGGTCGATGGCGTCAAGGCCTCGCATGGGGGGTCGAGAATAATCCGTTTTGGCAGGGGATGGCTGCGGCCACGCCTGCAGCGCACCGCTCGAGGCCCACGGGCCCTCGAGAGAACAGGGTGCGTAATGTTGCTGCCCTGGTCCAGTTGACGACCCTCAACGCGACGCCCTGCTTCACGTTGCGTCCGCGCCCGCGGCGGGCGACACCTCGGCCAGCCAGCGAGCGGCGAGGCCGACAGGGGCCCCGTCCGCGAGCGCCTTGCGGGCTTCGGCGCGCACCGCTTCCCCCAACACCTCGGGAGCAACCCAGCTCACAAAGCGCCACGCTGCCTGCAGTCGCAAGATGCCGGCACGTTCGTCGGGCGCACACGCGGCCAGCTCGCTCAGGGCCTCGAAGACTTCTGCCTCGGAGGGCCATACCGGGGGGGCCACCGCGGCGGCCAACCCCTGATCTCCCGCAGCGGCGGCCGCCAGCGCCAACCGCGCCCTCAACCCCGCCTCCGCGGCTGCGGCTTGGCCTTCGGCGCTCGCATGAAGGTCCGCAGCGACGCCCGCCACCTCCAGCACCTCCCCGCGCTGCCAGTAGTAGGGCACGAGCCGCACCAGCGCCGGTGCGAACCCAGGCTCCATGTCCGCGGCCCGCAGATAGGCATCGAGGGCGCCCTGTTCGTCCGCAAGACGCGTGCGACGCAACTCGCCCTCCTCGTAGAGGGCCTGGGCCCGTTCGCGAGGCTCGGACAGCCCCCGTGCCAGCCGGTTCCACAACGCCGCGGCGCCTGCGGCGTCTCCGGCCTGCGCCGTGGCTTCCGTGAGCCTGCGCAGGGCCGAGAGCCGCGTGGGCTCGAGGCGTACCGCTTCCAGCAGAGGCGGGCGAGCCGCCGCCGCGTCCCCGAGGGCAAGCAGGCTTTCTCCGAGCCGTTCCGCCCAGGAGGCCTTCCGCGCCACGTCTTCGGCGGGCAGGCTCTCGACCCAGGGGCCCAGGAGAGCCACCACCTCGGCAGGATCCTCGCGCAGGTACGCCGCCTGCGCCAGGGACTCTCGCGCCCCCACGTGGCTGGGTTCGAGGGAGAGAACTTGTCGATAACACCGCTCCGCCTCTGCCTCCTCGCCGAACGTCTCGGCCAGCGCGGCACGCCGAAACGCCAGCACAGCGGGCGCGATCACCGCGTCGTGCCCCGGCTTCGCCGCCAGCGCTTCGTAGGCCCGGCGCGCCTCCGCCCAGTCTTGCATGCGGTACGCAAGGTCCCCGAGCGTGGCCAGGGCGCCCACGTGGTGCGGATCCGCGGCCAGGGCCTGATCGAGGTCGGCCAGGGCTGCCTCCATGGCGGTTTGGTCCAGAAAAAAGCGGGCCCGGGCGACGAGCACGTCAGCGCGGGCGCTTGGGGGCGCCGCTTCGGCAAGGGCCCGGGCAAAGCGCTCCTCGGCCACCAGAGGCTCCGACGCTCGGACGGCGAGCGCCGCCAGCTGGGCCCAAAGCCGCGCCCGCAAGGGGCCAGGCAGAGCTGGCGCCCCGTCGAGCAAAGCCGTCACGTTGTCCTGGTGGAGGCCCAGCTCGGCGAGCCCATCGTAGGCCGAGGCAAGCATCAACGCCGCCCCTTCGTCGAGCGGCCCGCGCGCAGCCAGGCGCTCGAGCAGGGACAGCGGCCCGCCGGCAGCTGAAGACGCTGCGTCCGGGGCCCCGTCGAGGCGCGCCAGGCGAAGATACGCGTCCCGGTCGGCGGCCGTGAGCGGGGCGTCCCCACCCTCGGCGGTGAGCCGGGCGGCGGCCTCGCTCACGACGGCGCTCACGTCGTCGGCGTTGCCCATCCCGCGCGCAAGCTCGGCCCTCAGCGCCAACCCGGCAGGCGGCAGGCCGACAAGCGGTGTGCCTTGCAAAATGGCATAGGCGGCCACGTCTCCGGCCTCGCCATCCATGCGGGCCTGGGCCCGCGCGACGACCAGGGCAGGCGCCTCCGGATCACCCGTGGCCACCCCCTGCCCGTCGCTCACGGCCGCCTCCGCCGCGCCCTCGTCGAGCAGGCCCGCCTCCTCCAGCACGACATCGGCCTGCGCCCAGGCGCCCCGTGCGAGCAGCAAGCGTCCCAGGGTCTCGGCAGCCTCCTTCATCTGGGGACACCGCTCGATGAGCGCACGCAATCTGAGCTCCGCCTGCGCGGGATCGCGCCCTGAACGCCACAGAGCCCGGGCAATCTCCAGCTCGAGCACCTCGGGGTCGAGGCGGTGGCGTCGGGCCCACACGTCGTTGCGCGCCAGGCGCTGAAGGGACGCGAGGGTCGCCAGGAGATCCTCGAAGCGGGACTCCCGCCGGCACAGCTCGACCACACGCCGAAGCGTGTCCACGTCGTCCGCGGCGCGCGCCAGCTGCTGCCGGTAGAGCGCCAGCGCCTCTTCGGAGCGTCCCGAGCGCTCGAGGGCTTGGGCCAGCTCCGCCTCCAGCCAACGACGCGCCTCGCCCTCGCCTTCTGTGACCGAAAGACGCACCGAGAGCGCCGCCACGAGCGCCTCACGCTGGCCGACCGACTCGAGGACCTCCACGAGCAGGGACAGCGAGGCGCCCAGGGGTTCGAGGGCCAAAGCCGCCGCGAGGTGCGCCTCGGCGTCCGCCAAGCTGCCCGTCAGCCTGTGCAAGCGGGCGAGGCGCAGGTGCGCGTCCGCCGCCGTGGGAGCGCCCACCGCGGCCAGGCCCTCGGGGCGCCGCGCGACCTCGAGCAGCCGCTCCGAAAAGACGCCCGCCTCGTCGAGACGGCCCGCCTCCCACGCGCGGAACGCCGCCCATCGTAACGCGGGCACGAACTCGGGGTCGACCTCGCGCGCCCGGGCGAACGCCTCGTCGGCCTCCTCGTGACGGTCGGCGCGCGCCGCGAGCACCTCGGCGAGACGCCCGAACGCGTCGCGCCGCTCCATCAAGCGCGCCGCCCGCGCCCGCGCCTGCAGGGTCGCCACCAGCGCCTCGGCATCACCCACGCTGCGGTGGTGCGCCTCGAGCGCCTCCCAGGCCTCGCTGCGCTGGGGATCTCGTGACACCGCTTCGGCGTAAGCCTCCAGGGCCTTCGGAGCGTCGCCTGCCCTCGCGAAGGCGCGGGCCGCGGCCACCAGCATTCCGGCAAGCTGCAGCCCCTCATCCCCCGCCGCCTGCGCGGCGGCTGCACGCGCCACGGCACGGGACAAAGTCGCGCCGGCAGCGGCGGGCGCGCCCGCCCTGTCGTGCAGACCCGCAAGGCCCCGGCCAAGCTGCAGATGAACCTCGAAGGGCGCGGGGCCATCGAGTCCGCTCTCGTAGGCAGCCCGAGCCGCCGCCGTGTCCCCTCGTCGTTCCGCAAGGCGGGCCCGGGCGAGCGCCAACTCCCCTCCGAGAGGCCCAAGGGCCGGGGAAGCCTTTTCAAGGTAGCTCTCGAGCGCCTCCCAGAGGACCGGCGGCACCCTCTTTTCCCCGTCGGTCGCGGCCCCCAAGGCCGCCTCGTCCGAAGCCAGAATTTCGGCCGTCCACGCCACGGCGGCGCGGGCCCCCGCGGCCGTGCCGGTGCCCACGCTGGCCGCGAGCGCCCGCCCCACGAAACCCGGGTCGCCCCCCGCGGTGGCGAGCTGGCGTGCGCGGGCGAGTACGGCCGCGAACAACCCTGGCTCGTCGATGTGCTGTAAAGCCCGCTCGAAGAACACCAGCACGTCGGCGTGGTCTGTGGGTCCTCCCTGCGCGGCAAGCTCGTCGAGCGCGCCCAGATGGGCCGGGGCCTCCCGCAGGACCTCTTGAAGCACGACGCGCCCCCGGGCCGTATCGCCCAGCACCCGCCCGAGCAGGCCCGCGCGCTCCACCTCGAGGTCGAACCTCTCGTTGCCTTCAGCGCCCTCACTCGCTTCGCCGAGCAAGGCGGCAGCCTCGTCCCCGCGGCCGAGCCGTGCGAGCACCCGCGCCCACCGGCGCAACCACGGCACCTCCCGAGGCCGAAGCCCGAGCGCACGCCGCCAGTGGGCCTCGGCCGCGGCGTCCACACCCGCATCTTCTTCGCACAGGGCCAGATCGGCCAGAGCCTGGGCCTCGGCATCGGACGCCCCCCGCGCGGCAAACTGGGCGACAGCCCGCTCGAGGGCCTCGCGGGCGGCCTCGTGGGCCCGCAACTGGTGACGGCTGCGGCCCAGCCCTACCCACGCCTCGGCCAGCTCTTCGTCGAGCGCCACGGCCTCGGCAAAGCGGGCCGCGGCACGCTCGGGGTCGCCGAGGGCGCTCGAGAGCACCTCACCCGCCTCGAGCGACAGCTTCGCCCGGGCGTGGGCGTCGGGCTCGTCCAGGCTGCGCCGGCGCAAGACACCAAGCCATTCGCTCCAGCGCTGTTGGGTGGCGTAAAGATCACGGAGCAGCTCGAGCGCGTGAGCGTGCGCCGGTCGCGCGGCCCTCACGGTCTCGAGCAGGCCCAAGGCCCGTTCGCGCTGCCCTGCGCGCAGGTACATCTCGGCGGCGGCGGTGAGCGCCGTGGCGGCTTCGAGTCCCGGAAGCGGCTCGCCCGTGCCAGCCAGCCGCTCGTAAAGCTCTGCGGCGGCGAGTGGCCGATCTCGTTCGGCTGCAACGACGGCCTGCGCCAGCAGGGCAGGCCCAAAACCGGGGCGGCGGGCGAGCAACGCGCTCGCCAGTTCGTCGGCCTCATCCAGCGTGGCCGAGGAGGCCAGCGACAGCTGCAAGAGCCGGGTGGACACGAACAAGCTGCTCGCATGCAACGTGGCGGCTCTGCGGTAAAGCGCCAGGGCCGCCGGCACATCACCCGCGGCCAGCACCGCTTCCGCCTCCGCACACAAACTGCGCCCCTCTTCGTGGGCCGCCCGGCTGCCCACCCGGGGCGAAGCGCCCCCAAGGGTAAACTCATCGGCGTCTTCACCCCCGCCGGGCCCCGCAGCGCTGGAGAAGCGCAGAAGGAGCCGGTCCCGGGCATGTCCCACGGGCAAAAGTCCTACCGCCCGCGCGCCCGGCAAGCGCCAGCCCCGGGGGGCGAACACCGGGAACAACGCCAGGGCAAGGGGGTCGAAGACGATCTCGACGGGCCCCTGCATCTGCCCCCGCCCCTGGGCCACCACGGATCCGGAGGCGCCCGCGTCGCACACCGCCTTCAGCAAGGCCGTGACGACGAGCGGCGCGGGCAGCGGCAGGAAACCGTGCACGCGCACGTCGTCACAGGCAACCCGCAAACGCCGGGGCGCGAGCACGCGGAAAAAACCAGCGGCCGTCAACTCGGCCGCCCGCCCGCCCATCGTCACGCGCGCCTGCAACGTGAACCCCTCGGGGGAGAGTTCCACCACCGGCCGGTCGATTCCGGCCTGCGCCAGGGGAGCGTGCGCGATCAACGACACGAGGTCGGAGGCGCCGAACGAAAGTGTGGCGCCGGTGAGCTGACAGCGCCGGTTTCGGAACCGGCCGGCACCGCCGGTGAGGTCGAACGGGAAGCGCAGGTTGGGCACCTGCATGGTCAATTCGTCGAGTCGCCCGAACCGGGCCAGGGGGAAGCCCGCGAGACGCAGGCTGCCCTGCCCCCCTTCGATGTGGATCTCGAGCGGCAGGGGGCGCGCCACGCCCGCTTCGGCCGCAGACACGAGGTTCACGCCGAACTGCCCTCGGGCGCGCCCGGCTCGAGGCCGTAAAGCACCCGCCCCCGCCGGCCCCCGAAGAACGCCAGGACCAGCCCCGAAAACAAAATGCCAAACGCGGCCGTCACCACCGGCAATGCCCAAGAGAGGGCTGCGAGCGTGGGCAATAAAACGTCGAGGCCGCCGCCTTCGCCCGCAGTCACCTGCGCCACCACACCCGGCGCTACGGCCATGATCTCGGGCCTCAGCACCAGGAGCCCGAATACGGCGTTGCCCAGGTGATAAAGGACACCCGTCCATCCCGCCGACAAAGCCAGACGCCGGCCCCGCGGGTCCAGGGAAAACACCGCTGCCACGACGTAGAAGATGAAGAGCGCCACCAGAAGCTGCAGCACCGCGTGGCCCCGCACGAGCCCCCCATACCCTTGCCAAACCCTGGCCATGGCCAACGCCACCGTCTTGGCGGCGGCGTCTTCGACGGAAACGACCAAGGCCGGCACCTCAGGCGCCGAGACGTCTTCTCCCCGAAGGGTATAAAGTCCCGAGAGCCCGAGGCGGATGGCCGACATCAACATGACGGCCGCAACCAAAACCAGCCAGGTGGGTCTCGTTTGCGGCGCCCGGGGGCGCGCGGCCAGCATGGCCTACAACCCGACGCCCCCGAGACCAAAGGGGGACGGGCTGCAGGGTTCGTATTTCACCGCGGACGGCTTGCCGTCCGGGTACACCAGGATCTCGGGGTTGACCTTGATCTGCTTGGCGTCCTTGGCGGCCTTGCAGGCGCGTGACGACCAGTCGAAGACCACCTGGTAGGCCTTGACGTCTTCCGCCATCTGGAGCTCGCTTTCCTTGCTGCTCTCGAAGACGGTTGCATCGGGCTCCTGGCGCTCCTTGAGTCGCACCACGACGTAGGCGCCGGCCACCTTGGCGGGACCCTGGAAGGGGGCTTCCTTCGTGAGCGCCCACACGGCTTTTGCCAGTTCGGCCGAGCGCCCGATGCCCTCGACGTTGTTGCCTTCGCGCACGAAGGACCCCGTCTCTTCGGCCCGGGGCGCATCCCCTGCCTGCTCGGGCGCCGGTTGCTCCGACGGGCCCGGGAACACGTCCTTCAGCGTTTTGTCGGGCGCGGCCGCCAGGGCTTGCTTCGCCTTGACCAACGCGGCCTCCGCGGCAGCCTTTGCCTTGGCCTCCGCCACATCCCGACGCATCGCCTCTTCGGCCAGCTCGTTTCGTACGTCCGCAAAGGCCAGGTCCCCCTCACGGGCCGCGCCCACCTTGACCACCACCACGGCGCCCTCCGCCTGTACGGGACCCACGACGGCCCCCTCCGCGGCGGCCGCAACCTGAGCCGAGACCTCGCTGCCGAGGCCCGCGGCCCCTTCTCGCCGCCAGGCAGGCGCTTCGTAGGTCACGCCCGATTTGGGGTCGGCCACCAGCTTCTTCGCCGCAACCGCCAGCCCCTGCGCGGCGGCTTTGGCCACCGGTTCGAGCTTCGCGACGGCCGCCTGCTTGTCGGCGTCGCTAGCCTCGGCCGGCAGCGCCACGCGCACGATCTCGAGCCGGCGCTCCTTCGGGACCTTGGTGAAGCGGAAAGCTTTGTCCTTTTCGTACGCTTCCTCGAGGGCTTTTTCGTGCGCGGCCGCATAGGCCGTGATCTCGTCAGCCGACGGCGCCACCTGCGCTTGATACTTGCCAATCGGGAAACGCAGGTACTCGAGGTTGATCTGCGTGTTGCGGAACTCCCACTCTGCCTTCACCTCGGCAGGCGACACCGTAACGCCCTCTTTGAGCACCTTGCGGAAACGTTCTGCCTGCAGTTCCCGTTGCTGCAGCTCGATGAACGTTGCGGGCGTGAATCCGTAGTAGCGCACGAAGCGCGTGAACTCGTCGTAATCGAAGCCCTTGTCACCTGCGAAGGACCTCACCTGGCCGAACTGCATGAACTGCCCTTGCGCGATGAAGTCCTCGGCCTCCTCGCGGCCTACCACCAGACCCAGCTTGGCCGCTTCTTGCGCAAACAGCTCCCGCACGATGAGTCGATCGAGGAGCGTCTCGCGCACGCGCGCCAGCTTCGCCTGCTCAGGGTCGAAGCGGTCACCTTGCGCCAGCAGGAACGCCTGACGGAACTCTTGGGCCGACACCTCGTGACCGCGAATCGCGGCGGCTTCTCCGACCGAGGCACCCGACGAGTCGAACCCGCCGACCGACTGCGGTCCGAAGCTCACGACGAAAACGGCAATGATGATGCCGAACAGCAAGTAAATGAGCAGGCTCCGTGAATGGTCCCGCATCTGCTCGAGCATGTGGTTCTTGGCCTCCGAATAAGGGTTGGGGGTCGCGAATCTACCAGCCTTCCCCCCCTTCGTCACCTCGGGCCCTTGGGAATGCGAAGGCGGTCGCCGACGGGCGCCCGGAAACACCGCCCGCACCGCGATTTGGGCGGCTTCGGCAAGGACGACGCAGACGGCTACAAAGAAAAAGCACGTGGGCACGCGACGATCGCTCGGCTTGCCGTCGGCTTACCTTGGCGCCCCCCAGTGCCTGTGATAAGAGGAGGGCGCTGCCTGAGGGGGGGACCTGTGGCCCACCGGTGGGTGGCAAGACTTTCCGCCGGATACCAAACGCATGCTGCTTGACTGGGTCTACGGGCTCTTCTCGAATGACCTTGCCATCGATCTGGGCACCGCCAACACGCTCACCTTCGTGCGCGGCAAGGGCATCGTTTCGAACGAGCCTTCGGTGGTGGCCGTCCAGAGAAACGGCAACGGTACGAAGAAGGTCTTGGCCGTTGGCCGCAGCGCCAAGGAGATGCTGGGGCGCACCCCCGGAAACATCACCGCGGTTCGGCCCATGAAGGACGGCGTCATCGCGGACTTCGAGGTCACGGAGGCCATGCTCCGCTACTTCATTACCCGCGTGCACAACCGCCAGACCCTGGTGAAGCCGCGCATCGCGGTGGGCGTGCCGTCCGGGATCACCGAGGTGGAAAAGCGCGCGGTGCGCGATTCGGCGCTGGCAGCGGGGGCCCGCGAGGTCCATCTGATCGAGGAGCCCATGGCCGCTGCGATCGGCGCCGGACTGCCCGTGACGGAGCCCTCGGGCAACATGATCGTCGACATCGGTGGCGGCACCACGGAGGTCGCCGTCATCTCGCTGGCCGGCATCGTCACTTCGCGCTCGATTCGCGTGGGCGGCGACAAGATGGACGACGCCATCGTGGCCTTCATCAAGCGCAAGTACAACATGCTGGTGGGCGAACGCACCGCGGAGCTGGTCAAAAAGAAGATCGGCAATGCGGCTTCCCTTCCCGAAGTGGAGTCCATGGACATCAAAGGCCGCGATCTCGTGGCCGGGGTCCCCAAGACCCTGGTGGTGACCAGCGAAGAGATCCGCGAGGCCCTGTTCGAGCCCGTGACGGCGATCGTCGAGGCCGTGCGTTCAGTGCTGGAACGCACGCCGCCCGAGCTCGCGGCCGACATCGTGGATCGCGGCATCGTGCTGACGGGTGGCGGTTCGCAGCTTCGCAACCTCGACCAACTGCTGCGAGAAGCCACGGGCTTGCCTGTGATGGTTTCGGACGCGCCCGAGTGCGCCGTGGTGCTCGGCACCGGAAAGGCGCTTGACGAGCTGGATCTGCTGCGGGAAGTTTCGCTTCAATAGCGGGCCCGCGGAGGTTCTGACGTCGACCTGAGCTCGCCGCGGCATCGCGGCACGCTTCGCAGCTCCCCTTACGCCCCCCTTTCGAGATGACCGGCACCCGACAAAAACTGCGTGAGGTGGCCGTGGTGGCCACCACGCTCATCGTAGCGCTCGTGCTTTTACGGCAAAGCGCCAAAAATCCTGGCGAGCTCTCCACGCTGGATCGGGGAATCTTGCATCTGCTGTCGCCGATTCAAAGCGCCCTGTCGTCGGTGGGGCGTAGCATCGGCAACCTGGCGGGGCGCTACGTCGACCTGGTGCACGTGCGGGCCGAAAACGAGACGTTGCGCCGTGACAACAGCCGTCTACGGGCAGAGCTGCTCGAGGCCAAGCGCGGGGCCCTCGAGAGCCTGCGCCTGCAAAAGCTTCTGGACCTTCGCAACGCCGTGGCCTCGGAGACCGTGGCCGCGCGCGTGGTGGCGATCGACACGTCGCCCTACTTTCGCGTCGCCCGGGTCACTCTGGATCGCGGTGAGGGCGCGCTGGCCCGTGGGATGCCGGTGATTACACCCGAGGGCGTCGTGGGACGCATCGATCGCGTGGCAGGCGACACGGCCGACATTCAGCTGGCGGTGGATCCCCGCTTCGCGCTGGACGTCTTCCTTCCGCGCACGCGGAGCCGCGGCATTTTGCGGGGCCGCTCCGGTGAAAACGGGTACCGCAGCGTGGTGGAGTATCTCGCGCGCGGCGAAGAGGTCCGCGAAGGCGATCTCGTGTTGACGAGTGGTCTTGGCGGAAACTTCCCTCGCGATCTCCCGGTGGGCCACATCAGTAAGGTGCTGCGGGGCAGTGGTCTGCACCAAGAGGTCGAGGTCACCCCCGAGGTGGACTTCGTCCGTTTGTCCGAGGTGCTCGTGGTGGTGGCCCCCGCCCCGGCTCCCGATCCCGACGCCGGGGCCCGCCGCAGCGCTCCGCCCGCGCGGGGGATCACGCTTTACCGATGAGGCAGACCTATGAGGCAGACCGATGAGGCCAGTTCTCGAGGCCGGACCGGAAGCCCCGTTCGTGAGGCCACAGTGAGGGATATGCCATGAGACCGGCCGCCATCGTCATCGTTGCCCTCGTGCTCGTGTTGCTGCAGTCGACCGTGCTCGAGCTGGCGCCCGTTCACATCGTCACCCCCGCCTGCGGACTGCTCGTGGTTTTGCACGCAGCGTTCTCCGAACGCTGGTCGCTCTCGTCCACCGCCATGCTTTCCTTCGGCCTGGGTTATCTCTTCGATCTCGTGTCCGGCGCGCCGCTCGGCGTTCACGCGTTCGTTTACCTGGTGATGAGCCAACTCGGGAGGGTGTTGTCGACCCGTGTGGTGATGCGGGGTGTGGTGCTCGCCGCCGGCATTGCCTTCCTGGCTTCGTTGCTCACGGGCGCGCTGGTGATCGTGGTGCGGGCCCAGATCAACCCCGAAGGGGGCTACGAAGGCATCAGCGAAACGCCGCTCGAAGCGCTGCTCACAGGGCTCTTTGCGCCGCCCGTGCTGTGGATGCTGAGGCAGCTCGAAGGGCGCCTCGATCCCGCCCGCTTGCGCGTGGGGCTGGCGCGGCGCCGACGCCGTTCGCTGAGCCACGCCGCCACCCCTCGGTAACGGCGAATGGAGATCGCTGGACAGAACGCCGAGCTGCCCGAGATTCGCAGGCGCACACGCCTCTTTGCGCTGCTCGTCTTGTTGGTCTTCGGAGGCTTGGCCGCGCGCTTGTTTTATCTCCAAGTGCTCGAAGGTGATGCCTTCTACCGGGTCACCGCGGACAGCGTGATTCGCACGGAGGTCCTTCCGGCCGTGCGCGGCGAGCTGCGGGATCGACGCGGGCGCGTGCTTGCCACCACCCGCCCCTCGTACAACGTACAGGTGGTGCCGTCGCGGCTCGAGGAGGTCACGTACCGGCAGCTGCTCGGCTACCTGGCCGACCACGACGAGGAGCTGCCGGACTGGGAGACCTTCCGCGAGCGCGTCGCAGAACGCCTGGATCGCCCCTTCGTGCTGGCAACCGACGTGTCCCGCGAGACGATGTCTCAACTGGAGACCTCCCTCGAGAGCCGGGGCGTGAGCGTGATGACGGAGGCGCGCCGTCACTATCCCCACGGCCCCCTGGCCGCGCACACGTTGGGTTACCTCAACGAGGTTTCGGCCGAAGAAGTGCGCACACTCAAGGAAGAGGGCTACCGGCCTGGCGATCTCGTGGGGCGCACCGGGATCGAAAAGCAGTGGGAGCCCTACCTGCGAGGCCGCAAGGGCTTTCGCAAATACGTCGTGCCCCGGCGCGGGGTCGACCCCGCCGACATCCGCATCGAAGATTTGGTCGAGGGGCCCACCCAGGTGGATTCGGTCCCCGGTGAACATCTGGTGCTGACCATCGATCTCGACGTGCAGAAGCTGGTCGAGCGTGCGCTGGCCGCCCAGCGTGCGGCGGCGGCCGTGGTGGTGGAGGTCGATACCGGCCGGATCTTGGCCATGGTGTCACGGCCGGGCTTCGATCCGAACGTGATGTCGGGACGCCTCAGCGCCGAGGCGGCCGGACGGCTGTTCAACGATCCCTTCAGGCCGCTGCGAGATCGCACGCTGAGCGATACGTTCAATCCGGGCTCGACGTTCAAGGTCATTTCAGCGCTGACGGCGCTCGAAGACGGCATTCTGACCACCGAAGACCGCACCAAATGCAACCGCTTCGTCCAGGTGGGCCGCCGCCGGTTTCACTGCACGAAGGCTCACAGCGTGGTCAACCTCATGCAGGCGGTGCTTCAAAGCTGCAATGTCTACTTCTACGAGCTGGGCATGCACCCGGGCATCATGGATAGGTTGGCGCGCCACGCGACCGAATTCGGGCTGGGCGTGCCTTCTGGGCTTGGCATCAATGGAGAGCAGGCCGGCTTCGTGCCGAGTGAACAATGGCACCGGGAGCGTGAGGCCGCATTGAATGCGCAGGCGGTGGGGCCACAAGGCTTCATGATTGGACACGCCCTCAACACCGCCATCGGCGAGGGAGCCACCCGCGTCACCCCCACACAGATGGCCCTGGTCTATGCGGCGATCGCCAAGGATGGCACCCTGTGGCTGCCGCAGATCATCGAGCGCATCGAGTCGGCCGACGGCAAGGTGCTCGAAGAGTTTCCGCCGCGGGTGCGTCGCCAACTCACTGTGCGTCCCGAAACCCTCGCGTTGCTTCGCAAGGCGCTGGTGGGCGTCGTGAACGATCCGAAGGGAACCGCGTACCGTGCCCGTTCCCCCCGCGTGCTGGTGGCGGGAAAGACAGGAACCGCACAGGTCGGTACCAGCCGCGGGCGCGCCGGCGAACTGCCCCCGCTTTACGCCCGCCTCGACCACGCCTGGTTCGCAGGCTTCGCCCCTGCCGATGCTCCCAAGATCGCCTTTGCGGTCCTCGTGGAGCACGGTGGCCACGGCGGAGACGTGGCGGCGCCCGTGGCTTCGCAGATTGCCGAGCGCTACATGGATCTGGTTGCCGAGCGTGAGCACGCCGAAACGGCGGCGAGCGACCCCAAGCCCTCACTCGTGGGCCGAGCGGGCCCTTCAGCGAAGGTGCCGTGACTTCATGTTGAAAGTCTTTTCATGGCGCAAGCTGGTGTTCCGTTTCGACTGGACCTTGGTGCTCGGCACCTTGGTCGTGGTCTTCCTTGGTCTCGTGAACCTGTGGGGCTCGGTCAAGGACCAGCAGTACTTGCTGTTTGCGCGGCAGCTGTCGTGGGTGGGGCTTGGCTTGGTGCTCTTCTTCGTGATCGCATCGATCGACTACCGGATCATCGCACGCTACGCGTACGTGCTTTACGGCGGCGGAGCGCTGCTGTTGGTGGCCGTATTGCTCGCGGGAAAGATGGTCGCCGGGGCACGCCGCTGGTTCGACCTTGGACCCTCGCACTTCCAGCCGTCGGAGATCATGAAGGTGGTCGTGATCCTCGCCCTCGGCAAGTATTTGAACGATACGCCCGTGCTGGAGGGCCGGACCCTGCGCCACCTGGCGATGCCCGTGGTGATCGTGGGTGTCCCCTTCCTCCTCATCGCGGCGCAACCCGACCTGGGGACGGCCATGATGGTCGCACTCATCTTTCTGTCGGTCATGATTACCGCGCGGCTGCGCGTCAAGACGATGCTGGGCTTGGCTGCGCTGGCCTTGCTGGCCGCCGCGCCGATCTGGGAGTACGTGCTTCACGACTACCAGCGCAGCCGCGTGCTCGCCTTCATCAATCCTGCCCTCGACCCCGCAACGGCCTGGCAGCCTCGGCAGGCGATGAACGCGGTGGGTTCGGGCCGGTTCATCGGAAAGGGCTTCCTCGAGGGCAACCAGATCCGGCTTCGCAACCTGCCGGCCCTGTGGACGGATTTCCCCTTTGCCGTGTGGGCCGAAGAGTGGGGCTTTCTGGGATGCCTCGTGATGCTCGGAGCCTACACGTTCCTCATCATGCGCGCGCTGCGCGTGGCCTCTGAAGCCCGCGACCGCTTCGGAGCCGCCGTGTGCGTGGGGGCCGCGGCGATCATGTTTTGGCAGGTGACCGTGAACATCGGCATGGTCACGGGCGTTTTGCCGGTGGTCGGCGTCACCTTGCCGCTCGTCAGTTACGGAGGGTCGAGCATCCTTACGGTCTTGGTCTCCTTGGGGCTGGTCATGAACGTGTCCGTGCGCCGTTACGCGTACTGACGTAGACACAAACGGCTTCGAAAAGGTAAACCTTCCGCATCGGCCGTTCGGAGAGTTCCGTGCCCCTACATCAAGTAGGGTGGGGACCACGAGGTTGACCGCATCGGGCTTCCCGACGTCGCGGGCGTGCACATCCATCGGTCAGAGGCGGCCCCCTGCAATCGATTTGTAGGGAAAAGAATCTCGTCCGGGTATCGAACCGCGCAGAAGGTTCTAGAACTAGGATGGAGGCGGTTTGAGTGGTGGTCAAGGGTCGCGTGACGAACCCGGATGCGAAACCAAGGGAAGCACGAGAATCGCAGCGTCGCGCGAGCTCGTGGGTCGCGCGAGCTCACCTTTCAAATCCAACGCATCCACGGGACAAACCTCGACACATCGTGCGCAGCTCGTGCACTGGAGTTGATCGAGCTCGAGCCGCGCTGAGGGGTCGAGCGTTGGCTCGGGTGTCCCGGGCGGCAGCACCAGGGTGAGGCACTTCGGTGGGCAGGCTGCCACGCACCATCCGCACCCGATACACGCGTGAGGGCCCGGTCCCGCCGCGACGAGGCGGAGGGTTCCTGCAGGTGCTACCGGCAATAACGAGGCTGGAGATTTTTTGAGCAGATGCGCCACCGTGGCCCCCAGGCCCCGCGCCAGCCCCAGGAGGTCACGAAACAGGCCGCCCGGAGGCGGGCGCTTGACACTGGGTAGACGAAGATTCACGCCCCGCCCTCCGCACACCCCAAGAGCCGCCAGAGCCCGGAGACGAGCAGGGTCAACGCCCCAAAGGGCACGAGACGCCGCCAGACGAGATCCAGCACCTGGTCGGGGCGTGGCCTCACCACGCTTCCCCGGGCCAGCAGTTGCACGGCGCAGGCCAGGGTGACCTTCACACAGAACACTGCGAAGCCCACGAACACCACCAGCCCGGAAGGCCAGCGCGCCGACAGGCCCTCGAAGCCCGGAAAGCGCCAGCCGCCGAAAAACAGGGTGACGACGAGCGCGCTTGCGAACACAGCCCGCATCAACTCGGCGAGCCTGAACAAACCAGCCCGCACGCCCGAATACTCGACGAGACAGCCGATCGCGTCGCTGCGTCCGTCGTCGAGACGCAAGGGAGTACGCGGCGTGCCCAGGATGAGCGCGGTCCAAACGACCACGAAGGCCATCACGTGCGGAACGCCCCACACCCCCCACTGCCACGGCCAGGCGCCCTGCCGCTCGACGAGCGCCGCCAGATCGAAGGAACCAAAAAGCACCGCCACGCTCAGCACCCCCAATCCCATCGGCACCGCGAAGGACGCGGCTTGAAACGAGGCCCGCAGGCTCGAGAGCAGGGCCCACTTGCTGCGCGAGGCCCAGCCCGCCATGGCCAGACCGAACGCGCTCGCCACCGAAAGGGCCGCGAACACCAGGAGGCCGTCGGGTACCGGAAGCGCCTGAAGAGGCCATGCGGCCGCGCACGTGCCTTCGGCCAGCACCTCGGTGACCGCGGCCGGGCACAGCGGAGGCCCTAGCGGGATCACGGAGCCCATGAGCACGGCACCCGCAAGGCACCAGACGGGCGCCAGCACGAAGAGCCCTCGGTGCGCGCGAGGCGGAATCAGATCCTCTTTGAACAAGAGCTTGAGCGCGTCCACGAAGACCAGCGACAAACCGCGCAGCCGCAAGGCTCCCTTGTGCCCGAGCAGCGCCCCCTGCCCGACCAGCAAGGGAGACTCTCGGCGTTCGAGGCCTGCCAGCACGAACGCAAGCCCCACCCCGGTGATGAGCATGAGAATGCAGGTGAGCGCATGGCCCACGACCAGCCAGAGCCAGGGCGGACTCATCGATCGCATTCGGCTCCCACGATGTTCAACGACGCAAAGGCAGGCACCACGTCGGCGACGAAGTGACCCGGCAGCACCTCTGCAAGCATGGCCGCGTGGGCGAAGCTCGGCGAGCGCACGCGGCACTTGACGAGCCGCGCGCTGCCGTCGGACACCAAGCCGAAGCCGAGCTCGCCGTTGGCGGCTTCGAGGGGCTGGTAGACCTCCCCCGCCGGCACCCGCGGGCCGTCGAAGACCAGGCTCTCGTGAGCAGGGCTAAGCTCATGGGGCGTTGGGCATTCCGCTTTCGGGGGCAGGCTCCAGCGCGCATCTTCGTGACGAAGCGGACCCGCACCCAGCTCTCGTGCCGCCTGCTCGACGATGCGCAGCGACTGCCGCACCTCCTCCATGCGAACGGCGTAGCGATCCCAATTGTCGCCCGCACTGCCCACTGGAACGTCGAACGCGAACGACTCGTAGTCGCCGTAGGGCGCGTCCTTGCGGACGTCCACGGCCACCCCACTGGCGCGCGCCACGGGACCTGAGAGTCCGAAGGGCGCCACCTGCGCACGGTCGATCACGGCAACCCCCGCCATACGCTCGCGAAACACGGGGTTTCCTCCCAGCATGCGCTCGGCGCGTCCCACGAGGCGCCGCAGCGGGGGCAAGCGCGCACGCAGGTCTGCAACCCACGACGACGTCGGAGCCCGGGTCACGCCGCCCACGCACAGATAAGACGGGCCGAGCCGCGGCCCTGCCATCGCTTCGAGCAGGTTCCACAGGCGTGCCCGCGCGTCCATCAGCAGGAAGAAAGCGTTCGAGGCGCCGAGGGCCAACGCGGTGGTGCCCACGCACGTGAGATGATCGGCCATACGGGACAGCTCGGCCACGATCACCCGCAGCAACCGCGCGCGCACCGGCACGAGGTGCGTAACGTCGAACAACCGCTCGAGCGCCAGCGCGTATCCAAAGGCCGCCAGCAACGGAGACAGGGGGCTCATCCTCTCGACCAGGGAAAAGATCTGGTCCACCGGTACGGTCTCGGCCTCCTTCTCGAAGCCTCGATGAAGGAAGCCGACCTGCACGTCCACCGCCCGAATCGATTCGCCTTCGACTTCGAGCACCACACGAGTGGAGCCCCGCAGCACCGGATGCACGGGCCCGAGGAAGAGGCCCATGGAATCAGCCGAGGCCTGCGGTAAGCCCAAAACCAGTGTCCGCCTCCCCGTCTCGCGAACGCTGCGGTTCACGCGGGCCCCCGTGGAAAACACGACGGCCCGATCCGCACCAGCGGCTGGCGGCGGTCCTTGGGGTAGTCTTTGCGTAGAGGATGACCCACGAACTCCGGATAAAGCAGGATCCGGCGCAGATCGGGGTGCGCGAGGAATCGAATTCCGTAAAGGTCGAAGGCCTCGCGCTCGAACCAGGCGGCGCCGGGCCACAAAGAGGCCACGCTGGACACCGTGGGGCCGAGCAGCGGCACGAATGTGCGCAGGCATATCCGCTGCGAAACGCCCGCCGCCCCCACGAGCAGGCATAGCTCGAAGCGGACTTCATCCCGAGCCCGTCCATCGGGGCTCAGACGATCGATGACCGTGAGATCGACGAACGATCGCCAGCCGCGTTCCCATCCCCACGACGCCGCCGAGAGCCACGCGGCCCGGGGCACACGCGCCCAGGGAGGATCGGTCCCGCCCGAACTGAGGCCGGTGGGGCCGTCCGCGAGGGCGGAAGACAAGTCGTGCCAGTCAGGGGGATACGTGGGGTGAGCCGTCACCGGGGCTCCCTCGCTGGCCCCCGGGGCACCACACGGCGGGCGTCCACGTCGAAGGGGCGCGTGGGACACACGGGCGCCTGCGCGACGGGACTGCCCGCGATCTGCGCGCGAAGCTGCGCGAGGGCCCACCCGAACTGCTCCGGACCCGGTGGACACCCGGGCACGTAGACATCGACGGGGACCACCTGATCGACCCCGGGCACCACGGCGTAGTTCTGATACGGTCCCCCGCTCGACGCGCAGGCGCCGAAGGCGATCACCCACTTTGGCGCAGGCATCTGCTCGTAGATCCGTTGCACCACGGGAGCTTGGCGCTCCGTCACCGTGCCCACGACCACGAGCAGGTCGGCTTGTCGCGGTGAGGCCTTCGGCAGCGCCACACCGAAGCGGGCCGCGTCCGAGCCGTGGCCCACCGAGGCCATGAACTCGATCCCGCAGCACGCGCTGAGAAAGGGGTACTGGTCGAGAGAGTGCTGACGGGCCCAGGCGACCACGGACGCAAGCCGGCTGGTGTGGACGACCGGCTCCATGTCATGCGCCCCACGTCGCTGCGCGGCTTCGACGCACGTGAAGCCAGGCCACCAGCATCACACACCCAAAAACGGCGCCCGCCCCCACAAGGCCTTGCGGAGCCCCCGCTTCGGCGGCGGCCTCCGGCGTGTGACCTTGACCCAGCAACAACGCAAAAGGGTACAGAGCCACGATGGCAAGGTCGAAGACCAGGAAGGTCAGCATCAAAGGGTGCAGATGCAGGGCGAGCGGCGCATGGGCTTCGCCGGCTGGCTCCGAGCCCCCCTCGAAAGCCTCTCCTTGCGCAGCCGGTGCAGGACGCCCGACCGCCGCCGCGAAGCGCCCCGCCAGCAGCGAGGGGACGGCCCCCAGCGCCACGCTGATGAGGGCCACCACACCCGCGGCCACGATGAGAGCCGTCACGTCGACGAGGTCCGCGGGGTTCGACATGGTCCCTCCATCCCTTCCGTTATACGGGCGAAGGGCCGCCCGGGTCAAACCACCAACGGACGCCGTGCGTCTCAGCGGCGCGCGAGCGCGAGCAAGCGATCCGCAACGCGTTCGAGCGGCAAGACCTCGTCCACGTGCCCCCGCTTGACCGCTTCACCAGGCATGCCCCACACCACACTGCTCTCGCGGTCTTGGGCCATCGTGGGGCTTCCCGCCGCGCGGATGACGCCAAGTCCCTCGGCACCATCGGCGCCCATGCCCGTCAGCAAAGCCGCCACCGCGTTGGGCCCCACGTGCTGGGCCACGGAGCGAAAGAGGACGTCAACCGAGGGGCGATGCCTGTTGACAGGCTCTTCTTGATCGACCCGGCAAAGGTAACGCGCTCCGCTGCGCACGACGCGCAGGTGATGGTTTCCCGGGGCTACGTAGGCGTGCCCCAAGAGCAAGGGATCCCCGTCCTTGGCTTCGCGCACGACGATGGCGCAAAGCTTGTCGAGCCGCTCGGCGAAACGGCGGCTGAACCCCTCGGGGATGTGCTGAGCGATGACCGTGGCCGGAGCGTCCGGAGGAAACGCGGCCAGCACCTCGGCTATGGCCTCGGTGCCACCCGTCGAGGCCCCGATGGCCACGACACGCTCGGTGGTCCGCAGCGCCACGGACCGCACTTTGTCGATGATGGGCGCCGTCATGGCCGGCGCATCGGGCCGGCTGCGCAGGCGTGCGCGCGCCGCCATCTTGACCTTTGCGACGATCTCGTCTGCCATGGCCTCGAGCCCGTCGGAGAGGCCCAGTTTTGGCTTTGAAACGAAATCGACGGCGCCCAACGCCAGAGCCTCCAAGGTGATGTCTGCGCCCTCGTCCGTCAGCGAGGACACCATCAACACGGGCATGGGCCGCAGGCGCATCAGGTTGCGCAAGAAGGTGACCCCGTCCATCCGCGGCATCTCCACGTCGAGCGTCATGACGTCGGGGTGGAGCTGCTTGATGAGCTCACGGGCCTGGTAGGGGTCACCGGCCGTGCCGACCACTTCGAGTTCGGGATCGTTGCCGAGGATCGCGGTAAGCAGCTTGCGCACCAACGCGGAATCATCGACGACCAGGACTTTGATCATGCGTCCTCCAGAGGGCGTATCAGAACAGTTCCACTTCCCCAGCCACCGGGGCCTTGCGTAGCCCGCGGGCGTGCTCGGCCTCCTGAGCGGCCACCGAGCGCGCCTCGGACATGGGTAGGTGCTTGACCATGGCCCGTCCGGTCGCAGGCTGGTAACGAAGGCGACGTGCGCAGCGGTCACCCACGTCTTCGGCCCGCACGGCCAAGCCCTCGTCGCGGCAGTAGGTCCGCACGAACTCGATGTTGGCGCGGCCGATGTCTCCCGCCGCGCCCGGCAAGACGTGACCACCACCGAAGATCTTGACCTCGAGGTAGCCGCGCTTGGCGCCGTTCTTCAGCAATTCGTTGACGAGCCGCTCGATCGCGAAACAGCCGTAGCGCATGGCCTCGCCCTTTTTGTCACGCCCTGGCTCCTGAGGGAGCATGAAGTGGTTCATGCCTCCCAGGCCCGAGCGGGTGTCACGGATGCAGGTGGCGATGCACGAGCCGAGCACCGTGGAGATGATCTCATCGTGAGGGGTCACGTAGTATTCGCCCGGCAGGATCTGCACCACCCACGAGTCCGCAAGCTTGTCGAAGTGTCTATGAATCCTCTCGAATCCATGGAGCGGTTTCGGTGACGACGGGGAAGCCAGCTGGGTCACGCAGCCTCCGGCCGCCGCACGCGGCGGCGGTAGACCGTGGGTCCCGCCGATTCGAAATCGTGGCCCCCGCCCACGAGGGTCTCGGAGTGGCCCAGGAACAGGTGCCCCCCTTCCGCGAGCAGCTCTTGGTACCTGCGAATCAGGCGGTTGCGTGTGGCCGTGTCGAAATAGATCACCACGTTCCGGCACATCACCACATCGAAGGGGCCCGACATGGGCCAGTTGTGCATGAGGTTGAGACGCATGAAGGTGACGAGGCTGGCCACCGTCGGGCTTGACCTTCACGAACTTGGCAAGGTCCCCGCCTCCGCGGAGGAAATGCCGCTTGATGCGCTCGGGCGGAAGCTTTTCGACCTTCGAAAGCGGGTAGACGCCTTCTTTGGCGTGCGCCAGAACGTTCGAGTCGATGTCCGTTGCCAGAATCTTCACGTCCCAGCCCTCCCGTGCGGGACACGACTCGTCCACCACCATCGCCAGCGAGTAGGGCTCTTCGCCGGTGGAGCAGCCCGCCGACCAGATCCGCACCCGCCTGTCCCGGGCGTGTTTTTGCCACAATGACGGCAACAAGGTCTTTCGGAGCATCTCGAAGTGATGCGGCTCCCGGAAAAACTCCGTGACGTTCGTGGTGAGCGAGTTCAAGAAGACCTCGGACTCGCCCTCCACGTTCGCCTCGACGCGCGCGAGGTAGGCATCGAAGTCATCGAGGCCGAGGGTCCGCAGCCGACGCGCCAGGCGCCCGTAGACCAGCATGCGTTTCTCGGCGCCGATGTCGATGCCGGCTTCGGCCTTCATCCAGGCGCGCACCCGCGCGAAGGCTGCGTCCGTGAACCGGAACTCGGTCGGCCCCACGGCAGCATGCGCGCCCGGCTGGTCGCTGGGCTCAGAATTCTTTCCACTCGGCATCGGCCGTGCGCCCCTTGTCCGCTTGTGAGGAGGCGCCGACTTGCCAGGAGCCGGGGCTCCGTTGCGTGGAGGAGACTCGGACGCCCCTGTCGGCCGGCCGTGAGGAGCTACCGAGGCCCTTGCAGCCTGAGTGGCCGCCCCCCGGGCGCTCAGCACGCCCATACCCGCAGCGCGCTCTTCAACCTTGAAGAACTGCATGAGCTCCGTCATGCCGCGTGCCTGCTCACGCATCGACTCGGCGGCTGCCGTGGCTTGCTCGACCATGGCCGCGTTTTGCTGCGTGCCCTTGTCCATCTGGGCCACCGCCGAGTTGATCTGATCGATGCCTGAAGCCTGCTCGTCGCTGGCCGCGTTGATCTCGCCGATGATGTCGCTGACCTTTTTGACCGAGGCGACGATCTCTTGCAGGGTCTCACCCGACCGGTTGACCAGCTTGGAGCCCTGCTCCACCTTCTCCTGGCTGTCCTGGATCAAGCCGCGGATCTCCTTCGCCGCCGCCGCGCTTCGCTGCGCCAAGTTCCGCACCTCCGCGGCCACCACGGCGAAGCCGCGCCCTTGATCCCCTGCCCGCGCGGCCTCAACCGCCGCGTTGAGCGCCAACATGTTGGTCTGGAAGGCGATCTGCTCGATGACGCCGATGATGTCCGCAACCTTCTTGGATGAATCGGTGATGGCCCCCATGGCAGCCACGGCGGCGCCCACGACCTGGCCGCCCTTTTCGGCCGCGTCCCGCGCGCCCGAGGCCAGCTGGTTGGCCTGGGTGGCGTTGCTGGCGTTCTGCTTGACGGTGGCCGTCATCTCCTCGAGGCTCGAGGCGGTCTCCTCGAGCGCCGACGACTGCTCCTGGGTGCGCCGGTTCAGGTTGGCGCTGCCCTCGGCCACGTCGGCCGCGCCGCCGTTGATCGTGTGGGCGGCCTGGTTGATCTGGATCACCATGTCCTTCAGCGTGGCCAAGGAGGTATTCAAGCGATCTCGCAGCTCCGCGAACTCGCCTTGGAACTCTCCACTCACCACGTCGGTGAGATCCCCGGTGGCCAGCTTCTGCACCACGCGGATCGTCTCGCGCACGGGCACGACCACGGTGTCCATCAATTTGTTGACGCCCATGGAGAGCTTCTGCATGAAGCCCTCGTAGCGCGAGGCGTCGATCCGCTGCTCCAGGCGTCCCAGCGTGGCGGACTCGATGAGCCCCTCGATCTGCCTTTGGGCGTCTCTCACATCGGTGACGTCTTCCCACTCGAGCGTGTTGCCCACGTAGCTGCCTGCGGCGTCGTTGATGGCCGAGACCTTGATGGTGAAGATGCAGTCGCCCACCTTGATGTCCGCCGTGTGCGGCAAGTTCGCGGGATCGGCCAGCATGCGCCGCTGGTGCTCGGGGTGCTTGTGAAACACGTCGATGCAGGTGCCCACGATGGACTTCGCGTCGAAGCGCGGAAACGCCTTGCGAATGTCCGATTCGCGACGGGCGAGCAGCTTTCGCGTGGCCTCGTTGACGTAGTTGATCCTGAGATCCCGGTCGACCATCATGATGGGCGTGGTTACCGAATCGAGCGCTTGAAGGCGCACGAGGTTGCGCTCACGCTCGGTCACGTCGGTGGCGAACTTGACCACGCGGAGCACCTTGCCACTCGTGTCGATGACGGGGTTGTAGCTTGCCTGGATCCAGATGTCCTTGCCACCCTTGCAGATGCGCCGGTACACGCCCTCGGCGAGCTCACCTCGGCGCAGGCGCGTCCAGAACGCTTCGTATTCGGGGCTCGCCACGTACCTGGGATCGCAGAAGATGCGGTGGTGCTTGCCCTTAATCTCTTCCAGCGTGTAGCCCAGGGCCTTGAGAAAGTTGTCGTTGGCCTTGACGACCGTACCGTCGAGCTCGAACTCGATCATCGCCTGGACTTTGTCGATGGCCCTTACCACGGCCTCGGTGTAGGCGTTGGCATCCGCGCTCACCGCGCCCTTGTTGCGGCCCTTGGCCGCCCGATCCGATTTTGCGGGAGCGCCCGGTTCCATGACGCCGCCCTTGCTGTTGCTCTCGCTCATCTCTTCGCTCCTTGGGATATGCCGTTTCATTGAGGTCACGCTGCGGCCGGGGCCACTTCGTCCGACAGACTGAAAATGCGTGTCACGTCGAGAATCGTGATCATCTTGTCGCCCATGGTCGCGATGCCGCGGGCCAAAGTCAGCTCACCTTCCACGAACACGGGAGGCGGCTTGAGCGCGCTCCGCGGGATGCTCATGACGTCGCTCATGGCGTCCACGATGAGCCCCATCACGCGCTCGCGGTTGCCGCTCGCCACGCGCACCACCACCACGACGGTGGTCGAGCCGTAGGGCAGCGAGGGCATTCCCAGCCTTTCCCTGAGGTCGGCGATGGGCACGATGTGGCCCCGGATGTTGATCACGCCCTTGATGAACGCGGGAGCGCCCGGAATGGGCATGGGGTGAGACCAGCTGCGGATCTCCTGAACCCCCAGGATGTCCACACCATACTCCTCGCCATCGACGATGAAGGTGAGAAGCTGTTCGAGCTCCTCGCTTTCGGGGCCTCGTGTGGCTTGATCGCTCATGGCCAATCCAAGTTCGGTTGCCCCGCATGGCGGCTTGAGCGGCTCACCCCCCGCGCTTGGGTGGAAGGTCTCGCCACGACGCCGCCCCCACATGCCTCGCCGCAGAGCTTGCACCCCCCGACGCTTCTCGGGAAAAACGGGTGCAAAACCTTCGTCGCGGCACATGGTCACAACAGCGCAACGAGTCAGACCCAACTTCGGGCTGAGAGCGGGTTTCCGCCGCCTCCGTTTGACGCCGGGGCTGCCCGTTTTTATACCTTCGCTCCATGCACGTGAAGAATCGAGGCTCCCTGACCGCCGGAAGTGGCCTGACTCTGCGTTGGTTGGCGCGGGGGCTTGTATACGGGGTGTGGGCGACGTGGGCGTTCGCCTGCACCAAACAGGCGCCAGACGTGCGCCCCGCGCAGGCGGCGGACGAGGGCATCGCCCGGGCCCACGCTGCCACGGAAAAAAGTACGCCTGCCGAAAAGAGCGCCGGCGCCGCCGAAGCGCCTCCGCCCGGTGTCGACCTGGCTTCGCTGGACGACTTTGAGCGCAAGGTGTTCTTCCGCATCGTAGGCAAAGAGCCCTCCGCCTGCGGCAAGGGGCACAGCCTCATCGAATCCGTGCGCACGGATCCGGGCTGTCGCAAGTCGTTCTACGCCACCCGCTACGTGGCCCGCCTGGTCGAGGCGGGGTTCACCGACTCGGAGATTACGCAGGCGCTCGAAAAACGGTACCGGAAGCCCGAGGTCGTGAAGGTCGACACCACCGGGGCGCCCGCGAAGGGCGCCACCAACGCCCGGGTCACGATCGTCGAGTTCGTGGACTTCGAGTGCCCCCACTGCAAGCGCATCCAGCCGGTGCTGCGACAGATCGTCGACGAGTTTCCTGCCGACGTGCGCGTGGTGATGAAACACTACCCTCTTGGTCAGCACACCAACGCGCGCCTGGCAGCTTCCGCTTCGGTGGCCGCGCATCTGCAGGGCAAGTTTTGGCCCTACAGCGAGAAGGTCTGGGAAAACTCGGATTTCCTCACCCCCGCGCTGCTCGAGACCCTGGCCAAGGACGTGGGGCTCGATGTCGCTCGTTGGCGCAAGGACTTCGAGTCCGCGGAAACCATGAAGAAGGTGGAGGCGGATAAAGCGCAGGGTGCGGGTTACGGGCTCCGCTCGACGCCCACCCTTTACGTCAACGGCAAGTTGTTCACCGATTCAAGAGATATCGAAAGCCTCCGAGATTGGGTCACGGAAGAGCTTGGCCGTTGACATGTTGCCCCCTCGCCCCAAGAGGTTCACGCGCCGCCAGCTGACCAGCGCCAGCGTCGCGGTGGCGCTGGGGGCCTGCGCTGGGACAGGCGCGCGCCCTCAGCCCACGGCAGGGCAGGTCGTGGGCGGCGTGGTCGTGGGAAGCCCCCTGCCCGACGTACACTTCGTGGCCCTCGGCACCACCACCTCGACGACCCGTGTGAGCCAGCTTCGCGGGCACGTGGTGCTGCTCGACGTGTGGGCCTCGTGGTGCGAGCCCTGCAAGGTCGAGCTGCCCCTGCTCGACGACATCGCAAAGCGGTTGGGCTCCCGGGGGGTCGTGATTGCGGCCGTGTCCATCGACCAGGACGAGGCCAACGTGCACCGGTTCCTGCGCACCCGAAAAACCTGGACTGTGCGATTTTTCCACGACCCTGCGGGGGTCGTGGCTGAACGCCTGGCGCCGCCCAAGATGCCCACCTCCTACCTGCTGGATCGCCAGGGCCTGGTGCGCGAAGTGAATACCGGATTTGAACGCGCGGACGCCCCCCGCCTCGAGCGCGCCTTGGCCGCGCTCGCCGGGACCTGACGGAAGGCCAGGGCGTCTTCGACGCGGTTCAGGGAACGCCTGAACCTTCCGATCTGCTCGGGTCGACGTGGCCCGCGCCCTCCGCAACACCAGACTTTCTTCGCGTCGTCGGTCCTGGTCCGCTCTTGCGGCGGTCTTGCTGCTGGCGGTGCCCGGACGCGCGGCGCAGGCCGAGGTCGCCCCCGCGGCGTCGTCGATGCGGCCCGTGAAGGTGCGGGTGTCACCGAGCGGGCGCCTCGAGGTGGAGCCCGCTCTGCCAGCGTCATCGGCTCCGGCTCCCGCCGCACGACAGGCGCCTCCAAAGAGCGTGCTCCCGTCGCCTGTATCAGCCCCGCCGCTCGTGACGTCCCCCGCGCCAGAGCCTGGGCGCTCCGGGCCGCTGTCCCCGGCTGCCAGGCCCCTGGCGAGCCCCCCACTCCAGCTGCCGTCGGCGACACCCGGCAACCCCTTCGCGCGCGTTCGCCTGCGCGGCCCGCTGAGCCCCGTCGTGACCGAAGGGCTGCTGCGGCTCGGAGGCAGACAGGAAGCCGAAAGCCCGGCGCCTCCGGTTCAGCAGCCGCCTGAGGGGCCACCCGCCGCCGAGCCCCTCGCTGCGCGCGCCCCCCGCGGGGCCACCATCGCCCGCAGCCTCGAGCCCACGCCCGAGCCGGTAGGCGCCGCAGCCCGCCCCTTCTTCATCGAGGGCGAGCTCGAATCCTTCGTGCTGCGGCCAATCACCCGGCGTAACTTCATCGGTGTGGGCGGTGGCGTGGCCTCGATCCCGAACGACGCCAACACCCTCCTCAACACCTTCTTCGTGACCGTCGAACCCCAGATCGACATCATCAACGAGGTCTACCACTGGAAGCTTGGCCTCGGCGCGCCCTTGAACCTGAAGCTGCTCGACACCCGCGGCCCCTTCGAAGGCTGCATCGAGCAGGGTCGTACGGCACGGCTCACGGGCGGCGACCAAGACACGGTGGCCGCGGTCACGGGCGCCTGTCTGCTCGAGCAAAAGGACAACCTGACCGAGGGCATCGGCACCCTCCGCAAGGAAGACTGGGACCAGCCCTCCGACTTCGCCAAGGTCATTCGTTACTTCATCGTGGGCGAAGCCGAGCACGAGTTTTATCTGAACGTGAGCCGCCAGTTCGACCAATCGCTCTCGCACGGCACGGCGGTGCGCGACTACAACGCAAACATCAACTTCAACACCTCGCGCCTCGGCGCGACCATCGATTTCAACAAAGCGGCGATCGGCATTCAGGGCATCGCCAACGACCTGGTGCGCCCCGACGTGCTCGGGATGATGCTGTTCATTCGGCCCTTCCGGCCCTATTCCGACAGCGTATTCCTGCGCAGCCTTTCCCTCGGCTTGTCCTTCGTCCATGGTGTGAACCAACCAAGGCGCTTGCTCTTCGAGCCGGGTCTGTTCGCACCAGCCTTCGATCAGCCCATCGTCAAGGTAGATGAACAGCTCACGATGCTGGGCGCCGCGTACGCCCCGATGGACATCTTGGGGGTGGACCTGGAAGCCAAGATCGTGCGGGGCAAGGAGAACGACCTCAAGGTCTACGCCGACTTCCAGAAAATGAAAGACTTTGGCGAGGGCGTGACCCTGGGGGCGTTGTTCCGTTACTCCCATGGCGAGCCGGCCACCCAGGCGTTGAGGGCCCGCGCCGAGCTGAACGTGTTTTCCGCGGACTACCTGCCGAGCTACTTCGACACCTACCACGACATCTTCCAGTACCAGTATCTGCCCGCCACGTATCGGGCCTCGAATGGCTTGCTCTACAGCCCCACGAAGTGGCAGTACCTCGAAGCCGCCCGCGGCGGGCGCCCCAAGATGGGAGCCTACGTGGAGGTTGCCCATGCCTTCCTCGACAAGCTCACGCTCAGCCTGGCTGGACGCATGTGGCGGCCCGTGGGCTCGCCCTCACGCCCGGGCTTCGATGGGCTGCGTTTCCCCGACTATGGCCAGGGGTGCGAGGCCGAGGGCGAAGGTGACCTCGCCTGCGGGGACGAGACCGTACGCATCGACGAGCTGTCCTACTCCTCGCTTCGTGTGCGCGCCGAGCTTCCCTTTCGCAAGTTCCTGCAGGCGTTTGCGAGCTACGAGGTTTTCTCTTCGGGTGACGAGCCGGGACTGGGCGCCCTGCAGTTGGATGGAGACAACGAAGTGCTGTTCGGCGGCGCCCGGTTGATGCTGCTTCCCTTCCTGTTCTTCCAGGCCGAGACGAGGCGCTACTTCTTCCTTCAAAGAGTCACCAACATCGACTTGCAAACGCTGACCGTCGAGCAAGACCAGCGTTATCACGCCAACTGGACCTTCGCGTTCAGCACCTACCTCGGCTACGAGTTCTAGGCACCTACCGTGTGGTGCGCACCCACTTCTGCACGACCCCAATCGTGTGGCCATCGGATTGGTACGTGACCCCGTGTCCATCGCCGTTGCTCCGCCCCGGGGGCAGGAGCTGCCAGAAGAAGCCCATGAGGCCTCCCGTGGACGCAAACAGCCTCTCGAGCCATCGATCATAGAGCGCGGCCCGCACGTCGTCCGTCGGTGAATCTCCCCCCGCCGAGAGGCCGTACTCACCGAGGTACGCCACCTTGTCAGCCGCCCCCGCGAGCGTCTCGTGACGCTCGATCCACACCGTGGCGTCGAAGCTGGGGTCGAGGCCCCAGGCGCGCGGGTAAAAGTGATAACTCACGAGGTCCAGCGCCTCGAGGGAGGCCAGCCGATGAAAGCTTGCTCCCAGGCTGCCCGACACGGGATAGCTGTTGGTGAGCGCCGGGTACAGAGACGGCTCGTCGTCGAAGCCCTCGCCCCCGTCAGCCACGAGATGGTTCGGAAACGCGGCCTTTGCGTACGCAGCCAGGAAGTTGAGCGTGTCGACCAGCGCCGTACTGCCCGCGCAGCGGGGACAACGAAACTCGTTTCCCAGTTCCCAGGCCACGATGGCCGGCTCGTCGCGGTAGCGAAGGCCCGTATACACGTTCACGCGTTCCGCAAGGAGATCCACATACTCCGTCCACAGCGCCTGAAATCTTCGGTCGAAGAAAAAGTCGTCCTTGCTTCGGCCAATCCAGGCCGCCATGGCCGGAAGGCCCCCGTACTCGGGCCAGTTGTTCGTGAGCGTCAAGATGAGGCGAATGCCCCGCGCCTTCGCCTCGGCCACGGCGCGGTCGAGCCCACGCAGTCCCACCTCCGAAAAACGGTCGGGGCCGGTTCGGATCGCCGAGCGGTCTTGCGCCTCGTTGAAGGCCCAGATGCGCACCATGGGCAGGCCCATGCACACCACACCCTCGAGCGCCTCGAGTGCGGTGGCCTCGGCGTCTCGCTCGCCGCGTTCGGCGTAGGCGAAGAGCTGCTGCAAGTAGTAGAGGTTGGTGCCCCCGACCCGAAACGGAAGGCCATCCAGCGTCAACTCGGCCCCCTGCCGGCGGACGAAGCCTCGCAAGGCGGGTCGCGGCACACAAGCCCCGGGGGCCTGTAGCTGATCGAGAGCCGCGTCCTGCCCGTGAGGGTCAGCGCCGCCCGGGTCACTCTCCTCGGGCACGACCCCCTGCCCAGCACAGCCTCCACAGGGAACCAGAGGCACCACGACAAGGACCCCTAACGACAGGAAGAGAGCGCACGACGGCACGCAACGAAGGTGCACACCGCTCATTATGTACCCGAAGGGCGCTGGCGGCTCGATTCCGCCACGGCCTCTAGTTCACGGACGAGAGCCGCGCGGAGGCGTCGTCCTGCGCCACCTCGGCCAAGCTGCAGCGCCGGATCGAAAAGCGATCGGGTCCAAACTTCGCGAGCGCCCACGACAGGGCGTCTTCGAGCTCTTGAAACACCGCCGAAGGCTCGTCGCTGCCATCGGGCACGATGCCGAAACGACAGGTCACCGGGTCACCTCGGCGAGGCGAAGCACGGGGGGCAGGACCAGGACAAGGCAAGGGCAATGAAAGCGAAGGGAGTCCACATTGGGTGCCTTACCTGAGTTTTCACCCTTTGCCAGGTGAAATTTCCGTGGCATTCCGCAAGGCGCATCGCGCCCCAAAACCTGATAAGGGAAAGCTCATGCCGAACCGCACTGCCAAGTCTGGGGACGTGATCGTGGCCGAGACGCGCTTTTTACGCCTGATCGATCGCGACGGATGGAGCTTCGTCCAACGCCCAAACGCCACGGGCGTGGTGTCCATCGTGGCGCTGACGGATGACGACGAGATCCTGTTCGTGGAGCAGCATCGAAAACCCGTGAACGCTGCGACCATCGAACTGCCTGCAGGGCTTGCAGGTGACGAGCCTGGTCACGAAACCGAGGCGCTGGCCCAAACGGCCGCCCGCGAGTTGCTCGAAGAGACAGGGTACGAAGCGGCGCGGATCGAGTTCCTCATGGGCTGCCCCACGTCTCCGGGCATGACGGACGAGGTGGCCTCGTTTTTTCTGGCCACCGGTCTGCGCCGCACGGGCCCAGGCGGTGGCGTGGCGGGCGAAGACATCACCGTGCATGTCGTACCGCTTGCAACCGCGCCGAAATTCCTGGAAGACGCCGCTCGCCAGGGACGGCTCGTTGCAGCGAAGGCGCTCGCGGGCCTTCACCTCGCCTTCATGGCAAGGGCCCTGACGCCAAAGACCTGAATGGCGGCAAGGCCGCCCACCAAGGAGGCTTGGCGGTGGGCTCACTGATAGAGGAAGACCACCTCGACCCGGTTGTTGCGCCCCCGCCCCGCCTTGCTGCGGTTATCGCCCACGGGCTCGGCGGCTCCCTGGCCGCTCGCCACCAGGCGGCTCGCGGACACACCGCGCGCCACGAGGGCGTTGTACAGGGCCTGCGCCCGTACATGCGACCTTGCCAACAAGGCATCCTCACGGCCCTGACGGTCGGTATGCCCGACCAGTTGCACCGGGAACGCAGCGTACTTTTTCACCAGGTCCGCGAGCCGGTCGAGCACCGCCTCGCTGCCCGGAACGATGGCGTGCCCCCGCCCCTTGAACAATATCGCCGAGGGGATGTGCACCACGAGGCGTTGTAGCTGGCCCCGCGCTTCGCGGCGGACCTCCACCGATTGAATGAGCGCGGCGTCCCCCGCCAGCGCGTCGGCCTGCGCGCGCCGCTCGTTTGCCTGCACCTCGTGTTCGTAGGTCGGTCGCGCCGCCTCGACCGCGGCGGCGGCCCGCTGCCGGGCCATGTCGGCGCTGACCCGCGCGGCGTCGAGCTGGTTCGCCTCGAGCTCTTTGCGAGCCCGGCCCAGCATATCCATGGCCGCCTGGTAGGCGCCGGAGGCGAGCCGTTTGGCGTCGACGGTCTCCGCCTCCTTCACGGCCAGCTCGGCTGCCATGATCTTGTCTGAGGCTTCGGCCCGCTCTTTTTCCTGTTGGAGCCGCTGCGACAGCGTCTGCTTTTCCGCCGACGCGGTCTCCCGCTGCTTCTGCAGCTCGGCCATCAGCTCCTCGCGCTCCAAAGACTGCTTCTTGAGCTGCTCGAGTAGGGACACCTGCTCTTTGAGGTCCCTCAGCTCTTTGTCGAGGGCCGCCGCTTCCTCGTCGGCCTTCTTGCGAGCGCGCCGCGCCTTTTTGATGCGGTCCTGGGCGCGGGCCTGTTCGAGCAGCGCAAGCGCTTGCTTGATCTTGGCTTGCCCATAGAGCGAATCGTGTCGGGCATCGTCGAGGTCGTTGTCTTCCCAGTGGTCGCGCGCCTCTGCGAGCAGCTTGTCGGCCCGCTTCATCACGTTCGGGGCCACCACCTCGGCCTGCTTCGCCGAGGGCTCGGCCCGCAGGCGTTCGAACGCAACGAGCTCGGGCGGTTTCTGCGGAGTGGAGCAGGCCGCAGCGCCCCAGGCGATGAGCAGGGACGCAACAGCGGGCAGAGCGCGCTGCCAGGAAGGCAGGACGCCGTACGGCGCCCGCAAGGTCGAAGTAGATACCCGCGTCATCGGGTGGTCGCCTCCAAGGCGGCCTTGCGTTTTTTCAGCGTCTCGATCGTCTGCGTCAGCTCGACGATGCGGGCCCGCGTGGAAGCCAACGCCGATTCCTCTTGGCGCGCCTGCTCCGCAAGCTGCCCGGCGGTGATGACCTCGCGGATCATGTCGGCCTGAGCGTCGCCCCGGTCCAGCACCTCGCGCACGCGGTCGTACTGCTTTTCCGCCCGGAGGCGCCACGCCTCGTCGAGCCAGGTCGAAAAGACGGCGAGTTCCTCGGAGGCCACGCGCTGCTCGTCGATGCGCTGCAGGTCGCTCACGTTGCGACGCGACCTGTCGATCATCACCTGGAGGTCGTCAGCCTCTCCGGCCCGCGCCGCGGGGGTCGGGCCGCACCAGGTCCGCGTGAGGGAGCCAAACGGGGACACCAACGACCCGAGGGTCGCGGCGCCGAGCCAGGCGAGTGTGGTTCGCTTCATCTGCAGGTTCCGGGTTCTCCCGAGGGGAGGGTCTTGCTGGGGAACCTAAAAGCTTCAAGGCCCGACTGCAAGCGCCAAGATGCTGCACCGAGTGTAAGAAGGGCCTTCCCGGCCCGCCCTTCGTAACTGCGCAGAATCCTGAGCGAGGAAAGCCCAAGTTCCGGCTTGACGGGCGGATTCACCCGGTGCATACAAGTGCCCCTCGACCGGGTGGAGACGGGGAATGGACGCGGAGCGTCGAGATGTGGTGAGCGTAGCTCAATGGTAGAGCATCGGATTGTGATTCCGAGGGTTGCGGGTTCGATCCCCGTCGTTCACCCCCAATTCTGATTCCCGCGTGGTGTGAGGGCTCCCGCGTTCGCCGGAGCCCTTGTTCGTTTCTGCAGCGCGGCTTACCAGAACACCATGTAGAGCACGGCGGTCAACGCCACCACGAGCCCGCCAAAGAGCTTCGCGCCCTTCGTGGACGTCATGTTCATCTCGAGGTTCACGGGGAGCTCGACCGGCTTTGGCAACGGGCGCACGACGGTGATCACCGTCAGCACCGCCAGGACCACGCCGAAGCAGATGGCCATGCGGTTGAGGAAGGCGACCTGGGGCAAGGCCCACTTCAAGGTGCCGTAGAGCACCGGGTTGAGCACCAGGCCGACCGTGCCCACCATCCGAGGCGCCTTCGGCACCAACAAGCCGAAGATGAAGATGGCCAAAATGCCCGGCGAGATGAAGCCCTGGAACTCCTGAATGAAGCTGAAGATCCCTCCGAAGCGGGGGTTGCCGAGGCCAGGTGCAATGACGATGGCGATGAGAACGAACACCACCACTCCGATCCTCCCCACCCTCACGAGCTCGGCCGGTCGCGCGTCCTTTTTGACCTTGCCATAGATGTCCATCGCGAAGATCGTCGAGGCGGAATTCAGCATCGAGGCGAGCGAGCTGACCACGGCGCCGAAGATCGCGGCCAACACGAACCCCAGGAGGCCACTGCCTGGGCGCAGGAGGTTTCGCAGCAACGTGGGAAAGGCGGCGTCGTAGTCATAGCCCACCAGGCGATCCGAGATCGGCAGGCCCTTGTCTCGGGCCGCGCCCACGAAGGCCTCGTTGGCCAGGGCAAGGGCAGCCGGCTCGGTGCGCGTGGGCGGCACGGCGCCGAGCAGCCGGGCGTTGTGGCGGGCCATCTCGCTCGCCACCGCGGGCTGCAGCTGCGCGAACCTGTCGGTGAACTCGAAGACCTTCCCGTCTCCGTTGCGAAAGGAGGCAAGCGCAGGGGCGTTTTTGACGTCGGCCTGCTGCTTGAGGTCACTGCCGAAGAGGTTGAAGGCCAGCATGCCGGGGACCACCACCACGAACGGAACCACCAGCTTGAGAAACGCTGCGAAGATGATGCCCTTCTGCCCTTCGGCCAGGGACTTCGAGCCCAGCGTACGCTGGGTGATGTACTGGTTGAGCCCCCAGTAAAAGAAGTTCGGAATCCAAAGGCCCATCACCAACGCCGACCAGGGGATCTCCGGATCGTTGCCGGGACGAACCATGTGAAGCTTGCCTTCGGGCAAGGCGCCCCGGTTGAGTTCCCAAAAGCGCCCGAGGGGTCCACTTTGGGTGAGGGTCTCGAGCTTGGCGTCGGGGTTCGCGGCGGTGGTGAGCAAAGCCTGCGGGTCGGCGGCGCCGAGCGCGTCGAGCGCAAGGTACAAGATCACGAACCCACCCACGATGAGGGCGGCACCCTGGATGAGGTCGGCCCAGGCGCAGGCCTTGAGCCCCCCTGCGAACACGTAAAGAGCCGCCAAAACGCCGATGATCCAACAAGCCACCGTGATGTTGCCGAGGTCAAAGCCCAGTACCACTTGCCCCTGGAAGAACACGCTAATCACCTTGGCGCCGGAGAAGATCACCGATGCCGTGGGCACGCCGACCAGGATCACCATGGTGCTGATGGCCATGATGGTCCGGGCGAAGGGGTTGTAGCGGTACTCCAGGAACTCGGGGATGGTGAAGATGCCGCTCTTGAGAAAAGCGGGCAGGAAGACGAAGGCCACCACGACAAGGGTGACGGCCGCCATCCATTCATAGGAGGCGATGGCCATGCCCAGCCAGTCCGCCGCCTTGCCGCTCATGCCGACGAACTGCTCGGTCGAGATGTTCGCCGCGATCAGCGAAAAGCCTACCAACCACCAGGTGAGCCCGCGGCCGGCCAGGAAGTAGTCGGAGGCGCCGTGCTCGCTCTGCGTCTCCTCGCCCCGGCTCATGTAAAGCCCGATCCCCACCACCGACACGACGAACGCGACGAATATCAACAGGTCGATGAGTTGCATTCCTAAGGTCTCTCTTCGGAGTTGTGGCTTCGGCGACGGTTCCTGGCAACGCGCCGCACTGGTGTTCCGCTAGCAGCGGAGGGCGCATGAAACCGTAGTCCCGTCCGGATGACAAGGGTCGAGATGGACCGCGCACCCAGGGCCGGCGCGATCGGGTTGGCAGTTTGCCATGCCAAAGCTTAGGATTCGGCGGTAGCCCGCATGCCCTCGCAGCCTGTGAACGCGCTCGTCTCGAAAGCGGTGGCGCTTGCCGCCTTCGTCCTCGCCCTGGCGGCCAGCCGCACCGGCAGCGCCGCGGAGGAGGCGAGCCGCCTGGCCATTTCCCACGTGGTGTTCGAGGGCAACCTGCCCCCCGAGGCGCGCAAGCTGCTGCGGGAGCGCCTGGCCGAGGGGCTTGCCCGGGCCGACGTACAGGTGGTGGGAGGCCCCCGGCCCGCGCGTGAGGAGGGCTGCGCGAACCCCACCTGCTACCGGCAATTGGCCAGCAAGCTGGGCGTGGCGTACCTGGTAGCGGGCCGGGTGGAGGAGAAGGGAAAGACCTATGACATCGAGCTCGAGCTTGTCACGGGCCCCACCGGCCGAAGCAGCGGCACCCACAAGCAGCGCTGCCAGATCTGTGGTCTTTCAGAGGCGGGCGAACGCATGTCCCTCGCCGCGTCCACGCTCACCGAAAAGCTCAAGAGCCTGCTGCACGAGCCGGGGCGGGTGGTGGTGCGGGTGCACCCGGGCTCTGCCACCGTGGTCGTCGACGGGGTCGTGAAGGGCCCGGCCCCCCAGGAGGTGAGCCTGGGGGCAGGTCGCCACAAGCTCGAGCTCGAAAAGCCCGGGTACCGCTCCGTGGCGCGCGAGATCGAGGTGGTCCCCGCCGTGGACCAGGAGCTCGACCTCCAGATGGTGGCCATTCCCTCGGCGTTTCCCTTCAAGGCGGCGGGCTATTCGGCAATCGGGCTCGGCCTCGCGTCGCTCGCGGCGAGCGTGGTGGCGATGACGGCTTTCCATGGTCAAGACGTCGCGTGCGACGCCGCGGACCGAGACGGCGCCGGAAACTGCCCGAAGGTGTACGAGGCCGCCTGGCACGCCCTGGGCTTCGCCGTCGGCGGAGCCGCGTTGACGACCGTCGGCGGCTTGTGGCTCTACCTCGGCCACAAGGAGCCGATGAGCGCCAGCGCGTCACCTGCGGGTGTGGGCTGGCGCGGGCGCTTTTGAGCCGGCCTACTCGAGGGCCTTGGTCTCGGCCTGACGAACCCGGCCCGCAATCCCCTCGTCGTGCGGGGCCAGCTGGGCGGCCGCTCTGTATTCGCCGAGCGCGTCCCGGTAGCGCAGGAGCTTGAAGTAGGCGTCACCCATCACCCGACGCGCGTCGGGTGAGTTCGGGGCCAGGCGCGCCGCCCGGCGGGCGTACTGAAGGGCGTCTTCGTAGCGGGCCCTCTCGAACGAGACCTCGGCCAGCCCGGTGACCGCCCGCGCGTTCGTGTGGTCGAGCGCAACGGCCTGGCTGAACGCTTGCTCGGCGGCGTCGAGCCGCATGCTTGCCAGGAACGCATACCCCGCGCGGGTCGACGCGATGGCTGCCTCGGGATCGCGAGGCGCTTCGGTCAAACTGACCGCGCGTTCGCCTGGCGGCGTGGGCGCCGGCGCCGCCCCCCGCGGGGCTGCCCCTGTACGTTCAGGGGGCTTTGCGGCCGGCGCGGGGGCCACGGGCGCCGCCCCCTCCGAGCGCTGCACGGCCGCCCGGTCGGCGGGGTCCAGGCCGGCGATCACTTGATACAAGGGACGCGCGGACTCTTTCGCCCCCTCCTTCCACGACGCATCGGCCAGGCGCCTCAGGCCATCGGCCAGCTGCGCGGCTTCTTCGCCTGCGGTGTCCACTTTGGCCAGGGCCTTCATCGCGAGGCGCGCCTCCGAAACCCGCCCGCGGCGCGCCGCCACGAAGAGGTCCGCTGCGATCCGCCGCTGCGCCTCGGAGTCGCTTTGGTGCTGCTGCCACAGCACCCGGTTGCCGAAGGCCGCAAGATCCTCGGCGGAAAGCTCCGCCTTGCTCTGCAAGGTGGGGTCGTCGGGAAGAAAGCGCAGGGCGTCCCGGTACTTGATCAGCGCCAAGTGCGGCAGATCCACCTGCTCGAGTTCCTGTCCCATGGCCTGCAAGGCGGCCGCATAGTTCTCACGAAGCAGCCGCGCCCCGGGCGAGCGCCGCCCCAGCGCAGCGGCTTCGCTTTCGGCCCCCTCGATGAAGTCCAGCGCCGAAGCCCCAAGAGGCGTCACATACTGGAGCCGCTTGACGGCCTGGTTGGCCTTCACGATATGAGCCGCCACGGCGGGCGCTTCATCCGTGCCCGTCACCTCGACCCGCACGGGCTCGTAGACCACCTGGGGTTGGCGGATCACACCGAGGTAAAGCGACAGCGCCCCGGCCGCCACCGCCACCGCGGCCGTGCTTCCGAAGATGAGGCGACGCCTCCGCGACGCCGGCGACGGCATCCGCTCGGCAAGCCTTACCCGCCACGCCGGATCGACCGCGGGCAGCTCGAGATCGTCCCAGGCCGTTTTGAGGCCCGAAGCGATCTGAGCCTCACAGAGCAGGCCTTCCACTTCCGCCATCGACGAGGGCCGCGCGTCGGGGGCCTTGGCCAGCATCCGGAACACCACGGCCTCGAGCGCCGCCGGGATCTTCCGGCCGGCCGTACACGACGCCATGGGCTCGACGGCCCGCTCGACGTGCTGGCGAAGCGTCTCGAGCGCGTCGGCGCCGCGGAACGGCGCCGATCCGGTCAACACCTCGTACGCCAGCACGCCAAGCCCGTAGACGTCCGCCCGGTGATCGTAGCCTTTGGCCGTGATGCGTTCCGGGGAGACATATTCGGGCGTCCCGCAGATCGTCTTGGCACCCGGGCGCACGTCGTCGAGAAAGCCCGCGATGCCGAAGTCCACCACCTTCACCAGGTCGGCCCGACGGCTCCCCCGCACGAGCATCACGTTGTCGGGTTTGACGTCCAGGTGAATCACACCCTTTTCGTGCGTGGCCCCGAGCGCTTTGGCCACCTGGCGAAGGATGGGGATGGCGCGAGCCGCATCGAACACCTCACCCCGTCGCAGCAGGTCCCCGAGAGAGTGCCCTTCGAGGTACTCCATGACGAAGTACACCCGGCCGTCCGGCAACTCACCGAAGTCGGTAACGTCGGCGATGTGAGGGCTGCCGATCCGAGACGCCGTGCGCGCCTCGTGAAGGAAACCCGCGACCCGCTTCGGATCGCGCGCGGCGCTCGACAAGAGCACCTTCAGCGCCACGCGCTTTTGCAGGTCGACGTGTTCGGCCTCGTACACCGCGCCCATACCCCCCTTGCCGATACCGGCGATCACGCGATAGCGGGAACCTGGGATCACCTCGCCGAGCGGCAGGTCCGTGTCCGGCCTGATGCTCGTGATGTTGCGAGGGGGATTTGTGAGGGGGGGAGCGGGCATGCGCCTGTGGAAAGCCTTCAAAAAACCAACGACGGCGGTCCGAACCGGGCACGCGGGCCCACGTACCGCGCCCCACGATCGTGTGGCTACGGACCTAGAGTATACCCGGAGGGGGTGCGCGTTGCCTGTGACGAAGAACGAAGAGGGTCTTGTTTTCTCGACGTACGTGTAGGCGCAAAAGCCACCTTGGTCGCGGCCCTGGTTCGAGCGTCTCCGCCGTCGGCGGCACGCGCGTGAAGCAGGGGCGGCGACGCTCTCCTCGCACGTGGGGACTTCGGGGTCAGTGGCTGAGGGTATGCAGAGTCTCCCCCGGTGAGAACTCGACGACCATCTCCACCCTGCGGTTCGCCTCGCGGCCCGCGGCGGTTTTGTTGCTGGCCACCGGGCGCGTCTCTGCGTATCCCGCGGCCGAGAGCAGGGTCCCGTCGTATTTGAAGGCCCGCTGGATGTAGCTCGTGACCGAAGCCGCCCGTGCAGACGATAAATCCCAGTTGTCTCTATAGGGTCGCGCCGTGACCGCCGTATCGTCGGTATGGCCACCCACCCGAATGGGACGCTTGAGGCCGGTGAGCTCCGTGGCGATCGCGTCCAGCACGGGCAGCATCTGCGGCCGAATGGCGGCACGGTTCGGATCGAAGAAACTCGCAGCCCCGAGCTTGACGACGATGCGGCGACCTTCGGTTTCAATGATCACCGACTTCATCGCCTCCGGGCGCTCTTGCAAGATGTTTGCGAGCTTGCGCTGCAAGCGCTTGCGAAGATTCTCGGCAAGCCGCGTGTCGTCGATGAACTTGGGTTTGTCCTGGCCGCGCAGGGGAGAATGCAACACTGTGCTGTCCGTGGGCGGACCGTGAAAGATGGGAAGCTCCTTGATGCCGCCCGTACCCTTGAAGTGCATCGCGAACTTGATGGATTTTTCCACGTCGATCGTCTTTTTGCGATCCACGCGGCTCGTTGCGTACATCACGACGAAGAACGCGAACAGCAGCGTAATGAAGTCAGCGTACGAGACCAGCCAGCGCTCGTGGTTCTCGTGCTCTTCGTGATGCTGCCGTTTGGCCAAGCGTGCCCCTTTACCCGGTTACTCTTTGGTTTCTGACTTCGCGTGGCCACCCGCGAAGGCATTGAGCTTGTCCTCGAGGACCCGCGGGTTCAAGCCGGCCTGAATCGCCAGAACCCCCTCCGCGATCAAGACCTTTCGGTCCTTCTCCAAAGCGATCTTGCGTTTGGCCTTGTTGGCCATGGGCAAAAACAGGAGGTTCGCCAAGGCGACCCCGTACACCGTGGCGACGAACGCAACGGCGATACCAGGACCCAGCTTGGTCGGATCGGACAGGTTCTCCATGACGTGGATGAGACCGAGCACGGCGCCCAAGATGCCCACCGTGGGAGCGAAACCACCGGCCGACTCCCATACCTTGGCGGCGAAGTTCTCTTCCTCGAGCTCGTGGTAAATCTGCGCTTCGAGGGATTCCCGCGCGACGGCCGCGTCAACGCCATCGACCAAGAAGCTCACCGCGCGTTTGAGGAAAGGGTCTTGAAGGTTTGCGATCTGTTGTTCGAGCGCCAACACACCGTCACGCCGCGCGATCGTCGCGAGCTCGACCACCTGCTTGATGATCTCTTCGGTGTCGTCTTTGCGGGTACCGAACACGCGGCCGGCCAGCTTTATGCCGTGCATGAAGTCTTTCATGGGAAAGGCCACGGCAACCGCGCCGATGGTCCCTCCGATGACGATGATGGCCGCCGTCAGCTGCATCAACGACCCGGCGTGGCCGCCTTCGAGCGCTTGGCCACCCAAGATGCACGCGAGCGCCAGAACGATGCCGCCTATCGAGAGAATGTCCATGCACTGTTCCTAGGAGTTCGCTTGGTTGCCTCCGGCACCGCTCACGCCATGCGCGGAAGGAGGGCTCGAGGGCTTGGCATCGGAAGATCCGTCAGAAACTTGTCCGCCCGGCACCGGTGGGGCCGTAGGCAGCCGCGTCCTCTCGGTGCGTGCGCCGTCTGCCTGGCGCGACGTGCCAGGTCCCTGGAGGGTGCGGTAGCGAAACGCCACGGCGCGCTCCACGACGCCGTCGACGGATTCGCGCACCAGCAGGCGATCTCCCGTGGTCAAGGTGACCATGGTGTCGGGAGTGGATTCGACGGTCACGATGAGGTCGCTGTTCACCACGACCTCGCGGCCATCGAGACGAGTCAGGAAGATCATGCGACGGTCCACCACGTTGGTGCTCCCGGGTTCCCGTGGTGCGCACGAAGGCACCACGGACGCTCCAGGGATATCGGAGCAGCCCTCACCCGCCGATAAGCCCTGGAGCCCCGTTAGCCATCAGGTTATCGCTTGAGGGTCATGAGCTCGCTGAGGAGCTGATCGGCCGTGGTGATGGTCTTGGCGTTGGCCTGAAAACCACGTTGGGCCGCAATCAGGCGAATGAACTCCTGGCCCATGTCCACGTTCGACTGTTCGAGCACACCTGCCGAGATCGACGCGTGCCCGCCGGATCCAGGTGTTCCCACCACGGGGACGCCCGAGGTCTCGGTCTGCTGGAAGAGGTTGCCTCCCAGCCGGTTGAGGTTGCCCTCCGAGGTGAAGTTTGCGACGGCCACCTGGCCGATCACGCGAGAGCGGCCGTTGCTGAAGGCGCCCACCAGCTGCCCCTTGCCGTCGACGGTCAGGCTCGAGAGTTCACCCGAGGCGTAGCCGTCTTGGCTGAGGAACGTGGCCACCGACGGGCTGGCGAACTGGGTGATGCCGTCGAGCCCGGTGCCGGCCGCCGCGGTGGGCGTGCCGAAGTTGAAGGTCAGCGTCTGCGCCGAGGCGTTGAGCGGCTGAAAGTTCTGGGCGGTGGTGGCGAACGTGGCCAGCTCGCCGTCGGTGCCGAACGAGAGCGTGCCGTTGGCGACCTGCACGGGCGTGCCTGCCGTACCGCCGGTTTGCCCGCCGCCGTCCGTGAGCGCGAACCACTCCCAGTTGCCCGGGTTGGCGTCGTCGTGGCGAAAGTACACGTCGAGCTGGTGCTCTTGCCCGAGGCTGTCGTAAACGACCATGCTCGTGTTGAAGTGAGCCGTGTTCGTGGGATCGGTGATGCTGAAGGCGGCAACGGCCGCAGGGTTGGCCTCGAGATTGGCGCGCATCGAGAGCGTCGTCGTGGCGAGCGGAGGGCTGGTGGCGTTGCCGATCTTGAGGTCGCCGAGGGACGTGCCCACGACACCGGCGGCATCAGCCGTGTAGCCCTGCACGCGCAGAGCCGACAGGTTCACCATGTACCCGTCTTTGTCCACGGTGAACTGCCCCGCGCGGGTGTAGTACTGCGCGTCCATGCCGTTGTACTCGCCCTTGACGACGAAGTAGCCCGCGCCTTGTAGGGCCAGATCGGTAGGCTGGCTGGTGTTTGCAAGCGTGCCTTGTGAGACAAGGCGCTGCACGGTTTGCAGGCGGGTGCCAAGGCCCACCTGCGTAGGACCAGCGCCGATCACGGTGCGCGCCAAGGTGTCTTGGAACACGGCACGACTGGCCTTGAATCCGACGGTGCTCGCGTTGGCGATGTTATCGCCGACCACGGACAATTCGAGGCCGTTCGCCTCCAGGCCGCCGGCACCTGTATTGAGGGCTGACAGGATGCTCATGGGTTACTCCTTTGGTTGATTTCGATCACCTGTGACATGGAAACTCGTTGACCGTCGATCAGCAGCTCGGGGGCGCCGTTCTCGAACGAAACCCCGTCCACCGAGCCGCTCTGGCGCATGCTCACGCCAACGGGGTCGCCCGTTTTGTTCTTGGCGTCGAGCTCCACCTTGTACGTGCCCACGCCTGCGAGCGAACCATCCTCCCGGCGGCCATCCCAGGTGACGTTCACCGGCCCGGCGGTTTGGGGCCCCAGCTTCAAGGTACGCACCACTTTTCCGTCCTCGTAAATGCTGGCCGTGACCTCGGTGGCCTCGCCCTGCAGTTGTGCGGTGGTGCGCGCCGGCTGTCCGGCATTCAACGTGAGAGACTCCGAGACGAAGGAGGCTTGTTTGCCGACGAAGCTCGTCGCCGCGATCTGCGAGTTCGAGGCCTGTGCCATCAAAATGTCGTCGAGACGGGTGTTGGCGTTTTCGAGCTGCTCGACCGACGAGAACTGCGCCAGCTGGGCCACGAAGGCCTGGCTGTCTTGCGGCTGCGTGGGATCTTGATTCTGCAGCTGGGCCAGCATGAGCTTGAGGAATTGGTCTTTTCCAAGCTCCTTGGAACCCACGCGATCGGCCGTCGACGGCGTGTTCGCGCTGGCGGTTTCATTGACGAGGTTCTGTACGTTCATGGTGCTACGCCTTGATGTGAACGCGCCCACCGCGGCTTCCGCGCGAACGAGAGGGCTCGCCAGAAATCGGACGCTCGCTCCCGGGTTCTGCACGAGGCGTGCCGTCGTCTTCGTCAGCCTCCTGACGCGAGCGCCGCCGATCGTCGTCAGCGCTTGCGAACGCGGCGGCCTGACGATGCACGTCGACCTGAAAGCGTCCGAGTGACAGCCCCTCTCGCGCCAACTGGGCTTCGAGATCGCGCCCGTGCCCGAACAAACGTGCGGCGGCTTGTCCATCGGCGGAGACGTCGGCCACCCCGTCCTTCACGCGCAGATGAAGCGCAAGCTCTCCGTGGTCCGTCTTGACGAGGACCCGCGCTTCGTCATGTCGTATGTCGATCTGGGGGGCGGCAGCTCCCTCGGGAGGCGGGGGTACGAGCCGAGCTGCCGCGGGACTCGGTGCCTCGGCGCTGGCTCGGGGCGGAGGGCCGGGTTGCGGTCCGGGAGCGGCCGGGGGGAGCCCATCGACGCGGGATCCCCGAAGGTCAGGCCCCTCCTTGACGGGTTCGGGATCTCCGGGGCGGCGCTGCCCGGTCGGGTCGTTCGCCGTGCGGACAGACTCGACCACCGGATGGGCTTCTTCTTTGGGGGCCGACGGCCGAGACGCGGTCCCCGCTGCCAGCGGACCCGCTTGGGGCTCGACCTCAGCCTTGGGGCCGGGGTGACGGGGCGACGCCGGAGGACCTCCGCGGCCGGGAGCCGCGAGCCCGGACGACACCAAGGCGGGCGCCGGTAGGAGGGATGCATTGGATAGCGCGGCGACGGAGCCCTCGAGCCTTTCGCGCCGCAGTGACGGGGCCTCCGGACGGGCAGGCGCTTGCGGCGCCACGGGCGGCGGCGACGTTGTCGCGAGCGGCGTTGTCGCAAGCGGCGGCGTCGCGGGTGGCGTTGTCGCATGCGGCGGCGTCGCGGGTGGCGTTGTCGCAAGCGGCGGTGTCGCGGGTGGCGTTGTCGCAAGCGGCGGTGTCGGGAGCGGCGTTGTCGTAAGCGGCGTTGGTGGCGTGGTCGCGAGCGGCGGAGCCGGCGTTGTCGGGAGCGGCGGGGCCGGCGTTGTCGGGAGCGGCGTTGTCGCAAGCGGCGTTGGTGGCGTGGTCGCGAGCGGCGGAGCCGGCGTTGTCGGGAGCGGCGTGGTCGCAAGCGGCGGGGTCGGCATTGTCGCATGCGGCGGTCCAGCCGGCGTAGGTAGCGGCGGCGGCGTCGTCGTCGCATGCGGCGTTGTGGCCGGCGTAGGTGGCGGCGTCGGATGCGGCGTTGTAGCTGGTAGCGGTGTCGCGAGCGGCGGCGGCGTCGTCGGTGTTGTCGCGAGCGGCGTCGGCGGTGTTGTCGCGAGCGGCGTCGTCACGAACGGCGTCGGTAGTGGCGTTGTCGCGAGCGGCGGCGTTGTCGCGAGCGGCGTCGGTAGTGGCGTTGTCGCGAGCGGCGGCGTTGTCGCGAGCGGCGTCGTCACGAACGGCGTCGGTAGTGGCGTTGTCGCTGGTGGCGTTGTCACGAGCCGGGGCGGCGGCGTTGTCGCGAGCGGCGGCGGCGGCGCAGGCGACGGCGATAGCGGCGTCATTGCGGGCGTGGGTGGTGCAGACGTGTTCGCGGGCGTTGGCCACGCGACTACCGCTGGGCCCGGCGCGACGGTGGGTGGAACCGATGCGTCGCTCCCTGGCAGCAAGACCGGCGGCCCCGCCACAGGGGGCAACGGCGCTGCCACAGCGACGCGCGGGGGACTCACCGCCTGCGGAGCCGACGACACGGACCCTTGGGGCGAACGCGCCGCCGGTCGCTCGGGAAGAGCTTCGGCGATCGCTACGGGTGGCGTTGCCCAAGGCAGCGAAGGGGTGGACTCGGACCACGCCGCTCGGGCGCCCAGGGGCGGGGCCGACCCCGTCGTCCCGGATGACGCCCCCTCGCGGGAGCGTATGCCCCCAGGCGTCGCAGACGCGCGTGCAACGGGAGGCAAACCTGCCGGAAGCGCCTTCAGCGGGGAATCGGGAGCGACGGATGCCGTGGGCGGCGTTTCCGGAAGCGATGGCGAAACGGCGAGCCCAGGCGCCGCGACCGGAGGGGCAGCACGCAACGCTGCGGGCGCCGCCACCGTTGGGGGCGAGTTCGGCGGGTTCGATGCCGACGGGAGAGACGGCGCAGCCAGCGCCTCTGCTTGACGATACGATACGCCCCGCGGCGCCTCTGCGACAGCAGGTGGGGCCGCAGGTACCACCGAAGGTCCCAAAAGCACAACTTGCGCAGACGACGAGGGCGCAGCGGCAGCGGGCGCTGTCGCTTGCTGGAACGATGAGGGCGCAAGCACCGTGAGCCCCGAGGCTCCCACGGGCGTTGGGGCCGTAGGGAACACGGGCGCTGCCCCGGACGCTCGGGTTGGGAAAACGGGGCCCGAGGGTGGTGTCCCTGCGACCAGCGGCGCTGCGAGCGGCAGCATTGCAGGCGTCGAGAAAACTGGTGGGGGCCATAGCGGCGCCGAAGACGGAAGTTGAGGCCACTCAACTAACGGGACGCTCTTCGGCTCTGCCGAGAGCAGTACGTTGGCAGAAGGATCCGTATCTTCCTGCATGGGAGGCACGAGGGAAGGCGCCGCCCCATTCATGGTGAGTGCCGGTGCGGCCCCACGTGCCCCCGCGTCCGATTGAATCGAGTTCGTAAGGAGAGGGGCGATCGCCAAGGAGGGCGTGGCCACAGGTTCGAGCAGCGTCGCTGCCTGCGGGCTGGCAAGTGGGACGGCCCGCGCGTGCGGACGTTCGACGTGCATCGTATCCCTCTGGGATCGGCCGGTGCCGATGAAGGTCGGGTTCGGGATGCCCTGGGGCGTGGATGCGGGCGGCAACGCTTCGGGCGTCGCAGGCCGCGGTGCAGGCGTGAACGACGACGAAGGCGCAGGCGTGAACGAAAACGAAGGCGTACTTCCCAGCGAAGGAGAAGGCGAATGTGGCAAACCAGCCAAAGGCTCAACCGAAGCCGCTTCGGGCGGTGCCGGCGGGGACTTCATTGCCGGCGGTTGGTCTTTCCCTCCCGCTGCGGGGGGCGATTCGGCTTCGCGGGGAGGAGGCGGTCCCTCGGGCGACGGAACCGCGGGCACCAGCGCAGAGGCAATGACCTCGAGTCCTGCGAGAGATTCCGCTATCGGCGTCCTGAAAGGCAGGGTCGCGTCGCGAAGCGTTTCGGGGCGGGCCTCGAGCGCGAGCCCCACGGTTTCCGGGCCTACGTGCACGTCCGGGAGGGGGGGGCTGGCAGGCGCCTTGGCGTGTGGAGGCCACGCGCCCGTGGGGCGCATCGCCAGGGGCTCATGCATGCGCTCTGGCGTTAAGGGCAGCAGCGCCAAAGTCGCCACCAGGACCGGACGCGCTTTGGCGTGGGCGGCATCCACGGGCACCAGCGTCAACCGGCTGGCATCGACCTTTGGCAGACTCTTCGTCGACGGCGGGGATCGCTTGTCGTCCCCCCCGCGTGCAATCGGCCCTGCGCGCCCGGGCCGTTGCGCCTCGAGGGCGCTTGCCAGCCGCGCCCCGAAGGAGGGCGTGCCCGCGGGAGGCAGAGCCGGAGGAGTAGGCTCTTGCCCGTCTGCTGCACGCGCCTTCCCAAGCCCGAACATCCAGCTTTGCTGCAGCTTCATGTCTCGCCCCTACTTCTTGGTTTTTTTGCGACTCTCGTCGCGCGCCGCGATCTCGCCAGCCAACACGGCAGCGGCATCGGGATTCATGAGGCCCATCACTTTGCCGGCATCGCGCGCCGGCATACGCTCGAACACGTCGGCCGCCAGGGCGACGGGCAGCCGCTCGGCGATCGCCGCAGCCTGCGCAGCCTTCATGCCCCGCATCGCCTTGGCGAGAACCTCGAGCGGCGTGGGCCCAGGGTTGCCCTGGGCCGCTTCGGCTGCCGCCTTCTCCTGCGCCGCGGCCTCCTCCGCCGCCTTCTGGGCTTGCTCTTGGGAGGTCTTGATGTCCTGGGTCTGCTTCTTGACCTCTTCGAGAAACGAGGCCAAACGCTCGGCGTCTTCCCGCAATGTCTTCTGAGCCTGATCGAGCGCCCCGGCCAGCTCACCGATGTGCTCGCGCTCTTTGAGCAGATTGTTCTTCTCGATTTCGGCCGGTGAGTTGGCGATCTCCTCCTTGAGCGCGTCGAGTGTCAACGAGCGCGGTGTGGGCTCCCGCTGGCTCCGCCTTGGGAGGCGCTTGCGGCTGCGAGGCGGCGAGGACGCGTGGTCCGCGCGTGCCTTGATCGCGCCATCGCCAGGAGTCTCCGGCCCCCCCTCGTGTGGCGCGGGCGCCGGAACCTTCCCTTCGCCCTCGGGCTTTGCATGAGCGTCGCTACCCTCGGGGTGAGCAGCGCCTGGAGGGTTTTCAGCCTTGGCGGGCGCCTCCGGGGCCGCTGCTTTGCGGGCCTCGTCTCGGGTCGTAGCAGGCGCCTTGCCGCTTTCGGGTGCACCCGGCACGTGCGGCGCTGCGGGAGGCTTCGGCGCATCGACCTTCGGCGGCGTGGGCCCGTGCGCCGCAGCGCCCGGCTCCGCCGCTTGGGCGAACGACGCCCAAAAGCCAAGGCCAAGCGCGATCATCCAGGCCCTAAGCACGGGCGTCCTCCGGCGCATCGAGGGCCCTCCGCATTTGCGACAGCGTGTCGACCAGGTTGTAACGCTCACCCATGCTCTGCCGAAACAGCGCCTGGAGCCGCGGCACCACCTTGAGGGCGCGATCCAGCCTGGGGTTGCTGCCCGCCACGTAAGCCCCGACCTCGACCAGATCCTGCGATTCGGCGAACACGGACAGAGCCTCGCGCACGCGCATCGCCAGCTGCCGATGTTCGGGCGCCACCACGTCGTTCATCACGCGGCTCACGCTGGCGAGCAGATCGATCGCAGGGTAATGACCGCCGTTGGCCAACTTTCGCGACAGCACCACGTGCCCATCGAGAGCGGCGCGGGCCGCGTCGGCCACGGGCTCGGAAAGATCGTCGCCCTCCACCAGCACCGTGTACATCGCCGTGATGCTGCCCTCCCCTTCCCCGTTGCCGGCCCGCTCCACCAGGCGCGGCAACAACGCAAACACCGAGGGCGGATAGCCCCGTGACGTGGGCGGCTCTCCCGCCGCCAGACCGATCTCCCGCTGAGCCATGGCCACGCGGGTGAGCGAGTCGAGCATCAACAAAACGCGTTTTCCTTGCGCCCGAAAGTGTTCGGCAGCCGAGGTGGCCGCCATGGCCGCGCGCACACGCACGAGCGGCGGCTCATCCGCGGTGGCCACCACCACCACAGAACGCGAGAGGCCCGGGCCCAGATCTCGCTCGACGAACTCGCGCACTTCGCGACCGCGTTCCCCCACGAGCCCCACTACGATGACGTCGGCGCTCGCGCTGCGGGCCAACATGCCGAGCAGGCTGCTCTTGCCCACCCCGGGCCCCGCCATGATGCCGACGCGCTGCCCTTCACCACAGGTCAAGATCCCGTCCATCGCCCGCACACCCGTCACGAGTGGCTTCGCGATCCGCGCACGGGCCATGGGCGACGGCGGCGCCGCATGCAGCGACCCGCGATGAGGAAGCACCAACGCCGGTCCTCCATCCATGGGCTCCATCGCTGCGTTCACCACCCGCCCCAGCAAAGCCGCGCCGACGGGAATCTCACCCGCACGGCGCCGCGGAATCACCGGGCAGCCCTCACCCACACCGCTGATGTCCCCGAAGGGCATGAGCAGCGCCTTCGAGCCCGAAAACCCCACCACCCTCGGCCACGATGCTCTTGTCGCCACGGGCCCGAATTTCGCAAGCCGTTCCCAGCGCCACATGGGGCAAGGTGGCCTCGATGGTGATGCCCGAGGCGTGCACCACCCTCCCTGCCCGCACCAAGGTTTCAGCCTCGCTTACGATTCCCCGCAGGCGCTTGAGATCGAGCAGCTGACGGCTCACGCGTCGCCCCCCACCATCGCCTCTTGCAACAAGCGACGCATCTCCTCGAAGCGTGTGGTGAGGCGCCCATCGACCATGCCGAAATCCGCATCCACCACGCAATCGCCGGGCTCGAGCTCGGGATCTGGAGCGATCTCGATCTGTGCCACGGCCATGGTGGCCAAGGAACGCGCCCCTCCCGCGGCGTCGACCCTCTGCGCGTCGTCGGGATGAAGGCGAACGACGATACGCTGGCTCTCACCTGCACGGCGGGTCACCGAGCGCACCACGCCGAAGAACCGCTCCACGTTCGTGCTGACCTCGGCTTCCAACATCCGACGCGCCACGAGCAACGCCAGCTCGAGCGCGTCGGAGCGGGCCTGTTCAGCCAGACGCTCCGACGTGAGACGAAGCGCCGCGATGGCCGCCGCCAGACGCTCGGCGAAGTCGATGGCAGGCTGAGGCACTGGGGGCGGCGCGGGAGGAGGTGGTGGATGCAAAGGCGGGTACGTGGCAAGGGGCGCCACGGGGGGCTGCGACACCGGAACGACAGGGAGCGGCGGCGGCGGCTCGGCCACCGACACCGGGGGACTGCTGGCAGGCGCAGCAGGCTCGGGGTCTGGCAGAACGGGCACGGATCGCGCCGACACCGCCGGCGGGTCGGCCGCTGGGGCGTTCAGGGGCGCGGGGGGAGCCTCGTCCACGCGCGCGGCCAGACCCAAGGGCGCGGCGTCGGGCGGGGCCGGCGCGCGCCGCACCAGCGAGCGCGACACCGGGGCGCGCACCACCACCACCTCGGATGCCGGCAGCTCCGCGAACACCGCGAGCGTGGGAGCCGCTTTCGTCGTTCCCGCTGCCTTCATGAAAGCGGGAAGCCGACCAGGATCCGCATGAGGAGAAGAAGAATCGGGGGGCATATCGGACTCGTCCGCCACGGCAGAGCCTCGCTACACCATGCGGTCCGCCGGGCCCACCATCGTGATGCGGCCCTGTTCCGCCAGAGTGAAGGCGATCTTCACGAGCTCGCCCTGCGATTCGTCCACCGCCGAAAGCTTCATGGGTCCCATGGCCCCGATCTCGTCGCGCAGCATCTCGGCGCCACGGGTAGACATGTTCTTGAGGATCTTTTCCCGCACGGCGTCCGCCGAGCCCTTGAGCGCAATGGCCAGGCGCCCGGTATCCACCTCGCGCAAGAAGGTCTGAACGTCTCGGTCCGACAAGTTGACGAGATCCTCGAAGGTGAACAGGCGAGACCGCAGCTCGGCGGCCAGTTCGGGATCGTTTTCCTCGATCGCCTGAACGACCTCGGTCTGTTGCGCCACGGGCGCCCGACGCAGAAGATCCACGGCAGCTCCCCGGCCATCGAACTGGCGCATGCCGCCCGCGGCGGAGGCGCGGAGCTCCAGAGCAAGCGCCTGAGCCACCTCGTAGAGGATCTCGGGTGAGACCGACTCGAGCGTGGCCAGGCGGGCGAGGATCGGACCCCGGTTGGCCTCGGGCATCCGCCGCATCACCTGACCTGCGCGCTCGCGTTCCATCGCGCCCAAGACGAGCGCCACGGTTTGCGGCTGCTCTCGCGAAAGCACCATCGCCAAAGCCTCGGGATCGGCGTTCGCGATCGGCCCCAAGGCCTCATCCACGGCGGGCGGCGCTGCCACCCCATCGAAGGCTCGGCTGGCGCGCTCGGCGCCCAGCACCTGGGTGGCCACCGCACGCAGCATGTTGTCACCCGCGGCCGCGTCGCCCCCCACGGCCTCGAGCGCGTCGACGAACTCGCGCAGGGATTCGGGCACGGCGTTCTTGTCGTGGCGCAGTTCCTTCGCGCCAAGCGCGATCTTGCGCACGGTCGCCTCGTCCAGGTGGCGGAAGACCTCGGCCGCAAACTCGGGGCCCAGGCCCACCAGCACGGCGGCGGCTTTGCGCGTGCGCGGTCCCGCCCTCTCTCGCGGGAGCTCCTCTTCTTCGTCAGGTGGCAGCACGTTTGGCCTCCTCTTCCTTGGCCTTTTCTTCGATGTCGGTCTGGATCCAGGCCTTCAGCAAGCGCGCGGCGCGCTCGGGATCCTGCATGGCCAGCTCGCGCGCCCGATCGCGGGTGACGACGTTCGGATCCGCAAGGGCCGGGCGTTCGGGCATGCCCTCGAGCGCCTCGGTAGGTTGGGCGTCCGCGATGGCGCGTTCGAGCTCGGCCACTGAAGATCCCGGCTTGAGCAAAGCCACTTCCTTTTCGACCTCGGCGCGCGCCTTCTTCCGACGCAGCACGAAGGCCACGACGATGAGACCCACCAGCAAGGCCGCCGCGGCCATGCCTCCGTAGCGGGCCGCCGGGGTGGCAAAGAAGTGGGGTGCCGCCGCCGCGTTGGTGCCTCCTGGCTGCGCGAACACGGTGCTACTGATCTGGAACTGATCTCCGCGCGCGGCGTCGAACCCCACGGCGCTCTTCGCCAGCTCACCGAGCCGCGCGACGTCCTCGGCCGAACGGGGCTTGCCGTCGACTCCGTCGAGCAACACGGCCACCGACAGGCGCTGCACCCGCGGTGCCTGCGTGACCGTGTGGGTGGTCACCTTCGAGATTTCGAAGTTGCGAACTTCGTCTTCCCGGTTGCTGCTGCCCGATTGGGATCCCGCCACGCCACCGCCCACGTTCGTGAGCGGCTGGTTCGCGGCGGCGCCCGCCACGCCGCCCGCTTTCGGGCCCCCTTGCGCCGTCTGTTCGGCCGTGACCCGCTCGCTGCGCACGGCGCTGCCTTCGGGATCGTATTTGTCGGCCGTGCTCTCGACCTGGGAGCTGTCCAGGGTCACGGAGACCTTCGCTTCCACGGCCTCCGGGCCCACCGCGCGCGAGAGCAGCTCCACCACGCGCCGCTCGAGCGCACGCTCCATCTGGCGCTGCTGGTCCGAAGCCTTGCCGCCTGGGGCTTCATCGCCCGCCAGCACGGCGCCCTGACCATCCACCACCGTAACGGCCTCGGCCCGCAGCCCGGGCACTGCCGAGCTCACGAGGTGCCGCATCCCCTGCAGCTCCCGCTCGCCGAGCGTGCGCCCCGGCTGCAGATTCACCACCACAGCGGCCGAAGCCTCTTTGTCCTCGTCGCGGTAAAGGCCGTGCTGCGCGAACGTGATGTGAACCCGCGCGCTGCGCACGGCGGACAGCCGCCCCAGCGTGCGGGCCAGCTCCCCTTCGGTCGCGCGGCGCAGGTTCACCTTCTGCGTGAACTCGGAGACACCCAGATCGCCCTTGTCGAAGATCTCGAAGCCCACGCCGCCGCCCCGGGGCAGGCCCGAGCCGGCCAACAGGAGCCGCGCGTCGTAGACCTTCGCCGAGGGCACGGCCAGCGCGGTACCCCCAGCCTCCATCCGGAACGGCAGCCCTGCAACCTTGAGCTGCGACGCCGCCTCGGCCGCGTCCTCGGGCGTCAGGTTGGTGAATACGTACTGGTACGTGCCACCGTTGGCCAGAATCGAGGCCACCACCACGGAGGTGACCAGGAGGCCCACCACCCCGAGCAGCGCGATCTTCACCCCGTTCGAGAGGGCAAGGAACCTCTTGGGCAGCTCGCGCAGCTGGTTCAGCAGGGGTTCCACGGACTAAACACCCATCCGCATGACTTGCTGGTACGCGTCCAACACCTTCGACTTCACCTTGAGCGCGAGGCGCATCGAGATGTTCGCTTTTTCGAGCGCCAAGGCCATCTCGTGAAGGTTTCCCTCGCCCAGGGCCACCTTCTTCACCTCGTGATCGGCCTCGAGCTGTAACCGATCCAGCTCGCCCACGGCCTTGGTGAGCACGTTGCCGAAGCTCTCGCCTTTGCCCGCCGCCCCGGGGCGGGACAGGCCCTCGGGACGCGCCGCCTCGGGCCCCTCGACGGTCAGCGATTGAATGCGGTTCTCGATGTTCATGGCGGCCCTCAGCGCACGATGTCCAGCGCCCGCTGGGCCATGCCCTTGACCGTGTCCACCGCCGTGGCGTTCGCCTCGTAGCCACGCGAGGCCGACATGAGGTTGACCACCTCGTGGATGGGGTTCACGTTGGGAAACGTCACGAACCCCTGCGCGTCGGCGTCCGGGTGTCCGGGGCTGTAGACCTGGCGGCCCGGTGTTTGGTCCGTCACCACCTGCGCCACCCGCACGGCGGAAGGGCCTGCCCCGCCCGAGAGGTAATCGTCGAAGGGCACCGACTCGATGACGGGATCCAGCCGCCGATAGGGCCCCCCCGCCGCCGTGCGCGTGACCTCGGCGTTCGCCAGGTTCGACGACGCCAAGTTCACGCGGGCGCGTTCCACGGAGAGTCCAGACCCACTGATCCGAAGCGCGGTGAAAAAATCCATGGCATCACTCCTTGGGCGTCACGAAACTCACGAACCTTCGCTGACGACGTACTTCAAAATGGCCAGTTTGGCGGTGGCGGCGCGCGCGTTGGCGCCGTACTGAATGGCGTTCTCGGCCATGCTGGACATCGTGGTGTCGAGATCCACCTCGTTGCCGTCGAACGAAGGCGTGCCCCCAGACACTTCCTTGACGTAGCTATCGACCGGTGCCGCGTCCGCGCCCAGCTGACCCGAGGCATCCACGTGCAAGGGGTTCGTGCGCGTCAAGCTTTGGCTCTCGCGCATCACCTGGCTCATGGCCGCAAGGAAATCGACGTCCTTCGGCTTGAAGCCGGGTGTGTCTGCGTTCGCCACGTTCCCGGCCAGCACGCCCTGACGTGAAAGCCGCACGTCGAGCGAGCGCTCTACCTGGGTCAAAGTCGTGTCGAAAAGCCTCATGAGCACCTCACGCTGCGCGTTCTCCTGCCTTGCTCTGCGAAGAACGTGCCACGGGCGCGTCACGATCCTGGCAGAGCGCGCCGCTGTCTTCGGCGAGCATGGCGTAAGCCGGCACGCCGCTTTCGCGCCAGGCGCGCAGCTTGTTCCGCAATGTACGCAAGCTGATGCCCAAAAGGCGCGCGGCGTGCGTCCTGTTGCCCCCCACACGGCGAAGCGCTTCCTTGATGGCCAAGCGCTCGAGCTCCGCGAGATCCACGGGCAATTCCCAGTTGGCTTCGTTGGCCCCCGCGGGCCCGGGAGTGAACGGCTCCATACGCGGGTCGAAGAACAGATCGGTCGCCTCGACCACCGTCTGGCGGCAGCGGATGAGCGCCCGCTCGATGAGGTTGCGCAGCTCCCTGACGTTCCCCTCGAAGTGATGCGCATCCAAAGTGGCGAGAGCTGCCGCCGAGAGTACCGGCGCAGGGCGGCCTAGTTCGCCCGCCACACGGTTGACGAAGTGATGGGCCAGGGGCTCGATGTCCTCTCGCCGTTCGCGCAGCGGGGGAATCACGATCGGGAAGACGCACAGCCGGTAGTACAAATCGGCGCGAAAGGCACCTGCCGCCACGGCCGAGCGCAGGTCACGGCTACAGGTGGAGACGAGGCGCACGTCCACGTGGACCGCCGAGAGCCCGCCGACGCGCAGCACGGACTTCGTTTCCAGGGCCCGTAGCAGCTTGCTCTGGAGCAGGGGCGGAAGCTCGGAGATTTCGTCGAGCAGCAAGGTTCCGCCCCGGGCACGCTCGAAGCAGCCGCGCACCACGGAGACGCCTTCGGCGGGCCCGGAGGTCTCGGCCCCGAAGAGCTCCCGTTCGAGCAAGTCGAGAGGCATGGCCGCGCAGCTCAGGCTCACCCAGGGCCCCGCCGCGCGTGGTGAATGCTCGTGAATGAAGCGCGCCACCACCTCTTTGCCGGTTCCGCTCTCTCCCAAGAGCAGCACCGTGGTGTCGGTGTCGGCCACGTCGCGGGCGCTCGCGGTCACCGTTCGCATCGCTTCGCTGACCATGACGGGGGCGCGGGGGGCGCTGTCTACCCTCGAGGTGCCAAACATCATTGCTTTTCCTTTGTCTCTTGCGGGTTGGGTTGGGCCCGGTCTTCGGGACTGCCGGCCGCCGCGGGGGGCGGGGACGGGCCATCGCCGGCCGGTGCCGGTGCAGCTGCCGGTGCCTCTTCCTTGCCTGTCAAAAACGCTTCGATGCGTGCCGAAAGTCCCAGCGCGGCCGCCAAAGTCTCGGCGGCGCTCTCGATGGGCACAACGGGCTTGTCGTCTTTGGGCGGCGACGCCGCGGGCTCCCCTCGCATCGCCAACTTGCGCACGTGCTTCCAGCGACGTTCTTGAAGTGCCTTGCCGAGGGCGCGTGACTCGGCGAACTCCAAGATCACCCGCGCACGCACCGGATCGTGGCCCATCAGGTAAAGCTCGGCCGCGCGTAGAAGATGCTCGGCCAGACGCGGCTCGGGCACGATGCCCGTCACGCGCGAGAGCAGATTCGCCCCGAACGACGGCGCGCCCAGCCGGGCCGACATCTCCGCGGCCTCACGCGACAGATCCACCGCCACGGGCCCCTCCCCGCTCTCAGGAAGCAGAAGATAGGTCTCGAGGACATGGCGTCCCTGCTCCAGGGCAACTTGCTTGAACGCCGTCAGCAAGATGCGGCGGCATAGAACGCCCGCGGGCAACTGGCAAAAGCGATCGTCGTCCACCGCCTGGAAGCGGCGGCGCAAGATACTCACGGCCTGCGGCAGATCTCCCGAGAAGGCCTGCGCCCGGGCCCAACGCAAGACGAGGTCGTCCCGCAGGAGCGGCGGCATCGAATAGGGATCGGGATCGAGCGACGGAACGAACGTGATGCATTCCGGGTCGAACTCGCACAGCCTGCCCGACGACAGCCGCCCGTACACGCCGACGCGGTTGCCCAGGTTGTACCAGCCCACGGCCGTCTGAGGGTCGCCGGCGATGAGAGCCAAATCGCCCAGCCTCACCTGCGCAAACAAAAGGTGCGGCGTGAGGAGCGCATCCCGAAAGGCTTTGGCGGCTTCGAGAAAGCGCCCCTCTTTCAGGGCGCACTCACCGCGTGCCGCCGCGTTGTCTCCGGGACAGCCCGCGCCCAGGCCCAGCTCTTCGGGATTGAAGAACGAGATCGGGGGCCCGTCGGGCCCCAAGCGCCACGGCAAGCCGCGAAGCTCATTGATGTCGAGGACCAGTCTCTCGCCGAATCTGTTCAACGTGGCATCGAGCTGAGGCGTTCGGCAGCGCAGCTCGACCCTGTCCTTTTCGGCGCGCACCTCGGGGCAAATCTGCCCGGCCGCGGCGGCAACCCGCGCCGCCAGCCGCGAAGGGTTGTTCCGTGTGTGCAAGATGATCAGGCGATCGAGCGGCAACACCTCGACCCGCACGGGCCCCGTCACGAACGAAATATCGATGCGCTCCGAAGTGGCCGCCGTGGCCACACGCCAGGCAGGCGCCGGAGACGTGGAGTCCGGCGGCGGCGAGAGCGCCAGGAACGTGACGAGCCACAACACGGACGCCTCTCGATGCAGCTGCCATGCCGATTCGACCCAGCGCAGGGCAAAAGGTGCCGAGCGCCCCGAACAGGGCGTCCGGGGGCGCACACGCAAAAACCCCGGCCACCTTTCGGGCGCCGGGGTTATGCGTGCAAAGCGCTAAGGCTCGTCAGGACCGTGACGTCTCGGCGCTGCGGCGTCGCAGCTTTTCCACCAACGTCGTCCGCCCCATGCCCAAGAGGCGAGCCGCCTCCTTTTTGTTGCCCCCCGTCTGTTCGAGAGCCGCGTCGAGATAGGCGTTCTCGAGATCACGCAGCATGGTCGGCAGGTCGATGGGCAGCGTGAGCTTGACGAGCGGAAAGCTGGGCCGCTCGAAGACACCCACCTCGAGCGTCTCTCCCGGCGAGGTGAGCGGCGGTGGGGTAAGCTCGTCGTCGAGCGGCTCCGGCGTTGCGGCAGAGGGTACCGCCACCGGCGCCCGGAAAGCCACGGGCGGCGTGACCTCGACGGGCGGGGGCGTAAGCGCAGCCGGTGTAGACCCGTACCCGGCCAAGGTGGGCACGAAGATCTCGTGCGAAGGGAGATCGTCGAAGGGGCTCTGAGGGAAACAGGCCTGGCCGCCCACGTCTCCACCGAACTCGGGAGGAAGATCGGTGGTGCGCACCACGGCCCCTTCGGTGCAGACCGAGAGCCGCTCGACCAGGTTCTCGAGCTCACGCACGTTGCCCGGCCAGGGATAGGTCTCGAGGCGCCGAATCACCTCGGGCTCGACCGGGCGCGACTCACCCCGCTGCCGCCAGAAGTGGCTGAACAGCACCTTGACGTCACCGACCCTCTCACGGAGCGCGGGCAGGCGGATCGGGCACACGAACAAGCGGTAGTAGAGGTCACTGCGGAAGCGCCCCGCCTTGACCTCGCCGGCAAGGTCCCGGTTGGTGGCGGCGATCAGCCGAAAGTTTGCGCTCACCGACTCAGAGCTTCCCACGGGCTCATACGAGCGCTCTTGCAGCAGCCGCAGCAGCTTCACCTGCAGCGCCAGCGGCAACTCACCGATCTCGTCGAGAAAGAGCGTGCCTCCTTCAGCCATGGCCACGCGCCCCTTGCGCGGGGTGGCCGCCCCCGTGAAGGCCCCTTTGACGTAGCCAAAGAGCTCGCTCTCCAGAAGGTTTTCGGGGATGGCGCCGCAGTTGACGGGCACGAAAGGGCGCGGGGCCCGTGGGCTGCTGGCATGAATGAAGCGGGCAAACACCTCTTTGCCCGTCCCTGTCTCGCCGGTGAGGAGTACCGTCGCGTCGCTCACGGCGATGCGCGCACAGGAGCGCCGGGCCTCGGCCAGCGGAGACCCGGGGCCGTGCACCAGACCCTGACCGGCCTTGGCGACTTGTGTACCTTCGACGGAAACCGCGTGAACTCCCATTGATGGGAAAATCATCGGCGGGCTCCCTTCGGCCTTGAGACAAAAACGTGTCGTGGGCGGGCGGCCGTCAGAAAGCGGACGGGGGCGCGTCAGAAACCCGCCCGGCTGGCCAGCGAGGCCGCCGGGCAGACTCACTCCGAACTTGGCGCCCCCGCGCGAGCGCTGTAGTCTGCGGGGCTCCGAAGCTTCTCGAAACGACGACGATGGAACGAATCAAGCGCTCCCCCTCCCCGGACAACCTGGTTTGGATCGACCTCGAAATGACGGGGCTCGACGTGGACCAGCACGTGATCGTCCAAGCCGCGGTGATCATCACCGACGGTGAGCTCAACCCCCTCGAAGAGTTCTGCTGCGACGTCTGGCAGCCCGAAGACCAGCTGGCCAAGATGTCCCCCTTCGTCCGGAACATGCACGAGAGCAACGGGCTGCTCGAGCGCCTGAAGACCAGCAAGCTCGACACGGGCGACGCCGAGAAGCGGCTGCTCGAGCGGGTGGCCGGCTGGTGTCCTTACCCCGCCACCTTGTGCGGCAATACGGTGTGGCAGGATCGGAAATTCCTGGACAAGTACATGCCGGGGCTTGCGCGCTACCTCCATTACCGCTTGATCGACGTGAGCTCACTCAAGGCCTTGGCAAACCGCTGGTACGGCGAATCCGCGGTGTATGCCAAGCCCAAACAAGGCGAGCACGACGCCTTGGTGGACATCCGCAATTCCATCGCCGAGCTGCAACACTACCGTCGTACCCTGTTTCGCAAGGTCGGCTGAGGCTCCCCGGGGGTGAAAGCCCGAGACAGGGCAGACGAACCCGGCAAAGATCGGCCGCAACTGGCAACATGCCCCTCCCCCGCCCGCACCGTCACGTCCCGTTCGTCCTCCTGGGGCTCTCGGCCCTCGCGGGTTTGCTCGGGGCCTGCGAAGAACGATCCCCGCGCTCGGACGCCGGGCCCTGGGATGCGTTGGGGAGCGAGGGTGGCGCCAACGTCGACGGAGGCTCCGGGGCTTTCTCGGTGGACTTCACCGTGAGCGATTGTCCCGGCGTGCCGGGGGATGCGAGCGCGGACGCAGGCGCAGCGGGCTGTTGCCGCGGTCCGGCGCCGCTCACCCTGACCTTCGTGCCCCTCACCGCCGGTCCGGTGACGCGCTTCCTTTGGCAGTTCGGCGATGAGACCTCGTCGACACAGCTCACGCCCACGCACACCTACGCCCTCCCGAACCGCTACGACGTGACGCTGGTGGCAGGAGGTCCCACGGGCACCCTGGCGCGCACGAAACCAGCCTGCATCGAGGTCAGCCCCAACCCCCTTGGGGCGACATGCGACGTCGACGTGCAGTGCGGGCCCCAAGCCAGTTGCGTGTGCGGCGCCGCCGCTCAGTGCCCCGCGCCGTTTTTCCGAGGCCTCTGCAGCCAGGGATGCCGCGACGCCCCCTGCCCCGCAGCCACCGTGTGCGGCGACCTCTCCCTGGGCGGAGCCGCCACGCCGGAAGCCCCCTGGCGCCGCCCCCTGTGCCTCGCGGAGTGTGTCGACGACACCAGCTGCGCGACGGGGCTCGCCTGCCGCACCCTGCCGGGCCGCTTCCCCACAGGCCAGTGGGTCAGGGGCTGCTTCCCCCGCTACCCCCTGGCTCCTGGAGTCCCCTGCCGCAACGTGCAGGGTGCGCTCGACTCTGCAAGCTGTGTCACGGGCCTGTGCGCCAACTTGGGAAGCGTAGGGCTCTGTTCGTTGGACTGCCACGACGAAGCCTGCCCGCCCGGGCTCGCCTGCGCCCGTTTTGCCAACGGTGAGGCGCTCTGCGTGCCCTCCTGCACCAACCGAAAGGGATGCGACGAAGACGCCCTGCTCGGCTGCGAAGCCGTGGGTGGACAAGGACCCCTGGCGTACGAGGTGGAGGGCGCCACATCGAACGATCGCTACTGCGTCCCCAAGAGCTGCAAGATCCCCAGCGACTGCGGGGGTGCCCCCTGCGTGACCGGAGACGCCGCCTCGGGGCGTTGTCGCCGCGACGAGCCCGTCAGCCCCGTCCTCCCCTGAGGGGGGGCAGGCCATCATGGCGCAGCCCGGCCCTCCGCTGCAGGCGCGGAAGCGGCTTGACCTTTGCAGGGCCGGATTTCCCATGTCCCTTCGTAGCCTCGCGGTCCGCGTCCTCGACGACGTCCTCGAAAGAACCTGCGCCCCCATCGAGCCGGCGGGCCGCGCGCTGGTCTTGGCCCCCCACCCCGACGACGAGACTTTGGGCTGCGGGGGCACGGTGGCGCGGCTGCGTGCGCAGGGACATCCGGTCTCCGTGATTGCCTTCACGGATGGGCGCGGCTCTCACCCCAATCATGCAGACCCCGACGAACTCGTACGCCAACGAGCAAACGAGCTCTTGAACGCAGCGCATTGTTTAGGTCTGAGGAGCGAAGACGTTCAGGCCTGGAACTTTCCCGACGGAGCGCTTCGGCAACACGAAGCTTTGGCCGTGCGGCGCCTTCGCGCGGCCGTGGACGAGCTACGTCCCGAGACTCTTTTTGTACCCTTGCCCGTAGGCGAGCATCCGGACCACATCGCTGCTTACTGGATCGCCCGTTCGGCGCTTCGGGGCACTGGCACCGGACTCGACGTGTTCGAGTACCCGGTGTGGTTCTGGCGACACGCCCCCTGGGTCTCGCCGCCCCCCGGACAGCGGCGTGCTTTGCTGCGGACCTCGCTTGCCCGTGGCTTCGGGGCGCAAGCCTTGTCCGTGCTCAACGCGAAGGTTGACGTGCGTTCACAGCTCGACGCCAAGAGGCGAGCCCTTGCGGCGCACGCGTCCCAAGTCGCCGACCCGTCCGGCGCAGCCGCCGGACTTCGCACGGTGTGCGACGGAACCTTCCTCGCGCGTTTCTTTACGGGCACGGAGTTCTTCCGCCGCTCGGCCTGGTGACCCGCGTCGGCCGCGGCGTCGACATCAGCGGTTCGTAAACGAAACGAGTTCGGCGACGTTCCTCTTGCTACCAACGAACAGCGGGGTCCGTTCGTGCAGTCCAGACGGCAACACGTCGAGGATCGGCGTTCGGCCGTCGCTAGCGGCAATGCTGTTCACTTAAGAAACCTCGTAACCATCTGAAAATATTGTGCAATTCATCTTGACAAGGCCCGAGGCTGCGAGCGCCGGCCTTCATGAGCCTGCTTCGTGGACCTGGCGATCACTTTCGAGCGTTCTTCAAACTGACCAGTGGCTGTGCGGACAAGTTCGACCGGACACGGACATGGAGCGCCCGCAGCGTCTTGATGTGGCTGATGGTCCTGACGATGCCGGACCGAAAGATGAGCTATCGACGGAGCTTGCGGATCGTGGCGTACTACGGGCGCAAGGTGTTCGATTGGGCGAAGGTACCGACGTTGTCGTCCATCAGTGAAGCAAGAAAGAAGGTCTCGATCGAGACATGCCGTGGGTTGCTGCACCAGCTGGTCGAGCGGTGCGAGTCCATCATGCCGACTCCGAAAACCCCGTGGGGGAAACGTCGATTCATCGCGTTCGATGGAACGCGGGTTGTGTTGCCGCGCAGCGCGGATACAGCGAGGAAGATGGCGCGGCCGAAGCGGCCGAATGGGACGTCGGTGCACAATCCACAAGGGTTGGTGGTGATGGCTGCGGATGTGTTTCGCCGTCTTCCGTTGGATTGGTCCCTGACCGGAAAAGGCATCGGCGAGAGGACGTCCATGCAGAAGCTGGTTCACCGATTGCCGTTCAAGGCAGGCGACGTGGCCGTCATGGACAGAGGGTTTCCGAGTCGCCACCTGTTCTCAGCCTTGATTGAACATGGCGTTGACATCATTGCGAGAATGAGCGCATCGAAGGCGACGGCGTGGAAAGAGCTCAAGCCATTCTTGTCTTCAAACAAGAAGACCGCGAAAGTGACACTGACGCTTCCGGGGGCGAGAGGGAACATTGAGCTTCAGGTGCGCGTCGTCGAGCGCGACGCAAAGCCAGGCCGCCCGAGGAAAGGCACGAAGAACGAAAGGATGGTCATCGTGTCCACCTTGAGCGGAAAGGACGGATTCGATCGCAAAGACATCATCAAGCTCTACGCCTCTCGATGGGGAATCGAATCTCTCTTCAAGGAAATGAAGAGCTTCATGCAGACCGAGGACTTCCACAGCAAGAGCGTCCAAGGATGTGAACAGGAACTCATTTCCGCGATGATCTGGATAGCCCTGGCATCGTTCCTTCAAGCAGAAGCGGAGCGTACCCTTGATGGCCGACGCGTCGTTCGCGCAGACTGCCTACGAGCGGCCGGTGATCTGCTCTCTGCGATGCTTTCAGGAAAATCCATCCATGAACAGATGGACGATGACATCGCCGCCCTTCGAATGTTCGCGTACGCCCCACAACAAGACAGGCACTATCCGAGGGAGTGCAAACGTCCCTTCGGTCGCACCATCCAAAGGGGTGGTGCTTAAGTGAACAGCATTGTCGCTAGCGGCACCCCCCGCCTGCTCAGCAAGGAAGGCAATGGGGTTGGCCTCGTACATGAGTCGCAGTTTCCCACGAGGATGCGCGGCGGTGCCTGGGTAGAGGAACAAACCTCCTTTGCACAGAACACGGTGAAAATCGGCTACGAGGGCGCCAATGTAGCGGAGGGAGAACGGAGATCGCGTTTTTTCATGATTCACAAACGCTTGGACGGACGCGGGGTACGCATCCGCATGGCCCGCGTTGTAGCTGAGCGAGGGCGCTTCGTCCGGCATGCGCAGCCCTTCATGCACTTGAAAGAAAGTGCGACCACGAGGGTCCAGCACGAACACTTGCACGCCCTGCCCCACCGAAAACACCAGCCACGTGCTAACCCCGTAAAGCAAGTACCCCGCAGCAACTTGCTCCCTACCGGACGCGAAAGGCTGGCCCGCGCGCGGCGCCTCCGCAGAACGAAAAACAGAGAAGATGGAGCCTACGGGCAACCCACAGTCGAGGTTCGACGAGCCGTCGAGCGGATCGCACAGAAACAAAAAAGAACCCCGAACGGGACCCGTCGCCACGGTCAATCCCTCGCGCTCCTCCGAAGCGTAAGCGGAGACCAGCTTGTCATGGAACAGGCCAGCGTAGATCTGTTCATCGGCCTGTTGATCCAACGCATGCACCACCTCCCCGTGCACGTTTCTGTGATCCGTGTATCCGCCGGCGTCCGAGCTCGGCAACCCACGCAACCGCGCTTCGATGATCTTTCCCGACATCGCAAACGACCCGATGACTTTCGCAAGGGGATCGTTGTCGGGGAGACACCGCTCGAGATAGCTCTGGAGCGATTCCGGCTGCGGGACGGCATCAGCGACGCGGCGGGCGACAGAGGTGCTCATGCACGGAAGCAAAGCAAAAAGCCTGCCGAACCTTACGACGCCGGTGAATGTCCGCCGCGCCACGAGTGGGCGGGCCCCGTCGCAGCACCGCAGGGTGCCGGTGGCGAACACGAGACGAAGGTGTCTCGGAACGAGACGCCTGCGACTCAAGCGTGGAGCGGACCGGAGTCCCTCAGCCGCTGACGCATCACGCGCGCGAGAAACAAGGGGTTACCCAGGATGTACCGCTTCGCCATCCGACGGGGCTCCTGCCGAAGCCGGAACGCCCACTCTAGACCGAGATCCCTGACGAGCTGGGGTGCACGTGGCATGCGGCCCGAAAAAAAGTCGAACAGCCCCCCCACGGTGAGCGCCGTCACAGACGGAAGGCTGGCCAGGTTCGCGTGCGACCAGCGCTCCTGGAGCGGCGACCCCATGCCTACCAGCACCAACACCCGACCAAGATCTTTCATCGAATCGACGAGAGCGCGAGTCTCATCCTCCGTCATGAACCCGTGACGAACCAACGGGACCTCGAGGCCAGGGTGATTTGCTTCGAGACGCGCAGCACACGCCTCGGCCACACCCGGCGCTCCACCCACCAGCGAAAGCGGAACCCTCTTCGAGGCCGCAAGGTCACAGACGAGCGGTAGCATGTCCGTCCCGTTGAGATTGTTCTTGAGCGGCGTGCGAAGGAGCTTGGCGGCCAAACGCATACCAATGCCGTCCGCGAAGACGCCATCCGCCCGCGCCAGGCAATCCCTTAGAGCCGCATCCCGACACGCCACGTTGACGGCATGAGGATGGACGAAGTGAAACAGACGCGCCCTCCCCTGCGGCTCAGCGAACAGCAGCTCGAGGGCCTCCTCCACGTCGAGATTGTCGACGGGCGACACGAGCACCTTCGTTCGCCGCACCGATCCCCGCTCGGGGCTCGCCGCCACACGCGACACGAGCGCTTTGAGTACGACAGCGGCGTCCCGGGTGACACTGCGGTGCGCGAGGGCCAGCTTCTCCTCACCCGACAAATCCTGGTAGTCGAGCCCCAGGTTGCACCGGGCCTCGATCGGGGAGACGAAGCCCGCGGGCGCCCCCGGATCGAGCCGTGGCCCCACCAGCGGCGCCCGACCACGCACGACGTCCCTGAGAGCCGCTGGACCTCGTAACCTGTTCACGATGATGCCCCCATGGCCTCACGACAAGCCCGCACGAGGGCCGCGGCCGTCGCGTCCCACGAGAACGTGGCCGCGTGGAGCGGGCCGTCCAAGCGCGCGCGGCTTTGCACCCCCTCGTCCGTAAGTACGCGGTCCAAGGCATCGGTCATCGACGACACGTCGTGGGGATCGCACAACACACCCAAGGGGCCCACCACCTCGGGAAGGGCCCCCGTCGTCGACACCACAGGCGGAACACCGGCCGCCAGCGCCTCGAGCGCCGGCAGGCCGAAGCCCTCGTAGAGGCCAACGCAAGCCAAGGCGGTGGCCCCCTTGACGAGGGCCTCGAGATCGGAGCGGGGCACGAAACCCAGGAGCTTGACGCGCCCCTCGAGCCCGAGGCGCGTGACCGCCGCCCGCACCGCGGCTTCCGCCCCCCAGTCGGCGCCCGCGAGCACGAGATCAACGCCATGGCGTTGGCTCACCGACGCGAAAGCGTCGAGCAAACGCAGATGATTCTTCCCCGGCAACTCCAAGCGGGCGCCGTAAATCAAAAAAGGTCGCACCAGCCCATAACGCCGCCGGACCTCGACGACGCGCGCGGAAAGCTCGACACCATCCGCAAAGCGCTCGGCCTCCACGCCGTTCGGGACCACCAAAACATCCCGAGGCGTCCGGAGCACCTTGCTCAGATCACGACGGGTGCTTTGACTTATTGCCACGAGCTGAGTCTGCGCCTCGAGAGCCGCCGGAAGCACGCGGGACACCCAAACGTCCCGCAGCCATCCGAACTTTCGAGCCACCTGGAGGAACGCAAGGTCGTGCACCACCGTGACGGTCGGAAGGCAGGGGCGATAGGCAAACCTGCGGTTCCCTGACGGCATCAGCAACACCTCGGCACCCCGGGCGCGAGCCAGTCTGTCTACCGCGAGCAAATGCAGCGCCGCCGACACCGCGGGCTTGCCTGCCCACGAGGGCAGAACGATACGTGTGGCACCGGCGGCATAGGGAGCGTAGGCATCGAGTTCGTCTTGCGTGCCGATCACCTGCAGGTCGTCCGAGGGTCCACCGAGGGCGGCAATCAGGCGGGGAAGCACGGCGTGGACCCAGGCGCCAAGCCCCGAGCGACCCCTATCGGTTCCCGAAAGCGGGATGGCGAGCCTCAAGCCCCGGCCTCCCCTGGGCGCGTCGGCCGGATCACCCGCGCCGGAGCGCCGGCCACAACCGAACGCGGCGGCACCTGACCGCGCACCACGCTGGCCGCACCTACGAGAGAGCCCTGGCCAACATGGGCGCCCGCCAACACCGTGGCGTTGTTGGCCAACACCACGCCGTCATCGATCTGCGTGGCCCCCCTTTGCAGGGTTACGCCGTGCATGACGGTACAATTGGCTCCCAACTTGACTCCGTCGCCGATCACGATACCGAACGGATGCGGCAATCGCAGCCCCGGGCCGATGTCATCGCTCCAGACGTCGATGTGAAATGCAACCTTCAGCAGCACCGGGAGGCCCCAGGCTCGCCCAGACACCGCCTTGAGCATACTCGCCCCACGCAAGAGCCCGAGAGCCCAGAGGGAAGGGTCCGACACCAGGGCCAAGCCAGTGCCGCGGCGCTTCGCGCCCGCCCTGACCCTACGCACGTCTTCCCCAAAGCGTGCTGCATGATCGACGAAGCGCTCCCACTTCGATACGAGATCTCTCATCGGGTTCACCTACGAAGCTTCCTAGGGCAGCACGACCCTACGCTCTCCCAGCAGCAATGGGTCGCGCAGGTCAATGAACGGCCCCTCCCCAGAAAGTCCGCGCATTCCTCGCGGCGAAGCCACACACCCCGTGACGGACAAGCCTTCGCCGATGATCGTGTTGGGCTCCACGATGGCGTCGCGCACCTTCGCCCCGGGCTCGACGAGACAGCCCGCGCCCAGATCGACGAAAGGTCCCACGGAGGCCCCCTCCAAAACCACCGCTTGCGGGCCTACGAAAACGGGACCCACGACGTGCGCGCGCGGGTCAATTTTCGCCCCCTTGGCGACCCACACGCCTGCGCCCCAGTGCGCCCCGTGCACGACCACGGCGGATGACGCCCCCACCGCCTCCGCAAGCAAGCGCCCGTCGAGCGCCGCCCCACCCGCCCGCAACGCGGCCCCCGCGGACGTGATCTCGAGCGCCCATCCGGGAACCATCGAGCGCACCGGCTCCGTGTCCTCGCGGCTGAGCAACCAAACCCTCGTCAACGCAAGGGGGTCAAACCACCAAGACAGCGAAGACACCTCGCCCTCAACCGATTCACCTGGAATCGCCATCCGGAAGAGCCAGGCGGGGTCGAACCCCATGAGGGTCGCTTCCCGGATCACCAGAAAATGGTGTGGCAGCGCTATCCCGGCCGCCTCTACCATGTCCCGAGACGACATCTCGTCAGCCCCCGTCACAACCCGCGCATCCCGGGCCAGGGCGGGCTCGTCAGCAAGCATGCGTCGCGCGTGCTCCCCGGAGCCATCCTCGTGCAGCTCGACCGCGATCTGCTCGATGCCATGGGCCCGCAGAGACTGAAGCTGCCGTCGTAGCAACGAACGACCTGCGACAGGGAATGCCCCACAGCCCTGCGACTTCGGGTTCCGTCGAATGAGGCACAGCATGATGCGACCCTTTCACCTCGGGGAAACACGGAGCTCAGTAGGCGCCACGACCGGTGAGAACGGCCGGTACCGTCTTACCCAGGATCGTCAGCTCCTCTGTGACCGTCGTCCTGTCGATGTATTGAAGATCGAGTTCGACCTGCTGCTCGAAACTGAGGTCGCTGCGCCCACCCACCTGCCAAAGGCACGTCAGTCCGGGCTTGGCTTCGAGTCGCCGCAACGCTCGAGGAGAGTAGAGAGCCACCTCGCGCCAGACGGGCGGACGCGGGCCCAGCAGGGTCATGTCTCCCCTGAACACGTTCCAAAGCTGAGGCAGCTCGTCGATGCTGAATCGTCGCAAAATGCGTCCCACAGGCGTCACACGGGGGTCTCGCCGAATCTTGAATCGCACCCCGTCAGTCACGCCTTGTTGAGCCACGGCCAAAGCCGACTTCAACTTGTCGGCACCACAGATCATCGTGCGAAACTTCCAGAGCTTGAAGGGTCTGCCACCGCGCCCCAGGCGCTCTTGCGAAAAGAACGCGGGCCCACGACTCGAGAACCGCACCGCCACCACCGTGGCCGCAAACAGGGGCGCAAGCATCAGCAGCGCCACTCCAGTCACCACGATATCGCAGGTTCGTCGAACGAACGGCCCAAGACCCACGAAGCGGAGGGACACGAGGCGCCGCCATCGGCGCGCGCGCGCCAACCACCGAGGAAGACCTCCTCGCAACGCGGGTGGCATTCTGTCCAGCTTGCGAGAGCGGTTTTCTGCGCGATGTGCGTTCATGGATGACTCCTTCGGCGACACGACCGGTTCACTGCGATAGGCCTGGGCTGTAGGCGGCCCAATAGGGCCCCGCCTCACCGACCTGCTCAGGTTCATCAGCAAACTCTGGACCAAGATCGATGACCACGAACGCCATCCGCCCCGGGTTTCCGAGTTGGCTTCGGAGGCGAAAGAGATCCCATGGCGAGAGCGCCCCGCCACGCAGTACCACAAGAACCCGGGCGGCCGCCCGGGTGAGACGACGTACCTTCTTCGCCTGCGGCTCGCCATCGACGACGGCCAGTCGTACGCGTTCGCTTTGACCGTCTCGCGCTGAGACGAGGCGGGTCTCCAAGTGAGACACCAGGGTGCGAACCGTAGATTGATCCTCTTCACACGCAGCCACCACAGCAGTCGACCCGCCGCCTTCGCTGAGCCCGCCCAAAAGCTGCGCGCTCAAGTCCTCGAGATCGCCCGGTTCACGGGGCCAGCCCGCCGCTGCCACGACGGGTGCTCCCCCCCAAAAAGCCACCTCCTCAGGCGTCGCGGGCCAAAGACGAAGAAAGAACCGGACGACAGCCATCGCAAATACAAAGCCCAGCAGCGCGAACGGTAGAACGAGTGCAGCGGGCCTGCGATAAGAGCGGTTCGGGTAGATTGGCAAGCTCGGCGCAGAGACGATACGAAACCCGACCTGCGGCTGTAGGCTCTCGGCTTTCGCAACGGCCAAGGTTCCCTCGAGCTCGATCACCCGCTGTTTGGCGGCCGCGAGCTGGGACTGGAGTTGCGCCGCGCGACCTTCGAGTGTCGCCAAACGCTCGAGTCGCTCGGTCGCACGTTTCTCGAGAACCTCAAACGCGGCGGCCTGGCGCTCAGACACCCTTCGTTCGACCTCGGCCAGCGTCAGCCCCGAGCGAAGCGCCTCGCGCTGCTGGTTCATTCCGAGTACACGCTCGGGCCGAATCACCTCTCCCTCACCTTTGGACTCAAGTTCTCGAACGGCCGCCTCCAATCCCCTGACAATCGGATGGTCAGGGGTGAGTGCCGCTGTTTTGGCGGCGAGGTCCGTCCGGAGCGCAGCAAGCCTTCGTAGCGTTTCTCGCGACTCGGTCTCACTCACGATCACTTGGGATGGCTCCGTTTTGAGAGCCGCTCCCATGAGGCCCTGCTTCGTCTGATGTGCCTCCGCCGTCACCAGGCTCCGGTAGGCATCGCTTCTGAAGGCGGAGACCTCTTTGACGGCTGCGTCCCGCTCAGCTTCGAGATCCCAGACGCCGTGCGACAGTCGAAAACCGTCGTAGGCCGCCTGAGCCTCCATCAGATCACGACCGGCCTTCGAAAGGGCCTCCTTTTGCGATGCAACCGCTTCTTCGGAGCGCTTCACCTCCATCTCGCGTCGGCTCTCCAAAAAGACCTTGACGGTTTGCGTGGCCAAGATCCGGGCTGCTTCGGCTGACTCCTCATGCGCCCACAACACCACGACATTCGAACTTTTGTCGGGTCGCACCTCGATCTTGTGGGCAAGGGCGTCAAGCGTACTTTCGATTGCCAATGCTTCGCGGATGGCGCCGAGATTCTCCGGAAGCTTGAGCGTACCCAAGATCGTCTGCAGGTCCCGACCAGACCCCAGTACATCCGCAGCATCAGCCGGCTCCCAAAGCAGGACCACCTCCGAGCGAAACGTCCGAGGTAGGAATCGGGCGGCCGCCAAGGAAACCGCCACACATGCGAGGAAGCAGAACACCCAGAACCACCTCGCCTTCCAAAGAGTGCGAAGAGCACGGCGGGGTGAGACCGGCCACCCCCACCTACGCCGCAGCTGCGGCGGGGCAGGAGCCGGTCTCGTGGGGCCACCGCTGTCGAGCTCGAACAAGGGAAGCGTCCTCGGAGAGCGGTCAGGCGGCGGCCCGTGAGACGGCTTGCTCGGTGGTCTCGCAAATCTCAACCACCTCGTCGAGATGCGTGACGTTTGCCACGGTGCGCGCATAGCGCGACAGACCGACCAGAAACAAGCGAGACGAGTCCGTGAGCTTCTTTGCAAGGCGAACGAGACAGCTCACCGCCAAACTGTCTATGAACCGAACGTTGCCGAGGTCGACGATGACCACGGTGTTTGGGGCCGTAACCAAGGGCTCGCAGCGCGAGAGCAGCTTGAGGGCCACAGCCGCATTCAGCTCGCGGTCTTCGACTTTGACGATCTGGGTTCGGGCAGGAGAGACATTTTCCATGCTTCGACCTCTCTGCAGAAAGTGGACCGCCCACATCGTGTCGAAGTGCGGCGGATGCGTCACTCGGGCTCGCGGGAGGGGGCGCTTCGACCTGGCAGTGGCTCGGGGGCGTGGGAACAGCTCTTGCGGTAAACGGGGCACCTGCTGGCCCATGAACCCGTGCACCCTTCAAGGTCTACCGGCATCCCAGTTCGGGCAGGCTTTTCCCTTCCACTTCGTCTGTGACAGCGCGCTTCGCATCATTCAGGTGGGCGAGGGCTTACTCAAGCTCGTCCCGAGTGCTGGACAAGGACTTTCGCTGGGCGAGGTCTTCAGTGTTGCTCGGCCCATCTCGGCGAAACTCACCCTCGAGACGCTGAAACAGCATCTTCATCGGCTGTTCGTGCTCGACGTCATGCCTCAACCCGAGCAGCCCTACGTGCGTTTTCGGGGGCAAGCGATTTGGATCGAGGAAACCTCGCGACTCGTTTTTCTCGCAAGCCCCTGGCTCACAGCCGTCGGTGAATTGGCTCGCCTGGGGCTCACCGTGAATGACTTCGCCACGCACGACCCGGCAGTCGACCTGCTCCTGGTCGTGCAGGCACAAAATGTGGCTCTCGCCGAGGCACGCACTCTCTCAGAGCGCCTCGAGCGGAAACGCGCGCAGCTGCTGGAGGCGAAAGAGATCGCCGAGGCAGCGACAAGGGCCAAGAGCGCTTTTCTTGCCAACATGTCGCACGAAATCCGCACGCCCCTCAATGCCGTGTTGGGCATGACGTCGCTGCTCCTCGACTCCCGGCTCTCCGAGACCCAGCGGGAGTTTGCCGAGACTGTCAAGCGTTCGGGCGAGATGCTCTTGGCTCTCATCTCCGACCTGCTCGATTTCTCGCGCATCGAGGCCGAAAAGCTCGAACTCTCTCCTCGCCCCTTCGCGATGGAATCGGTGCTGGACGACGTCGTCGAGCAGGTCAGCATGATGACCGCCGAGCGCGGTCTCGATCTCGTCGTTCGTCTCGATCCGGCGGTACCCCGCTTGCTCGTAGGAGACGCCGCAAGGATTCGCCAGATCCTCTTGAACCTCGTGGGCAACGCCGTGAAGTTCACCCCACAGGGGCGGGTGAGCTGTATCGTTTCGGGAGAGCCCGCGAACGATAGCGACTTTTCGCTCTCGATACGGGTCGAAGACACGGGAATCGGCATCCCTCCCAGCGTTCAGTCGCTTCTGTTCCAGCCGTTCTCTCAAGGAGACAACGCCACCAACAAGCGGTTCGGAGGCACAGGCCTGGGTTTGGTCATCTGCAAACGTCTTCTCGACTTGATGGAGGGCAAGGTCTCGTTCACCAGCGAACCGGGGCAAGGCACAACGTTCTCTATAGCGGTTGTCTTGCCCACGGAGGCGGCGCACCCTGACCCCTGGGCCCCGCATGTCGCGCGAAAGGTCTGCTTCGTCGCCGCCGCGCGAGACGAGCTGAAAAGCTTCGTAGCGGAGTTGCGAGACCACGGACTCGACGCCACCCTTTTCAGTCCCCCCGCACTCCTGAGTGAAGCGAATCTGCTTGCCTTGACCTCCGAGGGGAGCGAGATGGTGATCGTCGAGCGCGCCGCCATAGAGGACGTCGAGGCGTTCGATGCCTTCTGTGTCGCACAAGGCTTGATCCGCCGCGTGGCCGTGGCAGCCTCCGTCCCCGCCACCGCGACCGAGTCCCTCCCAAGGACCGTGGCCACCCTGCCACGCCCCTTTCGGCGGCGCTCGCTCAGGCACTGGCTCAACGGTCGGGACCGCACATTCTCGGTGGACGATGGCTCCCGGGCTCGTGGCTCTGGCGTGGGGCCTCGCGTGCTCCTCGCGGAAGACAACGTGGCAAACCAGAAGGTCGCCCTGGCCTATCTTCGTCGCGCGAACGCTGAGGTCCACGTGGTCTCGGACGGGGCCGCCGCCGTGGCCGCGCTCGAGGGCCGGGGGTTCGACCTGGTCCTCATGGACTGCCAAATGCCCGGCATGGATGGGCTCGAGGCATCCCGCAGGATTCGCGCCCTGCGCAATGGGCGGCAAGACATCCCGATCATCGCCCTCACCGCATACGCACGCCAGGAAGACGAGGAGATGTGCAGAGCCGCGGGCATGAGCGACTTTCTCACGAAGCCTCTGGACCCCTTTCGGTTGATTGAGGTCGTGGACCGGTGGTCAGAGGGGATTGGCAGCCCGCGGGGCGCGCGAACTATCGTGAAGCAGGTCGATAGCTCGTGGAACGGCCTCGCGATCGTCGACGAGGACTGTCTTCGGCAGCTCGAGTCCTACGAACTTCTCGACGACATCCTGGACATCTTTTTCAGCGAATCTCCACTCTACGTACAGCGTCTCAAACAGGCATCGATGGGCCGGGATGCGGTGTCCGTCTCCCGCCTTGCCCACGCATTGCGGGGATGCTCGTCGAACCTCAATGCCGCGAAGCTGATGGCGATTTGCCAAGTCGTGGAGGATTCAGCGCGGAAAGGCAGCCTCGAAGGCATCGACGAGCGGCTCGTGGCTCTCGAGGGCTGTTTAGCCGAGCTTCACGCGGAGCTCCGCACGAGACGCAGCAAGACCGCGACGGCCGGTTGACGCCACGGACTCATTCCCCACCCGGGGTCAGACTTGCTCGGCGGACTCCACCACCACGCGGAGGGGTTGCCGGACCCGTTGCCCTCCCAAGGTCCGCAAAGCTTGCAACCGATCTTCCGTGAGCTCGCTGCCCTTGGCGATGAGAAGAAGTCCATCGGTGCGCCTGACGTCGTCGGCCAGCAAGGCGCCCACCTCGACCTCGGTGAGCAGCCGCTCCCGAATGGATGGCTCGGGAAACTCGAGGCCAAGGAGGTCTCTCAGCCGCTGCACGGCCCACTGACCCTGGACGGGGGTCTCGCCCTCCAGGACGGCATGCGCGATCGTGGGCCCCACCCCCTCGTCGGTCAGAGCACACCACCGAAAGGCCACGCGCACGGCGAAGGCAGCCTTCAGCACGAGCACCTCCGAAAGGTCCGTCCGGCTGCCATGACCTTCGGTGAGGCGCGTCGTCCGGGCGCTGGCCACGAGGGGCAAAAGACCGCTGCGCTCCACCACCCACCATGCGGCTTCCATGTCCTTCACTCTCATGCCCCGGGAGAGCAGAAGCATGGTGGCCGTGTCCGCCCGTGAGCGCGCCTGAAATCGGGCCCAGCGCATGACCTCGTCCGGTCTTTCGCCACGGCCAACCAACTCGATGATGTCGATGGCCACATCGATCCAAATCGCCACATCACCCGTGGCGCGACAAAGCGTCTGTGCGCAGGCGCCGGCAGCCATTCCCACGCTCATGACTCACCTCTTTGGAATCCTACGCGTTCGTTCATGCGAACTACCGACGCTGCAACGGGTGTGCCGTCGCTCGAGGCTGGAAGATCACGCTGGCCTCGAGCGCGCGCGCAACCAGGCGTCTCGAAATGCGACACCAAGGTCTCAAGCCGAGAGGAACGAAGGCCTTGCGCCGCTCCCAAGCACACAGGTCCCTGGCCCAGCCTTTGCTCAAGTGGTTCGGCATGAACAGGCACATGTCGATCGGGGTGATCATGATGCTCGCCTACGCGGCCTGCGCGAGGCCAGAAGTAGAGGGTGAGCCAGACGGGCTCGTGGATGCGGGCACCGACGCCGGTGACGCCGGCCCATCGAGCGCCAGTTGGCAGCTGGTCGAAGACCAGGAGGTCAACGTGAGCGTCGTCTCCCAGGGCGTCAAGCTGAAGGGCGTTTCCGTCTTCGTCAGGGAGCAGCGCTCGGAACCCAATCAGCCCGGAGCGCTGCTGTGGCAAGGCGTAACCAATGACGTTGGGGACGCGAGGGGACGCTTTGCGACGAGCGCGGACGCGCCTCGCACGTATGAGGTAGTTCTCCATCGCGCTGGCTTTCTCGGCCCCTACGACGAGGAGCGCCGCCGCGCAGCGTACGGCCCCTTCGCACCTTCCAGCTGGGTCTCGGTCGAGGGCGCCGCTCTCGAAGCGCTGGTGGCGGAGTTCACGTCCACGGAGGTCCGCTGATGACTCGTCGATCTTTGGCCTTGATCATTCCGCTCGCGCTGGCGTCGTGGTCTGCAGCCGCCGTCAGTCCGAGCGGAGAGTACCAGGCGGTCCCCGCAAACGTGACGAGTGCGATAGGTCGCATACTTCCCGAAAGCAGCGCCGTGGGGCAGTCTTTCCTCTCTACGGCCTACAGCCCGAACGCAAAGGTGACGGCGCCCGCAACCATCAGGGTCACCTTCGTTCACGAGGGGGCTGGTTACCGCAATTCCTTGGGATGGTTCACGTATGACGAAACGGGCTCCGCCATCCGCATCCGTGAACGCGGACTCATCTTCCCGAATGCCTCCTTTGCCGACCCCAACCTCGGCTGGGGAGGTGGGGACCTGGTCACCGGAGACGCGATGACACTTCGCACGAGCAACGGCCAGATCAAGGTCTTCGCCCCCGGTGACAACGTCGGATTTTTTCTCGTTGCCAACGGGTGGAACGGGTCCAGCGTGCGGGGCTGGTCAGCCACCCCTCCCACCCCCAGCGAGTTGCCTGCGACGAATGCCGCTGGGCAGGGCACATATACGACCGTCGATGGCATCAACCCCGAGGTCGCCGCCGGACGCCCCGACTTGGCCCGGCACGTCGCCATGCTCAAGCTGACGGGCGTGGGAGATGCACCCGTCTACCTCGTCGGCTTCGAGGACCTTCGGAGAACCAGCGGCGCCGACAACGACTTCAACGATCTCGTTTTCATCGTGGACGCCAATCCTCTCGAGGCGATCGCGGAGACCCAGGTGATAAACTACGTAGCCAACGTCAACGATCCTGACGGAGACGGCGTTGAAGGGCTCCAGGATCACTTCCCCAATGACCCGCTGCGGGCCTTCGTGCAAGTCACGCCCACGACAGGCGTTCAGACACTGGTGTTTGAGGACAACTACCCTCTCGTGGGTGACATGGACTACAACGACGTCGTCGTTCAGTACTCCTTCGAGGAGGCCCTATCGGCTGAGGGTACGATCCGCGACGTGGTGGCAACGTTTCACCTCATCGCTCGGGGAGCGGGCCTCGACCACAGCTTCGGGTTTCGTGTACCACTTGAAAATCCCGCACTTCAGGGCACGGTGACGGTAGAACGTTTCCGATCTGACGGCAGCCACCCAGCCGTCGACGTGGCGCAGCTGTCGTCCCTCATCACCAGCGAACCTTCAGGTACCTGGCTCACATTGCCTCAGGTATTTGCCAGCACGAAAACGGACCTCGCAGCGCCTGATTCGCCCTATACGAACACGGAGACCCCCACCTTCGAGGTGGCGCCGGCCTCGGCACGGGTGAAGGTGACCTTCTCGTCACCCGTGGCACGCTCCGTCCTGGGCCTTCCGCCTTACGACCCCTTCATTCTCATCAAGCACGGTACCGAGACCTACGACGTTCACTTGGCAGGCCGCAACGCGTTCCACGTCCGGCCTTCCGGGCTCCCCACCGAGACGGGTGTCTCCGCGTTCATGGACGACGCGGGGCACCCCTTCGCGATGATCGTTCCCTGGGACTTCCGCTTTCCGCTTGAAGCGGTGCCCATCTCGAGGGCCTTTCCTGAATTTTCCACGTGGAGGGCCAGCCAGGGTACGAAAGCCAAGACTTGGTACGCCACGCCCGCCACAGGTTCATCGCCCGCCGTCTCGGGACCGGTGTCCGTGCAGGTACGAAGCCGCCCCTGGTCCATTGGACTATCGAGCCCTTGAAGCCCTTCGTCTCGATGAATGTTTCGAGGAAAGCCGCACCCGTCACCCGGGTGCGGCCCACGGTAGCCTCACAGGCCACCGCCCCACGCCGGCGCGTTACTCCACCGACTGGCGAATCACCACGTGGCTCGAGGGGCTTCCTGCGCCCGTGGATTCCTCGGCCGTCACCAGCACGACGAACTCGTCAAAAGCGCTCGTGGCCTGCAGACGGCCCGTGCGTTCGTCGCTATCGAACGAGAGTGTGCCCGCCTTGAGCGGAGCCTGATCCTCAGCCGTGAACCACACGACATAAACCGAAGCGTCCTCTGCCACGCGCTCGGGCGGCGGCAAGTTCTGGATGTCGAGGCGCACCATTTTGTTGCCGCCTTCGAGCCGCTCCACCTCGATGTTCGCGTCCGCGCTGGCGGCAGAGCCCGCTCCCGTGACGAAGTACTTCGAAGGCCCACCGCAACCAACCGCGAGCCCCGCGCCCCCCAGCAGCACCCATCCCAGCGCAAAGCGCGACACCACACGGAAGGACATCTGACGTACAGGGCAAATCGACACGAAGGGGATGTTCATCTCCAAGGCTCCTTTCAAGAACATGGGGCGTAAAAAACGCCCGCGGGCCCGTACCTTACACCTCTTCGGTCGGCGGATACAGTCCGGCTCCGGCGGTCACCACGCCGCTCCTGGGTCTGGCCCCGAACGCACGGGTCACTGAAAGACGAGCGTCATCCGCACGAGCACCGCGGGCCAGACACTTCCCGAGGCGGCGTACACGCCCGCCGCCACGAAGTGCACAGCCATCCCGAAGGGCGAAAGAGGCGCGGCGGCCGCGAGGCTGCCCACGACGCCCGACACGAAGACCGCACCAAAGACGCGCCCTGGGCGCGCCCCGAAGGCCTCTTGCACACCCCGCTGCAGCAGCGCCCGGAAGGCAAGCTCTTCGGCCAGCACGAAGACCAAAGCCGAGGGCGCAGCCGGGGCAAGACCGCGCCGGGCAACGGCAAGCAGCCCCGTGCCCACAAGGAAAGCGCCTGCCCCACGCAAAAGCCGGGAGACAAGGCCGGGCGCCTCCCCCCGGACAGCCCCGCGCTGTCTCCAGATCCCGAAGGCATGAGCGCCCATGCCGAGCGCCAGCAGCGCCGCCCACCCGGCCTGAACCAGCTGCAGCTCACGGGTGGTGCCCACGGGGGCAAAGGTCACGAGCTGCGTTCCGGCGAAGAGCAAAATCGCCGCGAGAGCGCCGTCTCCAGGCGTGATCACCCGCGTGCGCTCGGGATCCATCGCCAAAGCCGCGCGCGAGAGTCCCGTCGAGAACACGAGTGCCACCGCCGCAACGTAAAGGCCCAGGGTACGCCACGCCACTTCACCTTCGCGCAGCAGGGCCAGGTTGAAGAGCCCCGCCACGAAGAAGAAGACGTACACAGCGCCCGGGGAAAGCGCGCTTTTGCCCTCCAGCGACAGATCCGCGACGTTGCACCCCACGCCCACGGCCAACATCGTCACCAACACGCAGCCCACGACCACACGCAAAAAGAGCCAGCAGAGCCCACCCACCGAGATCGAGGCCACCGGCGCCAAGGCCCAGGTCGCCCAAAAAGAAAGGGCCCCCACGCCCACCACCCACAGGCTCCAGGCGACCCCTTTGGCGGCCATGAGGCGCCACAAGGGAACCGGTACGCTGCGCAGGATCCAAAACGCCCGGCGCTCGCCCTGCATGTGCGCCAGCGGCCCCAGCGTGGCCAGATACGCAGCCAGCGAGTACGAAAGGAGCGCCACCCGGTTCGGGTCGCCGGCAAAGACCTCGGCTCCCGCCGCACCGAACACCTGAACCCCCACGAACAGCACGGGCATGGCCAAGAGCGCCACGAGCCGGGTCCGATCGCGAACGAGCGAACGCAACTCCTTGCCGGCCACGCCCAGCGGGCGACCGCGCCGGGACACGTCGCGCGCCAGGGGATGCGAGACAGGCAGGCCCGCATCCTCCCACCCCCGGCGGCTGGCCCGGCCCGCAAGGCCAGCCGCGGCGGCCACTGCGGCGGCGGCGAAAACCACAAGGCCCGCGAGCCCCACGCACGCACGCACGCCCTGGCCTTGCCCCAGGGAGGTGAGCGGGAGGACCAGCCACCCCAGCGGACCTGCATTGACGAACCCTGCCCACGGCGTGACGAGGCTGACGAAGCGTTCGGGCTGGCGCAGAACGAACGAGGCCACGAGCCAGAGCGCCGCCACCGCACTTGCCGAGAACAAGCCGAGCGCGGTCTGCACGAGCCGCCTTTTGCCCCGGGGCAAAGCCCCCACCACGTAGAGCGCCAGGGCCTGCCCCAGGGCCCCGAGCGTGACCTGCATCGCCCACGACAGCGCCACCGCGACGAGGATCCCTGGCGCGCCCAAACGCCAGACCAGGGCCACCGCCGCAAGCCAGGGCACCAGGAACAAGGACCCAAAGACGTCGAGCACGGCCGAGGCGAGCGCGCGCGCCACGACCAGGGTCGGCAAGCCGACGGGCCGGGACAAGAAGAACTCGTTTTCCGGTGTGCCCGCCAGGATTGCGTCCCCCCCGGTGACCTTCGCGGCGAAGCTAGCGAGCACCAGGCCGCCTGCCATGAGCGCCAGCGTGGCAGCCTGCACGGCAAACGGTGCCCGTGCCGCCACGACCTGGAAGGCCGAGACGAAAAGTCCCACGTAGGCGAGGGGCAGTCCGAGCGCGAGCACGCTCACCCAGCGGCTGCCCGAGGCCCCGCCCCGGCGAAACGCGTGCAGACCATGGCGGAACCGAAAGCGCACCAGCAGCGCCGCCACACGCCAAGGGGACACCGCCTCCGCCCTCCTCATGTCCGCGCGGTCAGCGCCAAGAACACGTCCTCGAGCGACGTCTCACCTGCGGCGCCATGCAGCCGCCGGAGCGCGGCCGGCTCGTCCACCACCACGAGCCGCCCCGCCCGGATGATCGCCACGCGGTGACAGAGACGTTCGGCGGTCTCCAAGAGGTGCGTGGACAAAAAAATCGTTTTGCCGTCACGGGCCAACGACGCCACGAGATCCTTCATCTGGCGTGCGGCCACCGGGTCGAGACCATTGGTGGGCTCGTCGAGGATCAGCACGCGTGGGTCGTGCATCAGCGCGGCAGCCAAGGCCACGCGTTTTTTCGTGCCGTGCGAGAACGTCAAACACAACTGTCCCACCTCGGCGCCCACGAAGCGTTCCCCAAAGTCACGCGCCGCTTGGCGCGCGCGGAGGCCCGAAAATCCGTGCAGCCCTGCCACCATCTCGAGAAACTCGAGCCCGGTGAGGTAAGGGTAAAGGAACGGCTCATCCGGCAAATAACCCACGTGCCGCTTGAGCGCCACCGCATCGGCGTGACAATCCTGGCCCAAGATCCGCGCCTGACCGCTCGTGGGCCGCAGAAGGCCCATGAGCAAGCGGATCGTGGTGGTCTTGCCCGAGCCATTCGGGCCCAAAAACCCCATGACCTCCCCCGCGCGGACCTCCAACGAGAGCTCGTCGAGCGCGATCTTGTCGCCGTAGCGTTTGGTCAGGCAGAGGGTTTCGATCACGCCAAGGGGGGTTCTATCACGGCCTCTGCCGGGGCCGCGGCTTCGGGCTCGGTGCCCCCCGCCGCGGTCAACGCCGCGAGGTCGAGCACGTCCACGTCCTGCCCCGCGGCGCCTTCCCCCATGAGCGCCAAACGCACGAGCGTGAGCCCCGCCGCGCGCTCGGCGCCCAGCAAGGCCGCGGCCACCTCGCTCGGCCGCGCGTGCCCCTCGGCCCGCGTCTCCACCACGAAGGTGAACGCCGCGGGCACGTCACCGTCCAGGATCTGGGCCAGCGTCTGCCGCGTCCCCGCCTCGGCGGCTCTCACCCCGCGCAAGGTCTGCCGCACGTCGACCCGGCGGCCCACCCCGTGTTTGCCTTCGCGCACACAGGCAAGCTCGCCCTCCTGCGCAAAGCGCGCCACGACCTCGTCCACCCACGCCGCCGTGGGCACCACGCACGCGTAAGACGCCCTCCGGATCACCTTGCCAAGACCGCGATCGGAGGCCGAAAGCGCCACCACGTCCGTCACGGTCACCCCTTCGAGACTCACCTGCCCCAAGCGCTGCTTCACCACCTGGGGCGGCACCGGCTCGGTGAGGCTCACGTCGAGCACCTCACCGAGCGACGGCACACCCAGGCCCAACGCCGGGCCGAAGGAGATCTCGGGACGCGGACGAAAGCCCGCCGTGTAAAACAGATCGAGCCCCGCTCTGCGGAACGTGCGAGGCAGGTGCCTGACCAGGTCGAGGTGCGACAGATACACGAGTCTCCCGGTCTTCGTGTAGCGCACCCGGTAGCGGTGCTGCGTGAGTGACTGCGCAAAACGGGTCGGTGGCTGCGACGCCTTCTTCACGGGGGTCAGGCTCTCGAGAGACGACGGCTCTTGCACAGGCGCCGATGCCGAGGCCAGCGCGGGCGGCGTCCAGGCGTTCATCCGCCTCAGGAAATAGAGTCTCTCCTCCTTCATCTGGCCCAAATCACAGGCCACGCCACAGTGGTAACAGACCAGCTTGTCCTTCGTGAGTCCACCCTCGGCCGCGGCCACGTTCGTGTGGTGAAGCAGCTGCGCGAACGGCTTGCCACAGGGGGGCGAGAGGCGATCCTTGAGGGCTTTTCGGTACTCTTTGAGCAGAAAGTCCGGGGCCAACGCGATGTCGATGTGATCCCAGGGCAGGCGCGCCGTGACCGGAATGGTGCCGAGATAGCGCCCCACGTCCAACGACGGATCCCGCTGCATACAGGCCTCGATCGCCTGGTCCCATAGCTCGAGCCGTAGCTGGTCTTCCCACCCATCGAAGCGACAGCCCAACCGAAAGGCGGCCTCGAGGACCTCGGCCACGCGGCGATCGCCGCGCGAGAAGATGCCCTCGAGGTGAGACTGGTGATTCTCGTGCACCTTGAGGTCCACCTTCAAGCGCTTGGCCGTCTCGGCAAGCAGGGCCTGCTTGCGCGCCGTTTCGATCTCGGTGTCCATGGCCACCCACTGAAACGGGGTGTGAGGCTTCGGCACGTGCGTGCTGACCGAAGCCGTCACCTGCGCCGCGCGCAGATACTGGCGGCCCACCTCCCGCACCCGCGCCGCGGTTTCGATGATGCCCTGCACGTCCTCGTCCTGCTCGGTGGGCAGGCCGATCATGAAGTAAAGCTTCATGCGCTGATACCCGCGCGCGAACACGCGGTGGGCAGAGGTCGTAATGTCGTCTTCGGTCACGTTCTTCGTGATCACGTCGCGCATGCGCTGAGTACCGGCCTCGGGCGCAAACGTGAGCCCCTGCGCCTTCATCGTGGCCATTTCACCCAAGAGATCGTCGTTGAGGCCATAGGCCCGCAGCGACGACACCGACAGCGTCACCTTCTCGTCGCGCAGCTTCGCCATGGCCGCCTTCACGAGCGGCGTCACACACGAATAGTCAGCCGTCGACAGGCACGTGAGCGACGTCTCGTCATAGCCCCCTTTGCGCACGCCCTCGACGAGCGCGTCGAGCACCTGCACGGGATCGCGCTCGCGCACGGGTCGATAGATCATGCCCGCCTGGCAAAAGCGACAGCCTTCGGTGCACCCCCGCGCGATCTCCACGGCCATGCGATCGAAGATGGCCTCGGCGTAAGGCAGCGGGCTGTCGTCGGGAAAAGGAAAGCGGTTGATGTCGTCCACCCACACGCGGCGCGGGCGCGCAGGCACCCGGTCCTCCACGGGCGGCCCCACCACCACGAAGCCCACCTCGGGTTCGACCACCGTCGTGTAAAGCTCGGGCACATAGAGCGGGTACGCGGCCGCCAAGCGCACCAACCGCTCCCGGCGCGGCACGCCCGCCGCGCGCAGCTCGGCGAACGCCAAACAGAGCCCGGGCAGCTTCTCCTCGGCCTCACCGATGAAAAACGCATCGATGAAGGGGGCCAGCGGTTCAGGGTGCGTGGCCGTGGGGCCGCCCGCGATCACCAGGGGGGCCTCGTCCCCCCGGTCGGACGACCGCAACGGCAACCCCGAAAGATCCAGGATGTTGAGCACGTTGGTATAGGTCAGCTCGTACTGCAGGGAAAACCCGATGACGTCGAAGCGCGCGAGGGGCTCCGTGGACTCCAACGTGACGAGCGGCAGCCCGCGCGTGCGCAGCTCGGCTTCGAGATCGACCCAGGGCGCGAACACCCGCTCGCAGGCGATGTCGGGGTGTTTGTTGAGCACGCTGTACAGGATCTTCGTGCCCAGGTGAGACATGCCGATGTCGTAGACGTCGGGAAAGGCCAGGCAGACGCGGGCCTTGACCGTACCCGGGTCCTTCACCACCGCGTGGTACTCGCCTCCGATGTAGCGCGTGGGCTTGGCCACGTCGGCCAGGAAGTCGGCGTAGGGGTGGCGGGTGCTGGGCATGGGGCTCGAGTGTAGCAAGGCCGGCCGTTCCGCTCGGTGAGGGACCGTGCCCGGCGTCCGAACCCTGACGTGAATGTCAGGATGTGAACACCCACGCCCCGCCGAAGGTCGCGGGTCACCCCGAACCCCTGTGCATCCGACCTGCGCATTTCCCGCTGAATCATGCGGAAACGGAGCCGGGCCGCGCCCGAGCCCCGACGATGGCGGGAGGCCGTCCGGGCCTGCCTGTCTCTGGCCCTCGGCTTGCTATAGCGACCGCCATGCAGTCCCTCACGCCCGCTTCCGTTCGTGGCCCACGCCCCGCCCCCCGCCGCCCACTCCTCTTCGCTCTCACTGCGGTCCTCACCTCCGCGCCAGGCCTCGTGCAGGCCGACGTCTGCGTCCAGATCGACGCCAGCAAGGACACGCTCGCCGAAGCTGACCGTCGGGGTGCCGAGCTCATGCTCGAGCAAACCTTTCGCAACCTGGGCGCCCCGCTCGGCCCCAACTGCACCGAGAGCTACAGCGTGTATCACGTAGGCCTTGGCCAGTCGGTGAACGTCTTTTTACAGGGACCGCTCGGGAACCGCCAAGGACAGGCAAGCCGCCTGGAAGAGCTGCCCGCCGTCTATGACCAGCTCGTGCGCAGCCTGACCACGGGGGCCCCCGTCTCGCCGCTCAGCCCGGCCGTTACCCGGCACAACGTCACGGCCGCCCAGGTCGCGCCCCGGCGTATCGAGGCCGACTCGGTCTGGTACGCGCGCCTGGGCTACGGGGCCAGCCTCGGCACCGGCTCCACGTCAGGGCCGGCCTTCGGCTTCGGCTACCGCTACGAGCTCGACCAAATCGCGGTGGATTTTTCTTTCCTGAACTTCGTCCTGGATCAGGGCAACGGCGATGGGGACGGCGGCGTATCCGGCTCGTGGATCAAGCTGATGGGTCACTACTTCCTCAACCCCCTCGCCAACGGCTCGAGCTACGTCGGTGCGGGCGTGGGCTGGGGCGCCACGGTGCTCGTGAGCGATCTGGGCGACGACTACACGGGCAGCGGCCTCCAGGGTGAACTCACCGCCGGCTACGAATTTCTCCGCGCCAGCTCCATCCGCATGTTCACGCAGCTCGATGTCTCTTTGCCCTTTTATTTGGTCGACCGCTTCGCCTTCGACTCTGTCGAACGGGATACGGCCTGGGCCCCCACCGTGGCGTTGTCCCTCGGCATTGGCTGGGGCCGGGGCCTCACCCGGGTGCAGGTCATCCAGTAGGCTGGAGGGCAGCCTCGGGGGTTTACCGCGCGAGGCTGCCGCTGGTGCCGCGGTGGCCCCGGTCGGCCCCGCAGCGTCAGCTGCCCGACAAGACCAACGTGAAGCCGGTCTCGTAGTCTTCGCCACCCGCGGGGAAGCGCCAACGGTTGATGGAGGTCTTCAAGCAGTCGTGAACGGCGTCGAGAGTCGCGGGCGATTTCAGATCCACGGCCTTGACCCGACCCGAGATCCCGATGGTCACGGTGACCTCGATGCGGCCACCGGTACGGCTGCCCGTGCGGCGCAGGACGCGGTTGTAGCAAAGCTTGACCGCATCCTGGTTCTCCTTGCGGGTGACCACGTTGCGGATGGCCGACTGATCGATGGGAGGTGCGGCGGCAGCTCGCTTCGCCACCAACGCGCGACGCTCGCTCAAGCCCAGGTCGACCTTGCGCTCTTCGGGTGCGTTCGGCGCTCCCTCTTGAGCGCCAGCAGGCGGAGGCGCCAACGGAGGCGGCGCCGTGGGATCGCTCCCACCCGTGGCCTTGCTGCCAGGGGCCGGACGCTTGACCGCGCGTGGGTCGGGCCCCCCGCCGATGTGGGCCACCTTGTGCGCCTCGGTGGCTTCCTGCCCTTGGCCTTCCCCCTCGGCGAACCACTTCTGGGCTTCCTCGGCGGCGGCCTTTTCTGCCTCCTCCGGTGAGCGCTTCGTCGCACTCTCGGACGGGGCGGGACCCGACCGTTTGGTGACAGCCGCGCCGCCGCCACCCGCACCCGAAAACGCAAGGGCGACCGCCGCGCCCAGAATGAGAACACCGGCCGCCAAGGCGACGTACTTCAAAGCCGGGTTGCGCGAAACGCGGCCACCAAGCCCCATGACCTGCGACAGGCCCGACTCGGCACCCATCGACTGGTCCGGGGCGGGCGCACGCGCCGCAGGGCCCCCATCGTCGGCGTCATCGGCGGCGACCGGCGGTGGGAAAAAGGGCGAGGCATGACCGTGAGCCGCAGCCTCGGCCGGGGCACGGCCGGCCTCGTGATGCCCGTTCATGGCACCGTGAAGCCCACCGTGCCCATTGAGACCGTTGGCCCTTTCGAGCCCCGCCGCCGAGGACACGGAGGAGAGATGCGCCACCGGGGTTTTGTCACTGTCATCCTCGAGGTCGGCGCTCCCCGCATCGGCCTCAGGCAGCTTGTCGCCTCTCGCCAGGTCGGCAGCCAGCGCCGCCGACAGGGGCTGGACCTGCGTAGCTTCACCCTCGTCGAAGCCAGCCACGTGGTCGGAGAGACTCGCGACGGCCGCGCCCACGGCGGGACCGCCCGATCCCCCCCGTCCTGACACGCTTCGCAAGGGGCCCGCGCCTTTCGCCAATGACGAAAGGGGACGGGGCGGAGGTGGCGCCGCCGGAGGTCGGGGCGGAGGTGGCAGGGAGCGCCCGGACCGCACGGCCTGCACGGCGCGCGCAATCTCGGGCACCTGCTCCGGGTCCTTCCACCCATCGAGGCCGTCCTTCCAGATGTACACCTCGGCGTCCGCTCTCTGGGTGACCACTTTGGACGCCAGCTGCGAGCGGGAAAAAGGTCCCGTCTGCTGCCCATCCACCGCAAGATGCCATTCGACCGGTTCGGCAACCAGCCGTGCGGCGGGTAGCGCGGGCACACCCGTTCGTACGGGGGCCGGGGGCGCCACGGGCGGTCTCGTCACCACCTGCGAGATGGAAGCCGTGGCCGCAGGGGCGGACTCGCCCGCTTCGACGGCAGTGTCGCGCAGCGTGATCACGTTGTCACACGACTTGCAACGGATCTTCAAAATCTTCTGCCGGACCTTCTCGTCAGCGATCGAGTAACGGGTCCCGCAGCGCTCGCAAAGAAACTTCATCCAGCCTTCTCGGGAATTTCCCTAGGGTTTCAAAGCTTTCGTCAGGGCGGAGGCGGATACTATAGACGCAGTGAGGCCGAATGGAAAGCACGTCGTCGGCCAAGGTCCCATCGAACCCACCGTCGCCAGTCCCTTTGCCTACCCTCACAACCCCTCCCCATAAGTCACGGGCGAATAAACATCGGCGCCTTGGGGACGAACGTGAGACGTTCGCCTCCTCAAATCGCCCTTATGACCTACGGCCTCTGCCCAGGCTTGTCGAGCCTGAAAAGGGCTCATTTTTCCTCCGACATCCCCTCACCTCGCGAACATCCAGGCGGCACCTGCCGCCGCCAGCGCCAGGGCGAGCAGCGTTGGCACCACGGGGAAGCGGGAGGATGTCGCTGCCTTTTGTGCCCCCGCCGCAGGGACAGGTTCTGGCCTGGGAGCCGCCGCCCCAACCCGGACCACCGGCCGCGCCGCCGCGGGAACCATCGAGGCGGGCTCGGCCAGAGGCTCGGACCGCACGGCCCCGCCCGCTTCGGACGCGGCCGGTGCGGCCTTGGGCACGGGCCGCGGGGGTGGGGGTGAAGGTGCCGGCCGGGCCGTCTCGTCGGCTGCCACCCGCCACGCGCCTTCGCTGCCCCGGTCGAAGTCGAGCTCTTCGTCTTCGTAATCGTCGTCCTCGCCCACGAACGCGGCGGCGCGACGCCGGCCTCGGTCCGAGATGGCGGCGCTGGGCGCCTCGATCGCCCGCAAGTAGGTGGCCACCTGTCGCTCTCCGATCCGCTCGGGCAGCGACCCCAAAAAGGCATCGAGGTCGCGTCCCATCGCCTCGGCCGAGGCGTAGCGGTCCTGGGGACGCTTCGCGAGGGCTTTCATGACGATCTTTTCGAGCGCCGGGGGATAGTCTCGGTCCAGGAAGGTGGGAGGCCGGATCTGCTCCTCCACGATGCGCTTCATGATGACCTGGGGCTTGCCCCGGTAGAGCCGCCGGCCGAGCGTGATCTCGTAAAGGATGATGCCCAAAGAGAAGATGTCGGAACGACCGTCGAGCCGCTGTCCCTGCACCTGCTCGGGTGACATGTACGAGTACTTGCCGGGCCGTCCCCTCGTGGTCTTCCTTGCGGTCTCCGTGATCCGTGGCGATCCCGAAGTCGATGATCTTGGTGTGCCCCCGGTCACTGATGATGATATTGGTCGGCGAGATGTCCCGGTGCACCACCGACAGCGGTTGGCCACTGCGGTCTCGCCCTTCGTACATGTAGGCCAAACCCTCGGCGACCTGCGCACAGATGTACGCGGCCAAGCCCAACGGCAAAGGCTGCCCCACCTCGAGCCCCCGGCGGATGAGCTGCGTGAGGATCCGCCCCTCGATATGCTCCATCGCGATGAAGTGCTGCCCCTCGGCCGTGGCGAAATCGTAGATGTCCACGATGCTCGGATGGTGAAGCCGCGCGCCGATGCGCGCTTCGTCCTTGAACATCTCCACCACCTGGGCGTTGTCGTGGTAGCGGGACTGAAGGAGCTTGAGCACGAGCGCTTTCCGAAACCCTGCACCCCCGCTGCGAACCGGTGATGCGCCTTCCGATGCACCCTCGTTGACAGCCAAAAAGATTTCCGCCATGCCCCCCGAGTCGAGATGCTCGACCACGGTGTAACGTCCGAGCGTTTTGCCCCGAAACGAGGCCCAGCCCCCCTCATGCAAAGCCCCTGGCTCCGCGTCCTGCTTTGGCGTGGCTTGCTGCACGTACCCGTTCCCTTCTTCCCGTCGTGTCGCGGCTTCGTCCCGTGCGAAGCCGCTCAGTGGCCGCGGTTGATCAACATCGTGGCGTCGTGGAGCAACCGGTCCACGATCTCTGGCTCGGCAGGATCATAGTAGCCCCGAATGCGCAGCTCCGCGTCGACCAGCACGAGCTGCGTCCCGTGGAACAAGCTCGCGAAGTCCTGCTCGCCTTCGGGAAGCTCGCCCATCGCCACCTTGAGCCCGCCCTCCACGGTGGAACGGATGGCGTCGAGCGGCCCGGTCAGCAACCGCCACATGCGAGGGTTCACGCCGTGTTTGTGTGCATAGGCTGCGAGCACCTCGGGGCTGTCGTGGGTGGGATCCACGCTGAACGACACGATCCGAAAGGCTTGGCTCAGGTTGCGGGCGCGCTTTTGAACGTGCCCGAGCTGCTTCGTGATGGCCGGGCAGATCGTGGGACATCGGGTGAAGATGAAGCTGCCCACCCAAACCTGCCCCTGCAGATCCTGGCTACCGTAGGCTCGCCCGTCCTGGTCCAGGAACGAGAAGGCGCCCAGCTGCCCCAGCACGGGTAGGGGCGGCGCCGGGGGGCGCAGCACCTGGTTCAAGACCGGCAACGACAGCCCGAAGAGAATCGCCACGAGCCAGAACGAGGGCCGGCTCACCAGCCGCGACACCCTCGTCTGCAGGCGCGCACCGAACTGACCAGCCATGGCCGAAGCTCCCATCGCTCGTTGATTACCACAGCCCGAGGGCCCTGACACGCCGTCACCACCGCGCCCCGGAGGAGCGCCGCGGCAGGGGCCCCGGCCGTCCCAAGAGGGTCGCGGGCAAACCCCGCGCAGTGACCGGGGTCGAAAGCACCCCGCCCTAGTTGCCGGGAAGTGCGGGCGCGGCGTGCCCCTCGGTTGCCAGCCGCAGGCAGACCTGATAATTCAGCGAGTCGCGATGCCAGCCGCCGAGGCGCTATCTCCCGCACCCGATGGGCAGGGCTCCCTCTCACACGGTCCCCGCCGGTGGCCCGATGATCCTTACGTGGGTCGCGCCAGCGCGCTCAAAGTGGGCATGTGGGTTTTCCTGCTTTCAGATGGCTTTTCCTTCGCTGGTTTGCTGTTGACGTACGGCATCCTCCGCGCCGCGTCCGTGACCTGGCAGCCTGCCGGCGAGCCCGACTTCGGCCTCACCTTCACCGCCGGCCTCACCTTCCTCCTCATCTGTTCCAGCCTCACGATGGTGATGGCGCTTGCCGCATGTCGCGAGGGCAAGCGGGGCAAGACCTTGCTCCATCTCGGCCTCACCATGTTGGGCGGCGGGCTCTTCCTGTGCGGTCAGTACCACGAGTATTTCGGGATCGGGGGGCCTGGGTTGCTGGCTCACGGTCTGCGCTTCAGTCAGTCCCACAGAGCCACCACCTTTTATGTCATTACGGGGTTTCATGGCCTGCACGTGGCCACGGGCCTGCTGCTCCTGGGAATGTCCTTCGTTCGGACCGCGCGGACGCGCAACGCCCTCACGAACGCCGACGCGCTCGAGACCACGGGGCTCTTCTGGCACTTCGTGGACCTCGTCTGGATTCTGGTCTTCACCTTCGTCTACCTCATCCCTGCACCGATCGAGGCAGCACCTTGACGGCGAGACTCACGAGCGTGGGCCCCCGCAAAGCCTACGTCCTCGTTTTCCTCCTCCTGACCCTGTTGACGGTGGCGGAGGTGGGCGTGGTCTACGTTCCCGCAGTGAGCCGCGCTTTGCTGATTTCCGCCCTGGTCTTGTTGGCGCTGGCGAAGGCAGGCCTCGTCTTGATGACCTACATGCATCTTGGCCATGAGGCCCGCGCGCTCAGGCTGACCGTGCTGGTGCCCTTCGTGTTCCCGGCCCTCTACGCCTTCGTGCTGATGGCCGAAGCCTCGTGGAGGTTCCTGCGATGAGAGCGCTTGCCTGCTTTTCCGCCGGTTTCGTGGCGCTGGGGCTGCCACAGCTGAGTTGGGCCTGTCCAGCGTGCGCGGGCCGGCAAACCGACACCCCGATGGTGTTCGCCTTGGTCGCCGCGATGATCGCGCTGCCCTATGCCGTGGCCGTCGTGGCCTTTCGGGTGATTCGCAAGGTGGAGCGCACCTCCCCTGCGCCGGCGAACCCTTCCTCCCCGGAGCAGCTCCGATGAAGCGGTCGCCCGCCCTGTCCCGCCACGGAACGACCCGCCCGCATCGGCTTTCCCACTTTGGGCTTGGCTTGGGGCTTTCCTTGCTGGGCTCCGGGGCTTCCGCGGCGCCGCAGCCCGAGGCGGGGTGGGGCTTGCCCCGCAACGTCTCGCTTCACGGGGCGCGCACCGATTGGCTCATCGAAGTCACCACCGTCTTCGTGGGGCTCTTGTTTGCCGTGACCGTCGTTTGGCTGCTCTGGTCGGCGCTCTTCCACGGCCCCAAGCACCGCGCCGTTTACGATCTCGGCAGCGCCCGCCAGCAAGTCATCAAGGCGCTTGCGCTGTCCGTGCTCATCTTCGGCGTGGTCGACGGCAACCTCTTCGTGTCCGGCATGGCCGATCTCGACGACGCGTTTTGGGCCTTCGACAAAGCCAACGCGGCCCCCAACGCCGTGCGCGTCCAGGTCAACGCCCACCAGTGGGCCTGGGACATACGCCACCCCGGTGCCGACGGCCAGTTCAACACGCCCGACGACATCGTCACCTTCAACGAGCTCCACGTGCCCACGGGGGCTCCCGTGATCGTGCAGCTCGCTGCCACTGACGTCATCCACAGCTTTTCGTTGCCCCACTTCCGCACCAAGCAAGACGCTGTGCCCGGCTCGATCACCCGCCTTTGGTTTCAGGCCAAGGACACGGGCGACTTCGAGATCTCCTGCGCCCAGCACTGCGGCGTAAACCACTACAAAATGCGTGGCGTGCTCAAGGTGCTCACCCCCGACGCCTACGAGGCTTGGCTACACGAGGCCTCCAAGCTGGCGGCCCGCGCCTACGACCCCCTGGACGAGGGCGCACACTGGGGATGGGATTGGGACCGTCGCAACCACTGACGCCCGCACCCGACCACCGCAGCTGGTCGAGACAGGTCAACCTTCATGGATCTTCAGCCCATTCACCTCGCCCCCCGATCCTTCGTTCGCCGGTACCTGTTTTCAACCGATCACAAGGTGATCGCGAAGCAGTTCCTGTGGTCGGGGTTGTTGTTCCTGCTCTTCGGCGGCCTCTTGGCCATGCTCATCCGCTGGCAGTGGGCGTACCCGGGCCGTGCAGTGCCGGGGGTCGGGCACACCCTCTTCCCCGACGCGAGCGGCGTCGTCACCCCGGCCACCTACAACACCGTGTTCACGATGCACGGGCTCATCATGATCTTCTTCGCGATCACGCCGATTCTCATCGGTGCTCTGGGGAACTTCACGATTCCGCTCATGATCGGCGCGCGGGACATGGCCTTTCCCCGCCTCAACATGGCGTCTTTTTGGACCTTCGTGCTCTCGATGGCGCTCATCGCGCTGTCGTTCTTCGTGCAGCTGGGATCCGCTTCGGCGGGCTGGACCACCTACCCCCCGCTTTCGACGCGTATCGGCTCGCCCGGCCTCGGGCAGACGTTGGTGGTGGCGGCGATCTTCGTCACGGGTGCGGCCACCATCATGGGTGCCGTCAACTACGTCACCACCGTGATTCGCTTTCGCGCCCCGGGCATGAGCTACATGCGCATGCCCCTCACGGTGTGGGGTCTGTGGCTCACCTCGATCCTCAACGTGCTCTTCGTGCCGGTGCTCGGCGCCGCGGCCTTGTTGCTCTTCCTCGATCGCGTTTTCGGCACACAGTTCTTCATCGCCGGGGCGGCCGCCGTGCGGGGCGGGGGTGATCCCATTTTGTTCCAGCACCTCTTTTGGATCTTCGGACATCCCGAGGTCTACATCCTCATCCTGCCCGCCTGGGGCGTGGTGGCGGATCTGGTGTCCTTCTACGCCCGCAAGCCAGCCTACTGGTACAAGGGTTCGGTGATCGCCATGACGGCCATCACCGTGCTCTCCGCCGTGGTCTACGGGCACCACATGTTCACCACCGGCATGAACCCGCTGCTCGGCAAAGCCTTCATGACCTTGACCTTGATCATCAGCGCGCCGGCCGAGCTGCTCTTTCTCAATTGGCTCCACACGATCTGGAAAGGCTCCGTGCGCCTGACGGCCGCCATGCTCTTTACGCTCGGCGTGATCTTCGTTTTCGCGCTCGGCGGACTGACGGGTATCTACCTGGCCACCATTTCCACCGATCTTTATCTGCACGACACCATGTTCGTGGTGGGTCACTTTCACCTCACGATGGGCGCGGCGTCCTTTCTGGCGAGCTTCGCGGCGATCCACCACTGGTTCCCAAAGATGTTCGGCCGCAAGCTCAGCGAGCCGCTGGGCAAAGCCCACTTCTGGACGTCGGCGGTGTTCATGACCTTGCTCTTCGTGGGTCAGCTGGCGGTGGGGTACGCGGGCCAACCGCGCCGGCTCTGGGACCCTCATCAGTACACGTTCCTCCAGCACTTGGCCCCCCTCAACCGCTGGACCAGCTACTTCGGGTTCGCCCTGGGCGTCTCGCAACTGCTCTTCGTCTTCAATTTCTTCCGCAACGTCTTCGCCCCCGCCAACGCCGAGGCCAATCCCTGGAACGTCGGCACGCTCGAGTGGACGATCTCGTCACCTCCCCCTCACCACAACTTCGACCTGGTCCCCGAGGTGCTGCGAGGGCCTCACGAGTTCGCCAACCCCGAGGTGAGAGCCCTGCTCGGGCGCGACTGGGTGGCTCAGAACGAACCTCTTCCCCGCCCGCCAACTGTCCCCGAGGCCGGGGCGGCCGCTGCGTCTTCGCGAGGGGTGGCGTGAACGCAGGGGAGCACACGCCGGGCGCATGGGCCCTGCCTTCCGGGGGGCGCGACGCCACGCCGGCGCCGGACGAGCGCGGCGTGCAGCAGCACCAGGCCGGCACGGCGTTCCTGGGCATGGTCATCTTCATGGCCTCGTGGGCCATGCTGTTCGCCGGGCTCTTCTTCGCCTACGGGGTGGTGCGTGCCGGGGCACATCCCTGGCCCCCCACCGACATGCCGGATCTCCCGCTCGGCCTGCCCGCCACGGCCACCCTGGCGCTTGCGCTTTCGAGCTACGGGCTGCACGAAGCGCTCGCGCGGGCCCGCGCCACAGGTAAGGGTGTGGCGCGCCTCGTGGGGGCCGCCGCCGCGCTCGGCGCGATCTTCCTCCTTTTGCAGGCCCGGGTCTGGGGGTCCCTGTGGCACCTGGGCCTCACACCGGACGCCGGCCCCTACGCTTCGGTGTTCTATGGACTCACCGTGTTTCATGCCCTGCATGTGGCGCTGGGAGTCCTGGCCCTCGGCTGGCTCACGGTGCGAGCGGCGAGACGGCGCTACACGCCTCTTGCGCACATTCCCTTGCGGCTTTGGACCCTCTACTGGCACATGGTGGGTGTGGTCTGGGGCCTCATGTACCTGTTGGTCTACGTGCTGTGAGGCCGATCGTGATGCGCTTTGTCCCCCTTCGTCTTCCCGGCGGCCCGCGCGGCGCGGCCATCGCCATGCTGTTCCTGTTCGCTACGGCCAGCGGATGCCAGACGAAGCTCTTCGACACGCCGAAGTTTCACGAAGGCCAGCGGCTCGGCGGCCAAGAGGTCTCGGCGGCCACGCTCAACCTCGGCCACGACGTGTACACGCTTTATTGTCAGACCTGCCATGGCGAAGCGGGTGACGGACGTGGACCCACCTCAGCTGGCATGCGCCCTCCTCCCCGCGACTTCCGTCCGGCCCAGTTCAAGTTCGGAGGGGTCCCGGTAGGTGAGCTGCCGCGCGACGAAGCGCTCGACCACATCCTGGTTCACGGCCTCGCGGGCACCCCGATGCTGGCCTGGGACCTTCCCCCGCAGCAGCGCCACGCCGTGCTTCAGTACATCAAGACCTTTGCAGAGCGCTGGCGCGAGGAGGAGCCCGGATCCCCCATCGACGTGCCAGACGATCCGTGGCGGGGCCGCAGCGCCGAAGCGATCGAGGTGGGCAAGCGCATCTACCACCTGGCCGGCGTCGAGAACGACCCCGAAGGCAACATGAAGTACGTGCTGGCTGGCTGCTCGAACTGCCACCCGAGCTACATCACCCGCGCCGAGAGGGTAGCCCTTTCGCAGCGCTATCTCGGCGCGCCTCCCGCTGCGATGGCGGACCTCGAGGACATGTACCGCCCGTCGCTCAAGGCCAGTGAGTACAACGCAGGCGCCTACACGGTGCAGATTCTCCCGATCGACTTTCTGTTTCAACCGGTCAAAAACGGCACGGAGCTCGAGGGGCTCTACCGCACCATCGCCGCCGGCATCGCGGGCGCGGCCATGCCCAGTTGGCAGGGGATCGTCAGCGAGGAGGGCCTGTGGGCGCTGACCCACTACGTCAAGAGCCTTACAGAGCTGCGCGGCACCCCCGCAGCGATCGCGCTTCGCGAGGAACTGATGGCCCAGGCCCCCCTCCCGCCCCATGACGAGAACACCTCCGAAGCGTCCCGGCAGGAAGCCAAGCCCCGGGCCAAGCACCCGGGTCCCCGCGTTTCGAGGCCCTGACCACCGCAGGTGCGGAGCCTCCGGCAAGCCCGGGCCAGGACCCCGCGTGGCGCGTGCACCTCAAAGCCCGGCCCTGCGAAAAGAAAGCGGTTTTGCTCGCGTTGACTCGGCGACGCAGGCCGATTAGCTTGCCCCGGGGGCGTTGCCGGCCGTGCTCGGTGTTGCACCGTCCCGCCAAGGAGATCTGATGTCGAATGAAAATGCCTCGCGGCCGCTCCGGCTCGCCCCCTGCCTGCTGGTTTTAGCCCTCGGCCTCGCCGGTCTTCCGGCCTTGGCCCACGCCGACGAGATCATCGAAATGCTCGACAAGACGAAGGTCTCGGGCGAAATCGTTCACTACTTCGATGGGGTGTTCACCGTGAAGTCGGGCGGCAACACGCTCAAGCTTCCGCGCGACAAGGTGAAATCGATTCAGTACAAGCTGCCTGCCCCGCGGGCCGAGCTGAGCTCACCTCAAAAGACGTTCCAACGCTGGCAAAAGGCGCTCGAAAGCGGCGACCTCGAAACGGTGATCGACTCCTACGCGTTGATGTACCAGGGCATGCTCGCCTCGCAGATGGGCGGCTCCGGCGACGACGTCAAGAAGATGAAGGACGAGCTCAAGGGGGCCAACTTCAACGTCAAGGGGGCCACGCAAAAGGGCGAGACGGCCACCTTGAAGGTGGAGATGAAAAAAGACGACGCCTCCCACACGGCTGACATCGGCTTCGTCCGTGAGAACGGCGAATGGAAGATGTTGCCGATGCCCATGCAATAAAGCCTCGCCCCGAAGCACCTGATGCCGCGCCTTCGTCTGTTTTCTTCGTCCGCCGCGGCCACGCTGGCGCTCGCGTTCGCTCTCGCCGTCTTGCGCCTCTCGGGAGCCATCGCGGCTCCCGTGTGGGCGTCGAACGCTAGACCAGCGGGACTGAAAGGGGCGCTCAACCGTGCGGTCGCCCCCCGCTTCAATCCCTTCCAGACGCCCACGCACGCGGACGTGCGGGCGCAGACCTCGTCGCCGTCGCCAGTGCCCGCCCCAGGCGCCACCGCCCCGGAGCCGAACGCCTGTGCCACGGACGAAGAGTGCCCCGACGGCACGATCTGCACGGACGGCCGCTGCCAAACGCTCGAGCGCCCCGTGCGCGCCCTCCTCTTTCGCAAGGAAGGGCCGCGAACGGCCTTCTGGCCCCTCTACTTCGCCCGGTCCGGCATCCCCGGCTACCGCGTGGTGGCGCCGTTCTACTGGCACTTCTTCAGCCGCAGTGAAAAGACCCGCATCCTGGCGCCCTTTTACTGGCGGTTCGAGAACTACGAGGCCAGACGGGTCAGCACGGCCTTGTGGGTCGGACCGCTCATCACCTGGTCGCGCCAACCCGACGCCTCGTCGTGGGGCGTTTGGCCCGTGGCCTATGGCTCCACGAAGTTCGGGTGGGCCGCGCCGCTTTTGGGTTCGTTCACCATCAAGAACCCCGAGACAGGGAAGTCTCTGGGCCTCTTCGCTTTCCTCTACTACTGGCGCCGCGACCTCTACCAGCAAGAGGCGTCCGATGTCTTTTTTCCCCTGGTCTGGAGCTTCCGCAGCAAGGCACGGGCAACCACCGTGGGATTCCCCCTCCTGTGGGCGTGGCGCCGAGGCGAATCGTCGAACGTGCTGCTGCTGCCCCTTGGCTTCCAACACGCCGAGGGCCGTCGCAAGCTCACGCTCGGCCCGCTTGGCTACAGCTCGTGGGCGGGGCCCAACCAACGCGGCTCGCTTCTGTGGGTCTACTGGTTCGGGCGCAACCAAAGCAAAAACGAGTACGACGTGCTCTTTCCCTTGCTCTGGAGCTTTCGCAGCGAGACGAAGAGCGGGACGGTTTTCTTCCCGCTGGCCTGGCACTTTTCGGGGCCCGACCGGCACAGCACCGTGGTGGGTCCCTTCCTCGACTTCAAACGACCGAAGAGCCGCTTCACGACCGTCCTGCCGCTCTACTACACGGCGTACGACGCCGAAGACAGAGCACGGTGGAGCCTGCTTTTCCCGTTCGCCTTTTGGCGCTCACGCGACGGAGGCGCACGCGCCTTCGCCCTCACCCCGCTCGGCGGCTACGCCCGGGACCGGGCCAAAGGCACGAGCGGGTTCACGCTGCTCGTCCCCCCCATCGTCAGCCGCCGGTCCCCCGAGCGCGACCTCGACCTCGTCTTCCCGTTCTACTACAGGCGGGTCGACCGCGTGACGGGCAGCCGCGCCCTGTGGACGCTGCTGTTTTATCGGAGCCAGGATGAAACGGGCTCTACCAGCACGCTCTTTCCCCTGATCTGGCACTTTCGCGATCGTGTGCACGACGCAACCGCCACGGCGGTACTTCCCTTCTTTTTCCGCCGCAAGTCGCCCACCGAGAGCCTGACCGCCGTGGGTGCAGGTGTACTGGCCTACTACGGCGACAAAGGCACGCGTGGCGGCTCGGGGGGGCTCTTTCCCTTGGCCTTCTTCGGACGGGAAGACGATAGGCGGCACGCGATCGTCTTTCCCCTGCTCTGGCACTTCAACTCGCCTCGCCGAAACTTCACCCTGGCGCTCCCCCTCTTCGGCCACTTTCGCAATGGGGAGGCAAAAACCACGGTGATCTTCCCCTTGCTCTACGCGCAGGGCGAGACGGCCCGGAGTTCCTACGCCGTCGCGCTGCCCTTTTTCTGGCACCTCCACGATGTGAAAACGCAGCGGAAGACCACGGTGCTGGGGCCGGCCTTCTACAGCCGCAGGCCGCAAGCTTGGTCGGCGGGGCTCTTTCCGCTTCTCTTCGCGGGCCGTTCGCCGAAGGGAGCACACACGGTGGTGGCGCCGCTCTTCTGGCATTTCCGCGACCACGAGGCCAAAAGCAGCCACACGCTGGTGGGCCCCTACTATCACGCCCGCGTGGGTGAAGAGCGCACCGATGCCCTGTTTCCCCTGCTCTACTTCCGCCGGGGCGCCCAGCCCGGCAAGGCCAACGAGACGAGCTTCACGCTCTTCCCGCTCGTGCACTACAAGCGCACGCCGTTCGCCCGAACCTTCATCACGCCCGTGGCGATGGGCAAAGCCACGCCCGAGCGCAAGGCCGGCTTCGTGGGCCCGTACTTCTGGTACGAGTCACGCACCGTGGCTGCCTCGGGGGCCTTTCCCCTGTGGTTCGACTTCACCAACAAGCAGCTTCAGCAGCGCACGCGGGTCGTGGGTCCCTGGGTGGCCATCGATGATGCCTCCACGCACGCCCGCTTCATCTTTCCGTTTTTCGGCCGCTACGCCACGCTGAAAAGGGAAGCCTCGGGCCCGGTCCAGGAGACCGGCACCTACGTCTTCCCCACGTACTTCCGCCAGCGCGACAGCGACGGCTACGCCCTGGACACGCTCTTTCCCCTGTTTTGGCGCTCTGCCGGCCCCAAAGGAGGAACCATCCAGCTCGGACCCTGGTTCGCATCGCGCGGACAAAGCACTTACGCACAAGGGCTCGTACCGCTCTACTTTTACGGGCGGAACGCAAAGCGCAGCCTGCTCGTCACACCCGTGGGCTACCGATGGCGCAACTTCGAGAAGCAAACCTCCACCACCTGGATGGGCCTCTTCTTCTACCGGAACACCTGGGCTCAGGGCCACACCACGGTGGGCTTTCCCCTGTGGTGGTCGGGGCGTAGCGATGCGCGCGCGCACCAGGTCTTGTTCCCCCTGTTTTGGCGCTTCGACGACAGCCAGCAACGTCGCACCACCACGGTGCTGGGGCCCTTCTTCTCCCGCCGCACCGGCAGCACGAACACCCGTGGCGTGGTCCCGCTCGCGTGGTACAGCCGCAATCCGGACACGCAGTGGTTCTCGGCCGCGCTGCTACCGCTCTTCTACGTCCGCACGCAACCCACGAACGCGGCCATCGTGACGCCCGTTTTTGGACGAGGCCGGTCTGCGACGAGCACCTGGTGGTACGTCCCTCCCTTCTTCCGCCGGCAGACGCCCACGAGCTCGTTCGCGATATTGGCCCCGCTGTGGTTCAGCCACACGAACAAGGTCACCGAGACCAACACGCGCTTCTTTTTGCCCCTGCTGCACTACCAGCGCAGCAGGCCCGAGCGCTCCCTCTCGGGGTGGCTGGGCCTGTTCTGGCGGCATCGTGGAATCGCCTCGGCCACCAGCGTGTTGTTCCCTCTCTTCTTCGACCACCACGCCTATCACCAAAGTCGTACCACGGGCCTTTTGCCGCTGTTCCTTCGTCATCACCGGGAGGACACGCAGACCACCTACACTCTGGGCCCGCTCTTTTACCGCCGCAGCACACCCGAACAGGCCACGACGGTGCTCTTCCCCCTCTACTGGGATTACAAGAGCGAGGGCCGCCGCAGCCAGATGCTCTTCCCGCTCTTCGCGCGCTTCGAGCGCGCGGGCTGGAAGGGCACCTATGTGTTCCCCAACATTTGGTACCGCACGGGCAAAGGACCGAACGAGGGCACGTCGCGCCTCATCGTGTTTCCCTTCTGGGAGTCAGAGGTCAAGCGCCCGGGCGACACCATGTGGGAAGTCCTCCTGGGTCTGGCTGGCTACGAGCGCAGCGGGCGCAACCGCTTCGTAAAGGTGTTGTTCATCCCCTTCGAGATCTCACCCGTTCCGCGAACGCAGACGGCCGCGTGGTATGGCCGCGCGCCCCGCAAGGCGCGCCTGGAACCTGCGCGCGGCTTCGGCGGGCACATCTGGTAGCGCAGCCCGTGGCTCAGGGGGCAGGCTTGCGCCCTTCGAGCAGGTCCAGCCCCTCTCGCACGGCCTCCCGTACGAAATTCACGAAGGCCCGTACCTTGGCGGTGGATTTCAGATCGCCATGCAGCAGCAGCCACAGATCGATGTTCGTATCGGGCGCGGGGTCCATGAAGCGCCGCAGGGAAAAGTCGGCATCCCCCATGAAACAGGGTAGGAGCCCCACACCGATCCCTTGGGCTACAGCCGCATGGGTCAGCGTCGCTTCATCCACGGTGAGCGCAACGGGCGCGCCGCCCCTGTGGGCTCTGACCCAGTCCTGATGAGGCAGTCCCCCCGCAGGCATTACCCACGAGGGTTGCGCCGCGCCTAGCCCCTCGAGATAGCTGCGGCTGCCGTAAACGGCGAAGGCCAGCGTGGCCTCTTTGCGCCCATGCAGGTCGGGCCCCGGCGCGTTGCTGGCCCGGATCACCACGTCGGCGTCGCGTTTTGCAAGATCGACGTAGCTGTTCGAGGCCGACACCGTCACCTCGAGCTGCGGGTACGCCGCCACGAAGCGCTTGAAAATGGGCATCAGGAAGGTCACGGCCATCGCGTCGGCCGTAGAGATACGCAGGGGCCCACCGAGCTGAGCGTCGCGCCCCAGGACCCTTCTATCCATCAGAAGAACCTCGCGCTCGATGCGCTCGGCTGATTCCTCCACGTCCCGCCCCGCCGCCGTGACCACATGGCGGCCCTCCAGGCGGTCAAACAGGCGACAGCCGAGCGCCTCTTCCAGTCCCTTGATCCGGCGGGCCATCGTGGAGTGCTGCACCGCCAGGGCTTTGGCGGCCGCGCTGATGGAGCCATGGCGAGCCACGGCGAGGAAGTAGCGGAAATCGTCCCAATCCATGATCGCGAAGGTCTGGCGATTTTTGCACAGAGCGCACCGATTTTTCGCCAATCCCGCTCACGACCAACCGCCCTTAGTCTCTTTTTCGAGACTGGTTGGCTCTCTTGCAGCGAAACAAAGGAACGAACATGTCGAAGAAACTTGGAATCATCTTGTCCCTGCTCGTCGGAGCCTGTGCGTCTGACGAATCGGCCGTCCAGAAAAATCCGGCGGCGGTCTTCGTCCAGTCCAAGGACGTGGCTTTTCAGGAAATTCTGCCGGAGATCGCGGAGTTCGGCACCGTTCACGGCGACCGCAGCGCGGGGGCCCACGGCACCTTCGTCCGGCTGAAAAAGGGGCAAGGCACCCCCGCCCACACGCACGGTGCAGCCTACGACGGGGTCGTGCTGGCGGGCCTCGTGGAAAACCCGATTCCCGGCAACGGCGCGAGCGTGGTGCCGCTCGGCCCAGGATCCTACTACCACGTGCCCGCCAACGCCGAGCACATCACGCGATGCGCCCCGAACTCGGCGTCGGATTGTCTCACCTTCTTCTATCAAGCCTCGGCTTTCGACTTTGACCCCTCCCTCAGCGCCGCCGACCCTGCGGCCGGCACCACGGCGCCCTTCCGCCCCGCAGCGTCTGTTCAGTTCGAGACCATCCTTCCCGGGGTGGCCGAGTTCGGAACGGTCTACGGCGATCGCGCCACGGGACGGCACGGGACGTTCGTGAAGCTCACGAAGGGGGGCGCCACGCCCCCGCATCTGCACACCGCCGCCTATCATGCAGTGGTTCTGGCCGGCCTCCTCGAAAACCCAACTCCTTCGGGCGAGGCTAAGCCGACGACGCTGCCCGTGGGGTCCTACTACTTCGTGCCCGCAGGCGCCGAACACGTCACCCGTTGTGCCGACGCCTCCCCGTCGGATTGTCTGACCTTCTTCTATCAAGAGCAGGCCTTCGACTTCGTACCGGTCCCCTGAGACGGAGGCACGGGCGACGCACGCTGAGACCCGAACGACTCGAGAAGGAAAATGCACATGTCCAACGACGAGAACACATCGAAAGACCATCAAGAAGTCGAGCAGGTCCTGCGCCTTTACTTCGCAGGCGCGCGCGGCGAGCCCGGAGCCCTTGCTCGCGCGTTTTACTCGAGCTGCAACCTGCAGTCGCTCGACGCTGACCAGAAGCTCGAGCTCGTCCCTCTCGAGAGGTTCATCGAACATGCAGAGGCCGGGCTCATTCCCCCCCACGAAGCCACGATGGAAGACCTCGAGGTGGTCAACGACATGGCGCGTGCGAAGGTCATGTTCCGCTTCGCGGCGCACGCCTTCACGGACCACCTCACCCTGCTGCGCGTCCGAGGCCGGTGGCGCATCGTCGCGAAGGTCTACACGAAGACGGCGCGTCCCTCGTGAAGGGTCCCATACCACCGTCGTTCACGAAAGGCGCTCGCCACCGGACGCGCGCCTAGCCGCAATGCTGTTCACTTAAGCACCACCCCTTTGGATGGTGCGACCGAAGGGACGTTTGCACTCCCTCGGATAGTGCCTGTCTTGTTGTGGGGCGTACGCGAACATTCGAAGGGCGGCGATGTCATCGTCCATCTGTTCATGGATGGATTTTCCTGAAAGCATCGCAAAGAGCAGATCACCGGCCGCTCGTAGGCAGTCTGCGCGAACGACGCGTCGGCCATCAAGGGTACGCTCCGCTTCTGCTTGAAGGAACGATGCCAGGGCTATCCAGATCATCGCGGAAATGAGTTCCTGTTCACATCCTTGGACGCTCTTGCTGTGGAAGTCCTCGGTCTGCATGAAGCTCTTCATTTCCTTGAAGAGAGATTCGATTCCCCATCGAGAGGCGTAGAGCTTGATGATGTCTTTGCGATCGAATCCGTCCTTTCCGCTCAAGGTGGACACGATGACCATCCTTTCGTTCTTCGTGCCTTTCCTCGGGCGGCCTGGCTTTGCGTCGCGCTCGACGACGCGCACCTGAAGCTCAATGTTCCCTTTTGCCCCCGGAAGCGTCAGTGTCACTTGGGCGGTCTTCTTGTTTGAAGACAAGAATGGCTTGAGCTCTTTCCACGCCGTCGCCTTCGATGCGCTCATTCTCGCAATGATGTCAACGCCATGTTCAATCAAGGCTGAGAACAGGTGGCGACTCGGAAACCCTCTGTCCATGACGGCCACGTCGCCTGCCTTGAACGGCAATCGGTGAACCAGCTTCTGCATGGACGTCCTCTCGCCGATGCCTTTTCCGGTCAGGGACCAATCCAACGGAAGACGGCGAAACACATCCGCAGCCATCACCACCAACCCTTGTGGATTGTGCACCGACGTCCCATTCGGCCGCTTCGGCCGCGCCATCTTCCTCGCTGTATCCGCGCTGCGCGGCAACACAACCCGCGTTCCATCGAACGCGATGAATCGACGTTTCCCCCACGGGGTTTTCGGAGTCGGCATGATGGACTCGCACCGCTCGACCAGCTGGTGCAGCAACCCACGGCATGTCTCGATCGAGACCTTCTTTCTTGCTTCACTGATGGACGACAACGTCGGTACCTTCGCCCAATCGAACACCTTGCGCCCGTAGTACGCCACGATCCGCAAGCTCCGTCGATAGCTCATCTTTCGGTCCGGCATCGTCAGGACCATCAGCCACATCAAGACGCTGCGGGCGCTCCATGTCCGTGTCCGGTCGAACTTGTCCGCACAGCCACTGGTCAGTTTGAAGAACGCTCGAAAGTGATCGCCAGGTCCACGAAGCAGGCTCATGAAGGCCGGCGCTCGCAGCCTCGGGCCTTGTCAAGACGAATTGCACAATATTTTCAGATGGTTACGAGGTTTCTTAAGTGAACAGCATTGCGCCTAGCCGAAGCCCCTGACGCACGAACGCCTCAGGGGCTTTTGGCGTGCAGGGGTAGACCTGCCCCCGCCGAGCCCTGAGGAGATCGGGATGGGCGGTGATGCTAGGCAGGCATGGCCTCCGCACCCGAGGGCACGTCGACCTCGACCTTGTGAGGAACCCCATCGTCCACCAGGTGCAAGGTCATTCCCGTAAGCGGCTGTCCGTCAAGGTGCACGCTCGGCATCTTCGCCGCCCTGACCCCGTCTTGGAACAAGCGAATCTCGATGTCGTAGGGGGTCTTCCCAAAGCGATACCGAAGCCGAAACCCCGGCCACGCCCGCGGCACACGGGGGCAGAACGAAAGCGTATCTCCCCGCTTGATTAACCCCAAAAGCGTCTCGATGCCGATACGGTACATCCAGCTCGCAGACCCCGTGTACCAGGTCCATCCGCCCCGGCCTCGATGGCCTTGCGCCGTGTAGACGTCAGCCGCCACCACGTAGGGCTCGACCTTGTAAGTGGCTACACCGCCTGGCGTCTCAGCATGTAACAGAGGGTTCAGCATCTGGAAAAGCGCGAAGGCCCGCTCACCGTTGCCCCGCAAGGCCGTGGCCAACACCGCCCACAAGGCCGCGTGGGTGTACTGCGCGCCGTTCTCGCGCACGCCGGGAAGATACCCCTTGATGTAGCCGGGGTCGTGCAAGCTCTTGTCGAACGGCGGATCCAGGAGCGAAACGATCCCAGCGGATTCATCGACCAAATGTCGTTCCAAGGAGGCCATGGCGCGCGCCTGTCGGTCCGGCGACCCGCCGCCCGAGATCACACTCCAGCTCTGCGCAATTGAATCGATCCGACACTCTTCACCTGAAGCCGCGCCAAGCGCGGTGCCGTCATCGAAGTAGGCCCGCCTGTACCACTCACCATCCCAGGCGTTCGACTCCGCTGCCGCCACGTAGGCATCTGCCTGTGCGCGCAGCTCGGCCGCGACGCTCGTCGAGCAGTGTCGCGCAAAGCCCCGGGCTGTCGTTGCGAGGAACCACGCCAACCATACGCTTTGGCCACGGCCCTCGGCGCCCACCCGGTTCATGCCATCGTTCCAATCGCCGATGCCCATGAGCGGCAAGCCGAGGTCTCCGCGCGTACACGCCCGGCGCAAGGCGCGCAACGCGTGCTCGTGCACGGTGGCCGTCTCGGCCGTGACCGTCGGCAAGTCATACAGCTCGTGTTCGTGCTCGGACAGCAGACGCATCGTCAAAAACGGCACTTGCTCGTCGAGGATGCCGCCATCGCCGGTCACACGGATGTACTGCGCGAGAACGTAGGGCAACCACGCCATGTCGTCGGAAAATCGTGTGCGCACGCCCCGACCGCTCTGAGGATGCCACCAGTGTTGAACATCGCCCTCCACGAACTGTCGAGACGCGGCCAAAAGAATGTGCGCCCGCGCCAAGGCGGGCTCGGCGTACAACAACGCCATCGCGTCTTGCAGCTGGTCACGAAATCCGAACGCGCCGCTCGATTGGTATACCGCCGAGCGAGCCCACATGCGGCAGGAGAGCGCCTGGTATAGCAACCAGTGGTTCATCATCGCGTCGAAGGAGGGCTCGGGGGTCTCGACCTCGATCACGGACAGTCGGGCCCTCCAAGCCGCCGCCGTTTCTTCGACAGCGGCCCTCGCCTGCTGTGGGTCACGAAGGCGGCCCACGGTCTGCCGCGCCGTGGATCGGCTGGCCGTCGCACCCAGCAAGAACACCACCTCCTTCGTCTGACCCGCCGGGATCTCCAGGCTCATCTGCAGGGCCGCACAGGGATCGCGTGCAGCGCCTGTGACATCGTCGAGCCCCCGCACCTCGAGGGCGGCCGGGGCACCCAAGCTCCCATTCCTGCCCAGGAAGCTCCGGCGGTCACCGCTGTGGCTCGTCGGCACCTCGCTCGAAGCAGAAAATGCAACCCAGCCCGCGAACTGCGGGTCGAAGGGGTTGGTCGCCAGCACGGCCCCCAAGCCCGCATCGAACCAGGTCTGAACCTGGTGTTGTGTGTGCTCGCGAAGCACGCCCAACGTCCACTCCACGTACGATGTCAGGGTGAGCCGACGTGACCGCGAGCCATGGTTTTGGACCTCCAAAAGAGACACCTTGACGGCACCCTCCTCCGCCAAACCCAGGGTCAGCTTCGTGGATACGTCGCTTCCGCTCCGCGCGAAGGTGGAGAATCCGGCCCCATGGTGAACCACGAACGCAGCCTCGCCTTGCAGCGGCGCCGGCGTGGCGCTCCACAGCTGCCCTGTCTCATCATCGCGCACATAGATCACCTCTCCAGGCACATCTGCCACCGGATCGTTGTGCCAGGGCGTGAGCCTGAAGAAGTAGCTGTTCTCCGCCCAACAAAAGCCACCTCCGCTCTCGCTGACCACGAAACCGCCTCGGGGCCCAGCCACCACGTTGGACCACGGCGCCGGCGGCACCTTCCCCCCCAAAAGCTCGATGCGGTAGCGACCATCGTCTTCCAAGGCGCCGATGCCGTTGTCGAAGAGTGACGTTTGTCGGTCCTCCCTTTCGGGCGCGCCCTCGGTCGCGTCCTGCGGTGCGGGTGGCAAGGGCGTTTTGGCGCGGGCTTGGTTCCGTCCGGCTCGTGGCGTGGGCTTTTGCCCCCGGCTGCCGGGGCGCGTGACCAAGCCCCCTGGAACACTGCGCTCGGCCAGACGGCCCGGGGCGTCTGGCTCGACCGTCGCCTTCAGCGGGCCTTCCGCCACGGCCGCCGCCTGTGCGGTGACGTGCCTCAACGCGCGCCCATCACAGTGCACGTGCACGCGCGCGGTTGCACGCAACATGAGCAGATCGGCTTCGTCCAGCAGGGCGCGGCGGCGCACGAAAACACCTCCTGCGCGGTCGAGGAGCTCGGAGTCGCCCGCACTGAAGAGGATCGCCGAGATCCTGTCGCCGAGCTCTTGAAGGTACCCCGAGGTCTGGGTGTTGAGGACCACCAGATCCACGGTCATGCCGTGGCGGCGCCAGTAGCTGTGCGCCGCGAGCAGTTCGGCCAGGGTGGGCAGCCCCGTGACAGCGTCGATGAGGGCAAGCAGAATCGGCCAATCGCCCGAGATGCCCTGGGACCACAAGGCGGCCTGCGAGCCACGATTGCGCCGCAGCTCCGCTTCGGGAGCCCGCAGGTCGGGGGTGGCATAAAACAGATGGGCCGCCAAGTCCTGGAATACACCGGCCTCTTTCGCCGTGACGCCCAGATCGCGCAACTCGGCCTGGGTGGCCGTCCAGGCCAGGTCCAGCGCCCGCTGCGCTCCATAAGGATCACGGTGACGATCCGCAAGTTCGAAGGCGCGTTCGCGTGACGTTGCCACCAAGGTGGTGAACGCCACCGACACCGTCCGTCCCGGGGCAACGCGCACCCGCACACGCAAGGCGAAGATGGGATCCAGCACCGCGCCCGTGGTGCCCGACAAGGGACCTGGCGTTGCGAGCGCGACGGGCGCACGGGTCGTGCGGCCGCGTCCCAAGAAGCGGGACCGGTCGGTTTCGCAACTCAGGGCTCCGACCTGCTCGGGGGCCGCATCCACGACGTGCACGCACCACAACGGTTTGTCCGTGGGCGTGCGAGGCCGTCGGGTGGCCGTTATGGCTGAACACCACCCATGCCACTCCGTTTGCACGAACAGGTTCGAGAACGCCGGATGAGCCCTGTCCGCGTCTGGCTTCGCCAACACGATCTCTCCGTAACTGGTCAGCTCGATCTCCTGAACCTCGGCCCCCGTGTTCTTCAGGGTCACCCGCCGAACCTCTGCAGCATCTTCAGAGCTCGTGGCGATCTCGGTCGAAGTCTCGATGTCGCCATCGACCCGATGAAAGGTCACTCTGTCGCTCGCCAACACGGCCCGATACTGGTCGGGGGGGGCACACACGGGTTGATGCGCCACGGACCACAGCCGGTTCTCGGTCACGTTCGCGACGTAGATGAATTGCCCGGTATCGTCGCAGGTCCCGTCGGCGCGCCACCGGGTGACCGCGAGGTCTTCGTACCGGCTATAGCCGGAGCCGCAATGGCTGATCATGAGGGTATAGGGTGAGCGCCCCAAAAGCGCGATGTGGGGTTGGGGGCTGTCGAGGTCCTCGATGAGGCGCTCCTCCGGCTCGTCGTCCAGCTCATCGAGCGGCTCTTGCGCACGGGGAACCTGCACGTCCCTCAACACGAGCCGACGCGGAAGACGCTCATGCAGCATGAGCTCGCTGGCCTTCACCAGGGAATCAGCGTGGAACCGGCGCGGAAAGCTGCGATCCGTAAGGACGTTCACCAGGGCAACGAACGCCATGCCGATATGGTGAGCCATATAGGTTTGAACCAGCGCAAAGGCCTGGCCGGGGCGTGGCCTGGTGAAGTCCAGGGCATCGCGCAGGCCGTAAGGTCCCAGCGCGCCCCTCGCCTCCAAGTCTTCAAGGTTGGCCAGGGCTTTGCCGGGGTCGAACATCGCGGCCATCGCGGTGGCATAGGGCGCCACCACCAAGTCGCGCTCCAAGCCGCGCTTCAGTCCAAGGTCGGGAACGCCGAACGCGCGGTACTGATACGTGAAGTGGCGATCACGCACGTTGTACGCGCTTTCGCTCACACCCCAAGGGACACCGTGGGCCTTCCCGTAGGCCCTCTGCCGCTTGACGGCCGCCGCCTGTGTCTCTGCAAGCAGCGTCCCTTCGAGCGAGTCCATGATGAGGGGCGGCATCAGGTACTCGAACATGCTGCCGCTCCAAGACACGAGCGCCGTCGCCCCCCGGACGTGAGTCAGCGAGCGCCCCAAGCGAAACCAGTGTTCAAGAGGTGCATCACCCTTCGCCACGGCGACGAAGCTGGCAAGCCGAGACTCGGACGCGAGGAGGTCGTAAAACGACGCGTCCAGCGTCTGCCCCCTTTCGTGAAAGCCGATGGCAAACAGCTTCCTCTGGGCATCGTAGAGAAAGCGGAAGTCCATCTCCAGCGCCCAGCCGTAGGCGCGCTCTGCCAATGACAGCAGCCGATGCGTTTGTGCGCCTCTGCTGGGCTCCTGCAGGTCGGCCTCGAGCCTGTCGACCGCCCAGCGAATCCAAGCGGGATCGTGGCCGATGGGCGCGGCGGTCCCAGGAGCAGCCGGTACGAGGGCGTCACGTAGTGCGTCCCTCAACCTCTCCAACGCGGGCCGCGGCGAGGCCCGAACGGCCTCGAGTTCTTCGTGTACCCGCTCGAGGGCCCGCGACATCCGCTCGTCAGCCTCGTTCAGGGGCTCGGGCGACCCCGTACGTTTGGCGCTTGCGGAAAGGGGCGGCTCCGCTGCCAACCGCAGAGCTGTCGCCATCGCCTTCCAGACGCTGCCCGACGCCGCCGCGGTCTTCACCAATTCCAGGCATGCCTGCCGCAACGTGATCAGGTGGCCTGCCAGGTTGCCGCTGTCGACGGTCGAGACATAGGGGGGATCGAGCACACGAAGGTCGCGCAGGTCGTACCAGTTGTAGAGGTGCCCCTTGTACTTCTGCATGGCCCCGATGCTGGCAAAAGCCCGCTCGAGCTTGTCGAGCATGCCGGACAGCGACAGGAAGCCCAGGTCGTGCGCACCCACGGTGGCCAGAAGCTGGAGCCCGATGTTCGTGGGAGACGTGCGCATCGCCACGACGGGCGTAGGCGTCTCCTGAAAATTGTCGGGCGCGAGACCATGCGTGTCCTCGGTGACGAAGGTTTCGAAGAACCGCCAGTGGACCAGCGCGTAGCGCTCCCACGCGGCTCTCGCGTTGGGGGGAAGCGCCCGCGACACACGGGGGACGGGAGCGCTCAAGAACCGCGCAAGCGCTGGCGACGCGAGCCAAAGCCCCAAAAGCGGCAGCTCCACCCACGCCACGGCGCCGACGTGAGCCGGGCCGCCGCGAAGAAAGGCGAAGGAAAGGCCTGCACATCCCAGGGCCAGCGCCCACGCGGGGGCAGACCACATCGTGCGCCACAGGGGACGGGCCCCCGCGCGCTCCACCTGCTGCGAGGTCTCCCACTGCAACAAGCGACGCTTGGAGAGCCCCACCCGGTACAACGTCCGGAAGATGGCATCGCTCGCCACGGCGGCCTGATGAGGCAGAAATGCGATCGTGCAGCCCACTTGCACGAGACTATTGACCGCATCACGCGACAGCGCCGTGTAGTAGGTGCGCCAGGAGCGATCCAAAGGAGGTCGCAAAGCGGCCAGCGTGAGCGAGATGATCCAGGGGCCTGCGATGGCCGTCAGAGCGATCGCCGTCCACGTCCAAGGAGCGCCAGGCAGCACCGTCCATCCCGCCGCGATCAACGCCAACGACGCCATGTCGACCAGGCTGCGGCGGAGATTGTCGAAGATCTTCCAGCGCGACACCAGGGACAAGGGATTCGGCTCCGTCGTCTCGGCGGACGGGACACGGGGGCCAAGCCAACGCAGCAGCTGCCAATCCCCCCGGATCCAGCGGTGTTTTCTGCGTGTAAAGCTCAGGTAGCGGCTTGGGTAATCGTCGTACACGTTGACGTCCGTGACGAGACCCGACCGGGCAAAGCTGCCCTCGATGAGGTCGTGAGACAGCAAGCGTCCTTCGGGGAATCGCCCCCGCGTCGCCCGCGCGAAGACATCGACATCGTAGATGCCCTTGCCGGTGTAGCTCCCTTCTCCGAAGAGGTCCTGATAAAGGTCGGATACCGCAGTCGTGTAGGGATCGACGCCGGGATGCCCGGAGTAAACGTGGGAAAAGCGCGAAGCGTGGGCGCTGGGCAGGTTCACCACCACCCGTGGCTGCAGGATGCCATAACCGCGCACCACGCGGCCCCTCTCCGGATCAAACACGGCCCGGTTCAAGGGATGGGCGATGGTGCCAATCAACCGCGCGGCCGCCTCGGGGGGCAGCACCGTATCCGCGTCGAGCGTGATCACGTAGCGGACTTTGCGCAGCCAGGGCCGGTCGCCCTCGATGGCGCTGAACGCCTGCTCGTCCCCCGTGCCGAGCAGGGCATTCAGATCGGCCAGCTTTCCTCGCTTTCGCTCCCACCCCATGAAGCAGCCTTCGCCAGGGCTCCACGAGCGCGGGCGATGAAACAGGTAGAAGGGACGCCCGCCCTCGCGATAGCGCGCGTTCAAGGCTCTCACACCCTCGCACGCGGCCGCGACGATGGCGTCATCGCCGGGGCGGTGTGCGTCTTCTGCGTCGGTGAAGTCTCCCAAAAGCGCGAAACCCAGGTTCTGCTCGCGGTTCGCGAGATACTGAACTTCGAGCGTCTCCAGCGCCTCTCGCACCGCCTCGAGGGATCCGAACAAGGTGGGGATGACGACCAAGGTGCGCAGCTCTTCGGGAATGCCGCCGTATTTCTGCAGATCCAGCTTCGGCAAAAGATGCGGCGGTAGCAACACGGTAACCACCTGATGCGCCACCGCCAGGGCCACATCGCTGAAAGGCACCAAGGTCGCAGCAGCGATGAGCAGCCACATGGCGCGCGCGTCAGGCGCTGCAAGCCCGCACACCAAGGTCACGAGCAGGGCCGTTCCGAGGCCCACAGCCGAGCCCAGCACGAGGCTCGGGTGGCGCACGACGGCCCTGCGGAGCCTCGTATGTACAGGCGGAACGTACCCCAGCTTGGCCTCGAAGGCGGAGAGCCCGTCATCCACGAGGTGGTAGCCAACGTGGGCCGCGGCGCTGCCAGCTTCAGCGGCCAGGCTCGCGCCCACCGCAGCGTCTGCAACGTGCACTTCGCCAAGAAAGGTGGCCTTGGCGATGCGCTCCACGACGTGACGGTAGCGGTCTCGGGTCTCGAAGGTACTGCGCGCATAGGCCCCCGCCGGATCTTCGCGCAACGCAGCCTCCAAGGCGCTGTGCTGCTCGACGAACGCAGGCCAATCGATCCCAGACACCGTGCGAAGACTCGCGATGCTGTTGGCGATCACCATCTGGGTCAGCGCCAGCTGTTGATTCGCGTGGGCATCGGCCTCTTCGGGGCTCAGCGACTCCTCGGCCATCCACTGCTCGAGCCGCGCGATCAACGCCGTGGACCCGGTCGCATGCCGAAGCTGCAGCAGGAACCGCGACACGAACGCCGGCGTCATCGCGTGGCTTTGGTCGAGAAAGCTCTGCAAGCAAAGATTGAGCGCGGCCGCCCCTTCGCGCCCCGCGGCTTCCACGCGCCTCACCCACAGGTCGGCGTCTCGCAAGGCATCGAGTCGCTTCATCGTTCGCAGAGCCATGCGCCGCACGTTCTCGAACAAACCCAGGCGCAACATCGAGGGCATCGCCCACAACTCGCCGAGTGTCAGCAGCTCGTCTTTCTGAAACTCGCTCAAAAAGAGGGTGACAACGGGCAGGTCCAATCGACCTTCGGTATGCGAAATCAGGGTGCTGCAAAGCTCGAAGACCCGGGGGTGGCCAACGAGCGCCCCCGACGAGAGGACAGGCAACTCTCGGTAGTAGCCCTTGGGGAGGCTCTCGCGCACGTGCCGGGCTTGTTCGTCGATCACGTGGAAGTTGTCGAGCAACCACTCGCCCGCAGGCCCCACGTCCGTGCCGGGGTTCGCCTCGAGCCGCGCCTTGGCGGCGTGAAGGATGCGAATCGTCTCCTCGAGCCGCGCGGTGAGCGTGACCGCGTGATGTCTCGGGCCGGGCGGCGCGAGCCGCTGCTCCCGCGCCAGCGCACGCGCCCGTTCCGCCAAATGCTCTGCACCGAGTGGTTGCCCGCGCAGGGGGCCACCAAAGAGGGCGTTTCGGGGCGGGGGATGTCTCCAAAGCCCCCTCACATTGTGCCAGGCGGCCGAAAGGCTGAACGTCGTGCGGATCTCTCTCATGCAGTGCGCGTGTCTCTGCCGACCACGGCGGCCTGCAAGACAGCTCTAACACCCCTCGCCCCTCACCGCCCGCCCTGCCGCGGCAAAGTCCGGAGGCGCTCCGCCCTTGGCGCCCACACGAGCTCAGGCCGCGAGCCCCTTTCGGACCCCGGCCCAGGCCTCACTTCGTGGCAACGACCGCCGGAAATTCCAGCACGACGAACTGCGTGCCGTCGGGCCCCTCTTCTACACGGGGAGACGTGGTGGCCGGCGCCTTGAGCGCGATCGTGACCTCGATGTCCTTCCGCCTCTGCCGCGCCTTGATGCCGGCCACGGGAGAGTCGAAAAAGCGCGTGTTCAGATCGCGCTCGTTGTTCTTGAGAAAGATGCGGCAGTTGCGCAGCAGGAGCGACAGCGCCGTCCCGTTGGCCTTGAGCTCGTAGGTCACGGCCGACGTGGTCTGCAAAAACACCTTGGCCCCCGCCGCACCCGGTTGAAACCCGGTCCACACGAGCTTGGGAGGGTTGGCGTCGGGCTTTGGCAGTGGGTTTCTGTTGGTCGACCCGGGCGCCACGCCAATGTACCCACCGGGCTCGTTCGCTGGGGCCGCCTCGTCGCCTTGCGGGTCGTCCGTCTCCTCGCCGGGCTCGGCCGCCGCCGCCCAGGGCGCGAGGCCCGCACCCAGGCAGAGCGCTCCGGCGCCGAGCCACAGACGTCGTGACATGCGCCGCGGCCGGGATTCTGAACGTATCGTCATGTCGCCCCCCTCCCCCGGACATCGGCAGGCTGCCCGCGAAGATTGAGGCCCGGACCTGGCAAGCCCGGGGTTGGGTCGCCTGCAACGGTTCAGGACGCGTAAGGACGGGCCGCTCGGCGCAGGGGACGCTGCCCCCCTTGCTCGCGGCTTGGGCGACGCGGAGAAGGCGCGGCGCTCGGCCCACCGCGGGGCGCCTCGTCGGACTGCGAACGGCGCGGGCGTACGGGAGCCGCCTCGCCTGGTGGCCTAGCGGCCTCGAAGCGAACGTGAGGCTCTCGCGGATCCGGCTGCATGGCCGAGCGGGCGAACGACACTGCGGCTTCCGCCGCGATCTCGAAAGTGGACGATTGGGGACCCACCCGGATGCTGCCCACGAGCGTGCGGTCCACATCGCCCCGCCGACAGATGAGCGGCAAGAGCGTGCGGGGCGCCGCCTGGGTATCGGCACCAAGGTTCACGCGAAAAATCACGGCCCGCCCCGCCGCGCGCGGCGCCACCGGAACGCGCTCTTCTTGCCATGAGGGCCGCACGGAGGGGGAGGGGCCGGGGTCCGGCCTCTTGTCACGCGGCAGCGGCTCACGCGGGGGCTCCCGGCGCCGGGTGGGCGCCTCGGGCCGAGGGCCTCGCCCCTCGCCCGCCTCCATGGGGGGCCGTAGCGCCCGGCCGCGGGGCGCTTCCCCCTCGATGGCTTCGAGCGGCAGCGCTTGCGGGAGCCGCGCCAACTCCCGGCGCAGCAAAAGCGCGAGCAGATCCTGCGCGGACACCTCCGCCGTCAGGCGGTTCAGCATCGGTGTAAGGTCGAAGGCAGGTGTGCGGGCGAAGCTCTCGTCCAAAGGCTCGCCCTCGGTGCCTTCAGTTTCGGGGCGGAGCGACGCCAGGAGCGCGTCACCCAGCCGCTTCTCGGCCGCGGCCCGCGCCTCGGTCTCCGTGGTGACCTTGGCCCAGGTCACTTTCACCCCGAGCTCGCCCAGCAAGCGCTCGGCACGCCGGCGCTGCACAGGATCCACCAGCAGAACGCTCGTGCCTTTGCGGCCCGCGCGGCCCGTTCGACCGCTGCGGTGGGTGAGCGACTCCGCCCCATCGGGCAGATCTCCGTGAATGACCAGCTCGACGTCGGGCACGTCGATGCCCCGGGCCGCCACGTTGGTCGCCACCAGAATGCGCGCGCTGCCCGAGCGCAAGGCCGCCAAGGCGCGATCTCGTTCACCCTGTGCCCGGTCGCCCGCCATTGCCACGGCGGCGAAGCCGTGCTCGACCAACTTGTGCTGGAGGTCGCCCACACCCTCGCGGGTGCGGCAAAACACGATGCTCTTGGCGTCCGGGTTGGCGAGCAGCATGTTCACCACGGCGGCGAAGCGGTCCCGCCCCCTGACCAGGTGGGCCCGGAAGTCGATGTCCGCGTGCGCTTTGGAGGCGCCAGGGCTTCGCACGTCGATGCGAACGGCGTTGCGCTGGTACGTGGAGGCCAGCTGCTGGATGGGACGCGGAAGCGTGGCCGAAAACAGCAAGGTCCGCCGCTCGGCGGGCGCCGCAGAGAGCAAGGCCTCGAGGTCTTCCTTGAAGCCCATGTCGAGCATCTCGTCCGCCTCGTCGAGCACCAGCGTGGCGATCCGGGACAGATCGAGGGCGCCGCGGCGCTGCAGATCCACCAGCCGCCCCGGCGTTCCCACCACCAGGTCGACCCCCATCCTCAGGCGGCGCAGATCGCCACCCATGGGTGTGCCGCCCGTGAACGCAGCCAGCCGCAGCGGGGCTTCGGCAAACAGCCACCCGAGCTCGTTGGCCACCTGGACGGCCAGCTCGCGGGTGGGTGCCACCACCAGAGCGCGCGGGATCACGCCCCCGCGCTCGGCCAGGGCGGAGGCGCCCGCCAGCAACTCGGAGGCCATGGCCAAGCCGAAGGCAAGCGTCTTGCCCGAGCCCGTCTGTGAAGAGACCAGGAGGTCCCGGCCCGCATGCGCGGCGTCGGACACCGCGGCCTGCACGGGCATGGCATTGACGTACCCGCGACGTGCGAGCGTGGTCGCCAGCAGCGGATGCAACGAAAGCGACTCGAATGTAGTATCGTTCAAAGGTCGCCTGTATTAGCGCACACTGGGCGCGAATTCACGGAAAGAAACCGCCCGGGTGCGCTTTCCCTGCGGATCTGCTTTACGTGTTTGCTACGCAGGCGCCCGAAAGCGCTGTGGCCCGGTTCCCGGAAAAACGCTCACGGATCGAAGCGGTAACCGCTGCCCCTTACGGTGACGAAGTGACGGGGCGCCTCGGGATCGTCCTCGAGTTTGTCCCGTAGCTGCTTGACGAAATTGTCCACCGTCCGGGGAGAGCCCGCGTGGCTTTGGCCCCATACGTCCCTCAGCAAGTGCTCGCGGGAGACAACCTGAGCCGGGTGCGCCAGAAAGTACGCCAAGAGCTCGAACTCGAGGTGCGTGAACGCCAACACCTGGCCTTTTCGTGTCACGACGCGGGTGTCCAGGTCCACCGCCACGGCCCCGAACGCAAAGCCATGGCCCGGGGCAGGCGCGCCGCCGTCGCGTTCGCCCGGGGGAAGAGCGCGCCGCAGGACCGCCCCGATGCGTGCCAGGAGCTCCGCCAAGGCAAACGGCTTGGTGACGTAGTCATCCGCCCCCAAACGCAAGGCGGCGACCTTGTCGAACTCGTCCTGTCGGGCCGAAAGCACCACCACGGCCGTCTGGTCACCGGACGTCCGCAGCTCGCGGAGCACCTCGAGCCCATTCTTCACAGGCAGCGAGATGTCGAGCACGACCAGGGCGGGCTTTTCGGATTTGATGTGCGCCAGGGCTGCCGCGCCGTCCTGTACGGTAGCGGGGCGGTAGCCCTCGATCGTCAAATTCAAGGCCAATCCGGTAGCGATGGCCTCGTCGTCTTCCACGATGAGGACCTGTTGGCCCTGTCGTTCACCTTGCGTCATGGCGATTCAAACGTGCGAGAGTGTTAGGCTTCTTTGCCCGCCTGTCGAGGCAATCGCACGCGAAAACATGCACCGCTGGTGCCACTGACCAGGTGCACGTCCCCGCCGTGAGCCCGGGTCACCGCCCTCACGATCGCCAGGCCCAGGCCGCTGCCTTGGGCGCCCTGCACCACGGCGGCCCGGCCCCGCTCGAAGGTCTCGAAGATGAGCTTCCGCTCGTCGGGGGGAATGCCCACCCCGTTGTCCTCCACCTCGAGCACGACCCACTTTTTTTGCGCGAACGCGCGAATGGAAATGCGTTTGTTATCGGCCGGCGTGTACTTCCAGGCGTTCACGAGCAGGTTTACGAGCACCTGCCCGAGCGAGCTGCGATCGCCCAGAACCACCAGACCCTGCTCGACGCTGACCTGCAGGTTCACCTCCGTACCCAGCTTCACGGCCTCGAATCCGGCCAAGGCCTCCTGGATGAGGGTGTCTACCGTGACGGGGGCCCGCTCGAAGGCCTGGCGCCCCGACTCGAGCCGCGAAAGCTCGAGCAGCTTGGAGACGAGGCCATCGAGGCGCTCGAGTTCGCGACCGACGATGTTCAAGCACTTCTGCCGCTCGCCGGGATCGGTCACCCGGCCATCGCGCAGCGTCTCGATGAACATGCGAATGGACGTGATTGGGGTGCGCAGCTCGTGAGACACCGACGAGAGAAAGTCGGTCTGCACCCGCGCCAAAGAGGCCCCGCGGGCGACGAACACGTACCCCAGGATGAACCCGGTGAGCGACGAGGTGCAGAACGCCAACACCAAGGAGCCCGCCACCACCGCCACCGAGCCCTGCCCCATGACCAACAAGATGATGCCCGTGGCGGTCATCAGGATGGTGGGCACCAGGGCCGCCAGGATCATGATGATCTGGGCGCGACGCAGAAGAATGTTGGCGGGGCTGCGAAACCTCACGCGCCCAGGCTACGCAGGCCTGCCTCGAAACGCCACGCCGGGCTCGCATTTCGTGGGTCTTCGAAAAGCGAAGCGGAGCCCCCGAGGACTCCGCTTCGTTCGGAACGGTTGGGCTCAGCGAGCGTCGAGCGACGCCCGCGCGAGCACGGGGGCCTCGGCGGGTGCACTCACGGACACCTTGCGCCGACCCGCGTCGAGCACGGCCTTGGGAGGCTCACGTAGATCCCACACCAGACCCACCCAGCTCAACGCCTTGAGGACGTAGTGAGACATGTCGATCTCCCACCAGTAAAAGCCCTGACGCTCGGAGCTTTGGTAGTGGTGGTGGTTGTTGTGCCAGCCCTCACCCATCGTGATGAGGGCCAAAAGCCAGTGGTTCTTCGAGTCGTCCGTGGTCTCGAAGCGCCGCTTGCCGATGACGTGGGCCAGGGAGTTGATCGTGAACGTGCCGTGCCACAAGAGCACGGTCGAGACACAGAAGCCCCAGATGAAAGCATGGAGGCCCCCCAAGAGGTAAAGCCCCACGCCCATCAGCACGGGTTGAATGAAGTACGTGCGATCCAGCCACACGAGCTCAGGGTACTTCGACAGGTCGGGCACCTTGCGCAGGTCCTGCAGGGTGAGCTCGTCTCCCAAAATCCACCCCATGTGAGCGTGGTAGAAGCCTTGCTGACGAGGCGAGTGCAAATCCTCGGGAGTGTCGGAGTGCTTGTGGTGATGGCGATGCCGAGCCGCCCACCACAGGGCGCCCTTCTGGGCCGAAAAGCCTCCCAGGAAGGAAAGAACGGCCTGAAACCATCGCGAGGTCTTGTAGGACTTGTGCGAAAAGTACCGGTGGTAGACGCCCGTGACGAAGAACATCCGCGGAAAGTAGAGCGCGCCGGCGAGCGCCAGCCCCGACCAGGAAAAGCCGAGCCAAAACACCCCTACGATCGCGGCAAGATGAACCGCGAAGAAAGGGAAGCTGCTGAGAGGGACGCGGCTGCGAGGGCGCGAGGGTCGAACTTGCTCCATGTCGATAAGGGTAGGCCGGCGACAGTCAGCGGTCGGTCAGGAGTCGGTAATAAATTCGTCAGTCCGGGAACTTACATCGGGGCCCGTGCCCGGCTTTCTGCCCCCGACAGGCCCTATGTGGGCTTCCGCTCAGGGTGATCGGACCGGGGGATCCGCACTGGGTAAAGGGTCCACCGGCTCGCCCCGCAGGTGGGCGCGGAGCGGCCCCACGAGAAAGGTGGAACCAGCGACCACCACCAACCCCGTGGGTCCCGCGAGGTGCAGCGCGTGATTGAGTGCCGCCTCGGGCTCCGCCACGTCCGTGCTGCAAGGCACGGGGCCAAAGGCAGCTCGCAGCGCGTCCACGGCCAGAGCCCGCTCGCTGCTGCATTGTGTGAACACGACCGCTTCGAAGCGATCTTTGAGCTGCGCAGCCACCCCGGCCACGTCTTTGCCCGCCACCATCGAAACCACCAACACCCGGGGCCGCTCGGGGCAGCCGGCCAGGACGAGCGATAGGGCGGCCGCGCCTTCCGGGTTGTGGGCGCAGTCGAACAGCACCTGCCCCCGACGCTCCAGCCTGCCCGGCCAGCTCACGGTCGCCAGGCCTTGGGATACCGCCTTTGCGGGCAGCGTACGCCCCAGGGCCCAAAGACCGGCTTCGGCCAGCGCCACGGCGATCGCGGCGTTGCGGCGTTGGTGCCCACCCGCGAGAGCGGGCTGCTCGGGCGACGGCTCCACGGTGACGAACCTTGCCCCCGCCGCCTCAGCCACCGTCCGGAGTTCCTTGAACGAGGCCGCCACGGCCGTCGGGACGAAAAGCGGCCGCCCTGAACGAGCGACGGCAGCCTTTTCGCGCGCCACGTCCGCCAACGTCGGCCCCAGCACCTCCAGGTGGTCGGGGCCCACGCTGGTGACCGCGGCCGCTACGGCCGGCAGGGCCGTCACGGCGTCGAGCCGCCCGCCGAGCCCCGTCTCCATGACCCCCACCTCGACCCCCGCCTCGTGCATCACCAGCACCGCCACGAGCGTGGCCGCCTCGAAGTAGGTGAGCGGCACGCCGGTCGCCAACACCCGGTCCAGGGCCGGCTCGAGGCACGCAGGGTCGACCTCGACGCCCCCCACCTGGATGCGTTCGGTGAAGCGCACGAGATGGGGCGAAGTGAACAGGCCCGTGTGCACCCCGGCCGCACGCAGCACAGCTTCGGTCATGGCCGCCGTCGAACCTTTGCCATTGGTGCCGGCGACCTGAACGAAGGTCAGCGCGCGCTCGGGGTGGCCGAGCCGCCCCAACGCCGCGCGCACGCGATCGAGCCCCAGCAAGACCCCGGCCCCCCTTAGCCGGTCCATCTTGTGCAGAAAGGCCAGGTAGGAGCCGGACGCCAGCGCGGGCGCGTCCATCTTCAACTTGCCGCGGCCACGGGCCCCGCGAGCTGCGGCATCAAGAAGCGCATGAGCCGCGCGAGCGTCGATTTCATCTGGTGGCGGTGGACGATGAGATCCACGAAACCGTGGGACAAGAGGAACTCCGAACGCTGGAAGCCCGGAGGCAAGCTCTGGCGAATCGTGTTCTGAATGACGCGCGCCCCGGCAAAGCCGATGAGCGCCTTCGGCTCGGCCACGATGAAATCCCCCAGCATGGCGAAGCTGGCTGCCACGCCGCCCGTGGTCGGGTTGAGCAAAACTGAAAACACCGGCACGGCCGCTTCCCGCAACCTGGCAATCGCCGCCGACGTCTTGGCCATCTGCATGAGCGACAACACGCCTTCCTGCATGCGGGCGCCGCCCGAAGCGGAAAAGATGAACGCAGGAACCCGCCGCGCGAGTGCCCGTTCGTAAACGCGCGTGATCTTCTCCCCCACCACCGACCCCATCGAGCCCCCCATGAACTCGAAAACGAACACGCCCGCCTCTGCGGCAAGCCCTTCGATGAGCCCCGAACCCGCGACCAACGCGTCGTTCACCTGCGCCTTGCGCTTGGCCGCCCGCACCCGCTCGGGGTAGCGCTTCGAGTCCTTGAACCCCAGGGGGTCCACGCTCTCCACGCCCGCGTCGTGTTCCACCCAGGTACCGGCATCGAAGAGCGAGGCGATGCGGTCGGCCACCGGCAGAGCCATGTGATGCTGACAGGACGGGCACACGTTCAGATTGCGGCGAAGATCGTCGGTGAGCAGGGTCTCGCGGCATTCGCTGCACATCGTGAACACGCCGGCGGGCACGCTGCGCTTCGGGGGAAGCGCGTCGGCCTCGTCTTCGGCGCCCAGCTCTTTGCTGTCATCGTCCATGGTGGCGGGCATTTTCCCTGCCGGGACTGCTCTGTCAACGGCCTTCCCTTGCCTGCACCCCGGCACGCGCCCGTAACGCAACGCAAACTCCCCTGGAAGACCCTGCACCCGGGCCTGGTAATTCCGGCCGCGGCCCGATACGCTGGTGTCCCCCCTTTTCCGAGACGCGGACGCAGAAGCCATGGCCACCAATCATTACGACGCCGTCGTCTGCGGCGAGGATCTGGCCGGCCTCATCACCGCCGCCATCCTGGGAAGGCGGGGCCTGAGAGTATTGCTGCTCGGGCACGACAAGGTCCCCCTACGCATCACGGCAGGTCCCTATGTCTTGCCGGCCACCCCCGGTTTGTTGCCACCTCCAGACAGCGAGCCCATCGAACGGGTCTTCCGAGAGTTGAACGAGCTGCCCATCGTGCGGCGGCGCGCGCCCGCGCAGCTTCCCGGCCTGCAGTTGGCCACGGGCACGGCGCGGATCGACCTTGGCCCGAAGGACGGGCCCGTGCTGTCGCAGGTCGAAGCCCTTTTCCCCGAAGCCCTGTCTGCCTTCGAGGCCGCGCTTTCGAACCTCGCGCTGGTCAACACCCGGCTCGATCCCATCTTGGGCTCCGACCTGACCTTGCCCCCGGCAGGCTTTTGGGAACGCCGTGAGGTCGCCCGCTTCCAGGGCCAGCTTCCCCGCAACGACACGGATCTGCTGGCGCCCCTGCCTCAGCAGCACCCCCTGCGGGCAGCGCTCACCGCGGCCGCCGCGCTCGGCTGCCGCTTCGCTCCCAGCGATCTTGGGCAGGCGCCCATGGCCCGTGCGATCCAGCGCGGGCGCCAGGGCTGTCACCAAATGCCCGGTGGCATCGCGGATCTGCGCGGCACGTTCCTCGAAAAGCTCGCCACCGTCTCTGGAGAGGTGCGCGAGCAGGCCGCGCCCGTCGAACTCATCTCGAAGCGCGGCCGGGTGACGGCCGTGAGGCTCCGGCCCCGCGACGAGGTGGTCGGGCTCGAACAGCTCGTGTGGGCCGCCCCCCTCTCGACGCTGTTGCCGCTGCTCGACGAAAAAACGACGAGGCGTGTCCGTGAGGACGCCGTGGGCGTGCGCCCCGCATGCTACCGCTACTGTGTCGTGCTGCTCGTCAAGGCGGCGGCCCTCGGTCCGAAAGACGGTCCTCGCATCGTATCGGTCGCTGACCCGAAGCGGCCCCTGATGGAGGACAACGCCATCGCCGTGACGGTGGGTGCCCCCTTGCGCAACGACGGCCACGTGCCCCTGTGGGTGGAGTGTTTGGTGCCCGCCGCCGTCGTGCAACGAGAGCCCGCGTACCTCTCGGTGGTCCGCAGCCGCTTGCGCGAACACGTGGGCCGTTTGCTGCCCGACCTGGAACAGAACCTGTTGGCCGTGGCGAGCGCGCACGACGGCTTGGCCCCCGAGGTGCTTCGAGGCGCCGACCTGGCGACGGGTACCTACGGACCCCTGCCCGCCCGCCCCATGCCCGCGGTGCTGAACTCGGACCTGCCCCGCTCGCTCGACCTCGGGGCCATCCCTCACCGCACGCCCTTCAAAAACCTGCACGTGGCGAACGCCGAAAACCTGCCCGGGCTCGGCGTCGAAGGCGACTTCATCTCTGCCTGGGGTGTGGCCCGCCTCATCAACGGCGCCGTCCGAAAACGCATGGGCGTCGTTCGCCGGGCCGTGTTGCTCGGCGACGCCTAGCGCGGCTCATCTCAGGCCAAGCTCGAACTTGAGGTGAAGGGAAAGGAGCACCGCGCTGCCCTCGAAGTGGGCCCCGCTGGTGCTGTATTCGGTGCCTTCAGAAAGGGAATACGCCTCGGTCTCCAGGCTGGCCCCGGCCAGAAAGAGCCTACCGAGTTCCCTTTCGAGCGTGGCACCCGCGCGCGCCACGAGGCCTGTGCCCTGCACCGCCGCGTCACCGCCCCCCTGCCGCATGAGACCGCCCCCCGCGCGAAGGGTCAGGTTCCAGCCACCCAGGTCGAGATCGAAGCGCGGTCCAATCACCCCCTGCGTGATCGTTCCAGCGGGACCCCCGAAGAGCTGGTTGGCGTAGGCCTCCAGGAACAGGAGGTGGGCCCCTGCGCGCCAACCCAGGTCGGCGTTCGTTTCACTCTCGCGGGTCACCATCGCGCCTTGGCCCTGAACGTAGACACCGGCGAAGTCGGCGCACACGGGCGGGGGCGCAGGCAGCCCTAGCCCCAAAGCACAGGCACCCAAGGCCCCCGTCGTTCTCAACTTTTTTTGGAACGTCCTCATGTTCGTCTCCTGGTTCGTTCGACAGCTCCCTGAGACGAAACACCTCAGGACGCCGAAACCGTCACCCGCGAGTCCTTTTCCTGGGTCCCACACCTGTGCAGGTAAGATGCCACCGTGGCCGCGCGGGCCCCCATGAACGGGACGTTCCGTTTCCCATTCGTGACGCTCGTTACGCCGCCGCGACGGCCCCGCGGGGTCACCGGGCCACAGGCGAGGCTTGCAGATGGCCTTTCGTTTGCATCGGGCTCGGGCACCCTCAGGATGTACGCGCCCGAATCCCCTCTCCTCGACGTGACCCGTTCGGCGATCCTGCTCGTCGACGACAATCCAAACAACCTTGCGGCGTTCGAGGCGTCGCTCGACGGGCTGGCGGCTGATTTCGTCCGCGCCACGTCCGGGCAACAAGCGCTTCGCTCCCTCCTGGATCGTGATTTCGCCGTCGTGGTGCTGGACGTGTTGATGCCCGACCTCGATGGCTTCGAAACGGCACGGCTCATCCGCGCACGTTCGCGCACGCACCACGTGCCGATCATTTTCGTCACCGCTTACTCTCGCGATGATCGCCAGGTGCTCGAAGCCTACAACATGGGCGCGGTCGACTTCCTCTTCAAGCCGATCACGCCAGACGTCTTGCGGGCCAAGGTGTCCGTGTTCATCGAGCTGCGCCGGCGGGCCGACGAGATCCGCGTGCAGGCCGAACAGCTCCGTGAGCACCAGCGGCGCGAGCACGAACGCCTCCTCGGAGAAGAAAAGCGTCTCTGGGCCGAAGCGGCAATGCGCAAGCGGCGCGAGGAGCTGGCGCAGGCCGACCAGCGCAAGGACGAATTTCTCGCGATGTTGGGGCACGAATTGCGCAACCCCCTCGCGCCGATCGTGACGGGGCTCGAGCTCATCCGCCCCACCTTGCTCGGCACGGTGGAGAGCCGCTCCGCCGAAGCCCGTGCCTTCGAGACAATGAACCGGCAGGTCCGGCATCTGCGCCGGCTGGTCGACGACCTGTTGGACGTCTCGCGCATCAACTGCGGCAAGATCGAACTTGAACCCGAGACACTCGAGGTGGCGAGCGTGCTTGACCAAGCGATCGCCACGGTCCGCCCGGCGATCACCGAACGTCAACAGGCGTTGATCCTGGAGGTGCCCGCAAGGCCTGTCTACGTCCGGGCCGATGCGGTTCGCCTCACACAGGTGGTGGCCAACCTCCTTCACAATGCCGCCAAGTACACGCGGCCCGCCGGACAGATCCGGGTCACGGCGCGCGCCGAGGACAACCAGGTCACGGTCGTGGTGGAAGACAACGGCTCCGGCATCGACGCGGACCTCCTTCCCTCGGTGTTCGACATTTTCGTGCAAAAGCGCACGAGCGTGCACGGCGGGCTGGGACTCGGCCTCACTCTGGTGCGCCGTTTGGTCGAGCTTCACGGGGGGCAGGTCACGGCCGCGAGCGACGGCGCAGGCAAGGGCAGCACCTTCACGATCACCCTGCCGCGGGTCAGCGAGGAGGGCTGCCACGCCCCTGCCCCCGCCGCACCCGTGCCCCCGCCACCGTCGCGGCCCCGAGGCCACGGCGGGCCCCGCAGGGTGGTCGTGGTGGACGACAACGAGGACATCCGCGAGACCCTGGTCGACCTGCTCACCAGCTGGGGCTACGACGTCCGCGCGGCCTCCGACGGGGACGAAGGCATCGACGTCATCGCCACGTTTCAGCCCGAGATCGCGTTCGTGGACGTCGGCATGCCGCGCGTCGATGGCTACGAAGTGGCCCGCACCATTCGCCGCACGCTTGGCCCTTTCCCCCGCCTCGTCGCGATGACCGGCTTCGGACGCCAGAGCGATCGAGAGGCCGCCCACGCGGCGGGTTTCGACGGGTATCTGGTCAAGCCCATCGACCTCGACGACATCGCCACCTTCCTCCCCTCCGAAGACGAAGTCACGCTTCCATGAGCTCGCAAGCGCCTCCCACCGACGGTACGCCCCCCAAAACCACGAACGGAAGATCGCACGGGAAGGCCGCCCGAACCGCCGGTCGCACGCCCACGCTGGGCGCGGCGCCTTCGTTCCACCGTGCGCTCATCGCCACGCTGCGCGCCCTGCACCGCGGAGACTTCTCCGCCCGGCTTGCCGAGGGGGAGCCTGGTGAGGAGGGCCAGGTGGCGGCCCTGGTCAACGACTTGGCCGCCCAGCTCGAGACACACGGACAGGAACTGCAGACCCTGAGCCGCGAGATCACGGTGGAAGGCCGCACCCACAAGAGGCTCCCACGGCCCTCGGCCCGAGGTGGATGGACCCAGATCGCGAGCGAGACGAATCAAGTGCTCGATGCCCTCACGATGCACCTCAAGGACGTGATGCTCTCGGTCTCGGCCCTCGGACGTGGAGACTTCACTCAGGCGGTCGACCTCGAGGGCCGGGACGGGCCACTCTGCGGTGACTTCCTCCGCCACGCCAAGGTGATCAACGGCCTCTCCGCCCAGATGGTGACGCTCACGGACGAGGTAGCCAGGGCCGCCACCGCCATCGCCACGGAAGGGCGTCTTGGCACACGGATCCAGGTCAAGGGCGCGGCGGGCTCGTGGAAGGAACTCACCGACGGCTTCAACCGCGTGGCCAGCACGCTTTCGGACCAGGTACGCGAGATCGCCGAAGTCACCACGCTCGTGCTGCAAGGGGATCTGTCGAAGACGGTGAGCATCGAAGCCAAGGGCGAAATGCTCGCGCTCAAGAAAACCATCAACACGATGGTCGCGCAGCTCGAGGCCTTTGCCAGCGAGGTCTCCCGCGTGGCCCGCGAGGTGGGGACCGAGGGGATTCTGGGCGGACAGGCACGGGTGCGCGGCGCCTCCGGCGTTTGGCAGGAGCTCACCGACAACGTCAACTCCATGGCCCACAACCTGACGGCCCAGGTCCGCAACATCTCCGACGTCTCGAGCGCGATCGCGCGCGGCGACCTGTCAAAAAAGATCACGGTCGAGGTGCAAGGAGAGCTGCTCGACCTCAAAAACACGATCAACACCACGATGGATCGGCTGGGCTCCTTCGCGGCCGAGGTCACCCGTGTGGCTCGAGAAGTCGGAACCGATGGCGTCCTCGGCGGCCAGGCCGCGGTGAGCGGCGTCTCGGGGGTATGGAGGGAGCTCACTGAAAGCGTCAACGGCATGGCCAACAACCTCACCATGCAGGTGCGCAACATCGCCGAGGTCGTCACCGCAATCGCCGGAGGCGACCTGCGCCACAAGATCACCGTCGAAGCCCGGGGGGAGATCCAAACCCTCAAAAATACCATCAACACCACCGTGGACAAGCTCAACCGGTTCGCCGCTCAGGTGTCCCGCGTGGCACGGCTCGTGGGGACCGAAGGAACCCTGGGCGTGCAGGCAGAGGTCTCCGAGATTTCGGGTGTGTGGCGGGAGATCACGGACAACGTGAACCAGATGGGTCGCAACCTGACGAACCAGGTGCGCGACATCGCGGCCGTGACCACCGCCGTGGCCAACGGCGATCTGACCAAGAAGATCACCGTCGAGGTGCGTGGCGAGTTGCTCGCGCTCAAGAACACGATCAACACGATGGTCGACCAGCTGGGCTCGTTCGCAGATCAAGTCACCCGCCTCGCCACGGAGGTGGGGACCGAGGGCAAGCTCGGCGGGCAGGCCGATGTCCGCGGCGCCGCGGGTACCTGGCGCCATCTCACCGATGCCGTGAACTCGATGGCCAACAACCTCACGCAGCAGGTGCGTAACATCTCCCAGGCCGCCACGGCCATTGCCCAGGGCGACCTCACCCAAAAGATCGAAGTGGAGGCCCGGGGCGAGGTCCTCGAGGTCAAAAAGACCTTCAACTCGATGATCGATCAGCTGGGCTCGTTCGCCTCAGAGGTCAGCCGTGTCGCTAGCGAGGTGGGCGTCGACGGTCGATTGGGCGGGCAAGCCTCGGTGGCAGGCGTTCGCGGCATCTGGAAAGAACTCACCGACAACGTAAACCTGCTCGCCAGCAACCTCACCAACCAGGTGCGCGACATCTCCCAGGTCGCCACCGCCATCGCGCAAGGTGACCTGAGCCGCAAAGTGACCGTGGAGGTCCGTGGGGAAATCCTCGAGCTCAAGAACACGATCAACACGATGGTGGACCAGCTGAGCAGCTTCGCGGACGAGGTCACGCGGGTCGCGAGCGACGTCGGGGTGGAGGGCGTGCTTGGAGGGCAGGCGGCCGTGCGGGGAGTGTCCGGCGTGTGGCGAGAGCTCACCGACAACGTAAACCTGATGGCCAGTAACCTCACGAACCAGGTGCGCGACATCGCCGAGGTCACGACCGCCGTCGCCAATGGCGATCTCACACGCAAGATCACGGTGGAGGTGCGGGGCGAGCTGGCCGAGCTCAAGGGCACGATCAACACCATGGTCGACCAGCTCAACGCCTTCGGAGCCGAGGTCTCCCGCGTGGCACGCGAGGTGGGGACAGACGGCGTGCTCGGGGGCCAGGCAAACGTACCTGGCATCTCAGGAATTTGGAAGGAGCTCACCGACAACGTCAACGTGATGGCGCGCAACCTGACGGCCCAGGTGGGCGGCATCGCCCGCGTGGTCACCGCCGTGGCGCATGGCGACCTCACGCAAAAACTCGTGCTCGAGGCCCAGGGCGAGATCGCTCTGCTCGTCGACACCATCAATGGAATGATCGATACCTTGTCGGTCTTCGCACAACAGGTCACCGGTGTGGCACGAGACGTGGGTGTGGAAGGCAAGCTCGGGGGGCAGGCCGACGTGCCGGGTGCCGCCGGCGTGTGGCGTGACTTGACCAACAACGTCAACGAGCTGGCCGGGAATCTCACCCGACAGGTACGCGCCATCGGCGACGTTGCAACCGCAGTGACCAAGGGCGACCTCACGCAGTCGATCACGGTCGACGCGCGCGGCGAGGTGGCCCAGCTCAAAGACAACATCAACCAGATGATTCGAACGCTGGCCGAGACCACCAACGCCAACCAAGAGCAGGATTGGCTGAAGACGAACCTGGCGCGCTTTACCCGGATGCTGCAAGGTCAACGCGACCTCTCCGCCCTGGCCAATCAGGTTCTCTCCGAGCTGGCGCCGGCGGTGGAGGCCCAGCACGGGGCCTTCTTTCTGGCCCAGCGCGAGGACCAAACGCTGCGCCTCAGACTGTTCGCTGCCTACGCCTACCGGGAGCGCAAAGGACTTTCGAACGTCTTTGCCCTCGGCGAGGGACTGGTGGGACAAGCGGCCCGAGAGCTTCGGCGCATCATGGTCTCCGAGATACCGGACGACTACATAAAGATCACGTCCGCCCTGGGTGACGCGAGCCCTCGTTGTTTGGTCGTTGTGCCAATCGTCTTCGAGGGTGTCATCAAGGGAGCCCTCGAGTTCGCGTCGTTTCACACCTTCACTCCGGTCCAGTTGGCCCTGCTGGACCAGCTGGTCGAGAGCTTGGGGATCGTGGTTGCGGCCGTCGAGGCCACCATGCGCACGGACGATCTTCTCCGTCAATCGCAGAGCATGGCCGAAGAGCTGCAGACCCAGCAGGAAGAGCTACAGCAGACGAACGAGGAGCTCGAGGAAAAGGCCAGTCAGCTCACCGAGCAAAAGTCAGAGGTCGAGCGAAAGAACCGCGAGGTCGAGCTTGCCCGCCAAGAGCTGGAGGAGAAAGCCGAGCAGCTGACCCTCACATCACGCTACAAATCCGAGTTCCTTGCCAACATGTCCCATGAACTGCGCACCCCGCTCAACAGCCTACTCATCCTGTCACGGCAGCTCACCGAGAACCGTGACGCGAACCTGACCGGCAAGCAGATCGAGTTCGCGCGCACGATTCACCAAGCAGGCAGCGATCTGCTCTCTCTCATCAACGAGATCCTCGATCTGGCCAAAGTCGAGTCTGGAACCCTCGAGCTCGAGGTGACCCCGGTCTCGATCGATGATCTGCGCGACTATGTGCTGCGAACCTTCGAGCCCATGGCCGCCGAGAAGCAGCTCGGCTTCGAGGTCGTCCTGGAGCCGAACTTGCCCGAAGGTCTCGACACGGACGACATGCGCCTCAAGCAGATCCTGCGCAACTTGCTATCCAACGCAATCAAGTTCACCGAGAGCGGCCACGTCAAGCTCGAGGTTCAGGCCGTCCCCGCGGGTACGGGCGGGCCAGGGCTCTCTTTCCGCATCATCGACACCGGGATCGGCATCCCCAAGGACAAGCACAAGATTGTATTCGAGGCTTTCCAACAAGCCGACGGTAGCACCAGCCGGCGCTTCGGCGGCACCGGGCTTGGCCTGGCCATCAGCCGTGAAATTGCCGCCCTCATCGGCGGCGCCATCCGCCTCGAAAGCGAGGTGGGAAAGGGCAGCACCTTCACGCTGACGCTGCCGTTGTCCCCCCCCGTGTCCCGCACGTCGCGTCCAGCGCCGGAAGACCCCGCCTTACCGGGGCGCCTTCCGCCCCTCGCTCCCACAGCGCCGTCCGCCGAACCCACGGATGCGCGCTTCCGCCCCGAACCCAACGACGACCGGCGGCATATCGAGCCCGGCGACCGCGTCGTCCTCGTGGTCGAAGACGACGAGCCCTTTGCTAGCCTCGTCATGCACAAGGCGCGAGAGCACGGCTTCAAGGCCATCCTGGCGCGCACGGGTGCACAGGCGTTCGAAATGGCCCGCGAGCTGAAACCCCACGCGATCAGCCTCGATCTGGGCCTGCCGGACGTCGACGGCTGGGTGCTCCTGGACCAGCTCAAGCACACCCCCCAAACGCGCCACATCCCCGTTCACGTCATCAGCGGCGCCGAGGCGCAGAGACGCGGACTCGAACAAGGCGCCCTGGCCGTGCTACAGAAGCCCGTCTCCAGCGAGGAACTGGGCGAGGTCTTCTCCCACATGGAGGCGTTCCTCGAGAAGCAGGTCAAGCAGCTGCTCATCGTCGAAGACGATCCCGAGCAGCGCCAAAGCCTCGTCGAGCTGATCGGGAATGGCGACGTGAAGACCACGGCGGTGGGCACCGCAGGGGAGGCCCTGGACATGCTTGGCACCCACCCCTTCGACTGCGTGGTGATCGACCTGAAGCTGCCCGACATGACGGGCTACGAGCTGGTCAAAGCCATTCGCGACACGCCCAGTCTACGCCGCATCCCGGTGGTGGTGTACACCGGCAAGGAGCTCAGCCGCACGGAGGAGCTCGAGCTACGCCGGGTGGCAGACACCATCATCATCAAAGATGCGAAGTCCCCGGAGCGCCTGCTCGACGAAACAGCGCTCTTTTTGCACCGTGTGGAGGCGTGCCTGCCCGCCCCGAAGCGGGAGATCCTGCGCCGGCTGGCCGAGACGGATCCGGCGCTGGCCGGCAAGCATGTGCTGGTGGTTGACGATGACGCCCGCAACCTGTTCGCGATCACAACACTGCTCGAGCAGCACGACATGAAGGTCTCTTTCGCGGAGAACGGCAGGGAGGCGCTGCAGAAGCTCGAGGAGACCCCGGGCATAGACCTGGTTCTCATGGACATCATGATGCCCGAGATGAACGGCTACGAGGCCACCGCCGAAATCCGAAAGTCCGAGCGTCACGGGCAGCTCCCCATCATCGCCCTCACGGCCAAGGCGATGAGGGGCGATCGCGAAAAGTGCTTACAAGCCGGCGCCTCCGACTACGTCACGAAACCGGTCGACGCCGACCAGCTCGTGTCTTTGCTGAGGGTATGGCTCTATCGCTGAGCAGCCCGGAGCACCTGGTGGGGGGATCACCGAAGCGTGAGCTCGAGATCGAGCTGCTTCTCGAGGGCATCTACCGGCGCTACGGCTACGACTTCAGGAACTACGCCCGCGCGTCCCTCCAACGGCGCATCAAACGTGCGTTGGATCAGGAGGGACTCGGTCGCGTCTCCGCGCTGCTCGACAGGGTGTTGCACGATCCCACCGCGATGGCGAGGTTCGTCGAGACCGTGGCGGTGCACACCACGTCCATGTTTCGTGACCCCGAAGTGTACCTGACCCTTCGCAACCGCGTGGTGTCACACCTGCGCACCTACCCTTTCCTGAGGATCTGGGTCGCAGGCTGTTCGAGCGGCGAGGAGCTCTACTCGATCGCGATTCTCCTCGAGGAGGAGGGTCTCTACGAGCGCTGTCGCATCTATGCGACCGACATCAGCGACGGTGTTCTCGAGAAGGCCCGACGCGGGATCTTCCCCCTCTCTCAGATGCGCGACTACACCGCGGCCTACCAGCTTGCCGGCGGGCGGGAAGACTTCTCGACGTACTACCTGACAGACCACGCGCACGCCATCTTGCGCTCGCATCTTCGCCGCAATGTCGTCTTCTCTCAGCACAATTTGGCGACCGACCAGGTCTTCAACGAGTTTCATTTGGTTCTCTGCAGAAACGTGAACATCTATTTCGACGACACCCTGCAGGGCCGTGTCTTCGACCTGATTCACGAGAGCCTTGCCCGTTTCGGTGTCCTGGTGCTCGGCCGAAGAGAGAGCCTCCGTGGCAACCCGCGCGCACGCGCGTACGAGGAGCTTGGGGCGGGTCTCCGTGTGTTCCGCAAAGAAACCCCGTGAAGGCCCCCGTCAGCCCGAAGAGGAAGCCGCCGCCTGCGAGATGCGAGAGAGGGCGTCTTGAAGCCGCTCGTCCCGCTCTGCCCGCAGCGCGATGTCGCTCAGGGAGACGATTCCCACTAGCCTTCGGGCCCCATCGATGACCGGCACCCGCCGGATCTGGCGTTGGCCCATGATGTCCAGCACGTCGTCGAGCGGCTGGTCCATGGTCACACAAGCGACGTCCGTGGTCATGAGGTCCCGGATCGCGGTCGCTCCGGCATCACCCCGGCTTTCGGGTGCCATCGCTCGCACCACGAGATCACGATCGGTGATGCACCCAATCACCCGACGCTCCCCATCGACCACCGGAATGAGCCCCACGTTCTCCTCCCGCATGAGGCCCGCCACCCCCTTTGGATCCGCATCGCCTTCGACGGCCTGCACGCGCGAGGTCATCACGTCGGATACCTTCCAATCCAGGTCTTCCGCGGCGGCCAGGTGGGGGTTCGGCACCGGAAAGGTGTCGGCCGTTTCACTCATGTAGACGCTTCCGGGTTTGTCCATGTGCCAGCTTTCTTTGCACAGGGGTATCAAGGCGCGTGCCAGCGGCAGCCTCCCGCGCACAGGCCGAGAGGGCGCCGGAGCACAGCGCCCTCGGACCCGGCCGGGCCGTTCCCGTTCCTCGAGCGGAACACCGCTCGAAACGACCGCACCCGGACGGAAACCCTACCGGTGCGGTCGCGACCAGAGCGCCCACGCGCCGTCAGGAGCAGCATTCGTATTTGACGTTGCGGAAGTTCCCGCGCCGATGCGGCGAACCTGACATCGTCCCGCAATGCACAAAAGGTCAGCGAGGGTCCGCCGGCCCCAACGCCTGCAGCAAGCGGCGGGCCGGCATGCTCCGGGCGCAAACCAACGGATTCACTGCCGATCCGGCGAGGTTCCCGCCCAAGCGCTCACGAGTTTTCGTGGAATGCATGCGCCGCTCTCAGTTTTCTGAGACTCTGACCGATTCATGTCATCATACGCCAATGCAGCTCGAGGTTTTCTCCGACGTCGCCTGTCCCTTTTGCTTCATCGGCAAGCGCCGGCTCACGGTGGCGCTGGAAGGTTTTTCCCAGGCGATCGTGGACGTCCGATGGAGGGCGTATCTACTGCAGCCCGGCCTGCCGGCGGAAGGAGTCGACGCGCTGCCGTTCTACCGGGCTAAATTCGGTGGCGAGCGGGCCATGCAGGCCGCCTTCGAGCGCGTCGCCGCCATGGGCCGCCCCCAGGGGATCACCTTCGATTTTGCTGCCATGAAGCGCGCTCCCAATACGCGTCTTGCCCACCGGGCCCTCAAGGTGTGCGAGCGGCTCGGAGCGGGAAGCCAAGCTCTCGAGGCGCTCTTCCGCGCCCACTTCGAGGAGGGCGCCGACGTGGGCCGGCTCGATCACGTGTTGGCCGCGCTCGAACGCCACGGTGTCCCCCTCGACATGCGGCAGCTGCAGGAAGACCTGGCAAGCGGCGCCGGCGCCGCAGACGTCGAGGCCGATTTGGCGCGGGGCGCCGCGCTCGGCGTCTGCGCCGTTCCGCTTTTTCTCCTGCACACCCAGGGCAAGCCCCTGATCGTGGAGGGGGCCCAGCCCGCAGAGCGCTTGCGTCAGTGGCTCGAACGCGGAAGCGCGAGCGCGCCCGAGCGCCCGCACGGCGATTGCGTCTCTGGCGCGCCCGGGGTATAAGTCGAGCTTCGTCATGTGCAGCCCACTCATTCGCATCGGAATCATCATTATCGGCCGGGAGGCCTGCCGGTAGGGTTACACGCATGTCCCAAGAGTCTGCGAAAGCCCCGCCGGTCCCGGTGGGGCTTTTTCGTTTTGCCTTCCGTTCCCTGTCTTCCGTCTTCTTCCTTTTCAATCGTTCACACGAGGACCACGTTCGATGAGCCAATCCAGTTCCGTCCCCCGTGTCGAGATGTACGACACCACGCTGCGAGATGGCGCCCAAAGCGAGGGCGTCAGCTTCTCCCTTGCGGACAAGATCAAGATCACGCAGGCCCTGGACGAGCTCGGCATCGACGTCATCGAGGGGGGATACCCGCTCTCGAACCCCAAAGACGAAGCCTATTTCGAGGCCCTTCGCACGATGTCGCTGGGCAAGGCCCGGGTGGCGGCCTTTGGCATGACCCGCAGGCGAGGCGTCAAGGCGGAAGACGACGAAGGCATGAAGGCCCTGGTCGCCGCGCAAACGCCCATCGTCACCATCGTGGGGAAGACCTGGGATCTGCACGTCGACGAAGTGCTGCGGGTGTCGCGGCAAGAAAACGTCGACATGATCGCGGAGTCCCTGACCTTCTGCGCAGGGGCGGGTCCCGAGGTGTTCTACGATGCCGAGCACTTCTTCGACGGCTTTCGGGCGAATCCCGACTACGCGCTTTCAACCTTGATGGCGGCCAAGCAGGGCGGTGCGACCCGTTTTGTGCTCTGTGACACCAACGGTGGTGCCCTCCCCGAGCAGATCGCGGAGGCGATCTGGGCGGTCAAGGCGGCCCTCGGAAACGATGTTCCTTTGGGGATTCATTGTCACAACGACGGCGGCTTGGCCGTGGCGAACACTCTGGCGGCCGTGCGGCACGGGGCGTTTCAGGTCCAGGGCACGATCAATGGCATCGGTGAGCGCTGCGGAAACGTGGACCTGCTCGCGGTAGCGGCCAACCTGCAGCTCAAGATGGGGGTCGACTGCCTGGGCGGCCGCGAAAGCCTGGCCCGCATGACGGACGTGTCCCGTTTCGTCTACGAGGTGGCCAACCTGTCACCCATCGCCAACCAACCGTTCGTGGGCGCCTCGGCCTTCGCGCACAAGGGGGGCATGCACGTGCATGCGATCGCGCGGCTGGCCCGTAGTTACGAGCACATCGATCCGCAGTCCGTGGGCAATGGGCGCAAGGTGCTCGTGAGCGAGCTCTCCGGCCAGTCCAACATCGCCGCCCTGGTGGGCAAAAAGTTCGGGCTTGCGGACGACAAGGCCCTCTTGAAGCGTGTTCTCGGGCGGGTGCAAGATCTCGAGAACGTCGGCTACGTCTTCGAGTCCGCCGAGGCCTGCTTGGAGCTGCTCGTACGCAGCGAGCTCGGTCAACGCCAGCCCTACTGGGATCATCGCTCGTACCGCTGCGTCGTTCACAAAAAAGCAGGCGAAGCCCCGTCGACCGAGGCGACCGTGAAGATCCGCATTGGCGACGTGCTCGACGAAAACGTGGCCGAGGGAGATGGCCCCATCCACGCGCTCGACTCGGCACTCCGCAAGTCGCTCCGCGTCCACTACCCCGAGGTGGACGAACTGCACTTGCGCGACTACAAGGTCCGTGTGGTCAGTGGGGTCCAGGAGACGGCCGCCAAAGTACGGGTGGTGACCGACTTCGTGGTACTCGATGGTCGCGGACATACGAAGCGCACGTTCTCCACCGTCGGGGTGAGCGAGAACATCGTGGACGCGTCGTGGGAGGCCCTCATCGACGCCTTCGAGTACCACCTCATCGAAGCCGGGGTGACCCCCGTGGCGATGCCTCCGGCCGCGCGCTCGTAAGAGAGTCGTTTGGTTTTCCGGGGACCCACGCGGTCCCCGGACCCGATCGTGGCGAGCTCAGCCCTCGGCGGCGTGCTTGCCCACCATGCGGCTCACGCGCGGGATCGCTGCCTCCACGTGCTTTTTTGCCGAGGGCCGCAGCTTCTCGTAGGTGGTCTTGACCATCTGGTTTTTGGCCTTCCCCGCCCGTCCGTCCGTAATGGCCAGCAGCGCTTCGGCCGCCTGCCCGGCCCGGGCGCTCAGGTACGCCTCGATCGGAGCGTTCGCAGTCTTGGCCTCCTGGAAAAGGGGATCCAAGGCTGACGCAAAATCGCCCAAGAGGTGTTCGATCACTTCGGGGATGAAGCCTGGCTTCACGGCCCGCACCACCTTGTAGGCCGCCTTGATGGGCAGGCCCGCGAGGCCCTTCGAATCAACTTCTTCTTCGATGAGGCGTTCGCAGTCCTTGATGACCAGGGGACGAACGCCCGGACGGGTCAAAATCTCGTTCAGTGATGACATACCGGGGACTCTACCTTGCCGGCGAGGGTCGTGGTAGCCATGGGCCGTGCGCTTTTCCCTGTCTCCTCGGGGCACCCTGCGCGCGCTCTTCGCGCTCAACGTCCTCAACTACTTCGACCGCTTCCTGGCGGCCGCGGTGCTGCCCCTCATTCTCGCGGAGCTGTCGCTTTCGGACACCCAGGGGGGCGCGCTCCAGAGCAGCCTGATGGTGGTGTACACGGTGGTCTGCCCCTTGGCGGGCTGGCTGGCCACCAGCCATAGTCGCTTTCGTCTCGCGGGCTTGGGCGCTTTGGTCTTCAGCCTCGCCACCGCGGGCTCCGGCCTGGCGGCAAGCTACGGCGCGCTGGTGGTGGCGCGGGCCCTCGTGGGATTCGGCGAGGCCACCTACGCCGTGGTCACTCCCACCCTGATCTCCGACTCCTACCCGCCCGAGCGTCGAGGCCGGGCGTTGTCCTTCTTCTACGTCGCCATTCCGGTGGGCACCGCGCTCGGGTACCAGGTCGGCGGCGCCGTGGGTGCCCGCTACGGCTACCGAACGGCATTTTTCCTCGCAGCGGTGCCCGGCCTCGTCCTCGCCGTCGCCTTTTTGCTTTTCCGCGATCCCCCACGCGGGCGTATGGATGCAGGCACCGTCGCGCCCCCCGCCGCTTCCGTGCGCGAGACCCTTCTGACCTTCGTCAGGTTTCGCAGCTTCGTGTTCAACACCGCAGCGCAAACGATCTACACGTTCTCCATGGGCGGCCTGGCCGTTTGGATGCCCACCTTCTACCAGCGGCAGCACGGCCTGACCTTGACCCAAGCCACGATGGGTTTTGGGGTCTGTGTGGTGGCCGCGGGCTTCCTGGGCACGCTCCTTGGAGGTCGCTGGGGTGATGCCTGGTCTCGCCGACACCCCGACGGGCACTTCGCGTTTTCGGGCTTAGCCCTGGTGGCCTCACTGCCCTTCTCCGTAGGAGCCGTCATGGCCAATGCCCCCTGGGTGTATTGGCCATGCCTGTTTGGAACCTTGTTCTTGCTCTTCCTCAACACAGGCCCCCTCAACGCCGCCATGGTCAACGCCCTACCAACTCACCTCCGCGAGAAGGCCTTCGGCGTGAACACCTTCTGCATCCACGCGTTGGGCGATGTGCTTTCACCCGTGCTCATCGGCATCGCCTCCGATCGGATCGGACTGCGCGGACCCGTTCTGGTCACCGCCCTGCTCCTGTCTCTGTCCGGAGTGGTCCTGCTCTGGGGCCGCGGCGCCCTAGGCCGGGACCTGGCGAGCCTGGCCGCCCACCGGCGGCCGATTTGAACGAGCACCGCGGAGGCTGCTAGGGTGTGGGCGTCCATGAACTTCCAACGAGAGCTCGAAACCGCCACGGCCATTGCCAAAGACGCGGCCACTCTGGTCAGCGCCTACGCCGGCCGCACACTTCAGGTCGACCACAAAGACGGCGACGAGCCCGTCACCGAGGCCGATCGGCGCGCCAGCGATCTCATCGTCTCGAAGCTGCGGCAAGCCTTTCCCGACGACGCGGTTTTATCCGAAGAGGTCCCCGACGACGGGAGCCGCTTGCGCAGAAGCCGCGTGTGGATGGTCGACCCCATAGACGGGACCAAAGACTTCATCCGAGGCGACGACGGATACGCCGTCATGATCGGCCTCGCCGTCGACGGGGTGCCCACCGTGGGTGTGGTGGCCCAGCCGGCCACGGGCAAGGTCTACGCCGCCGTCGTCGGAGGCGAGAGTTGGCTGGAGACGCAAGGACGACGCCAGCCGCTGGCCACATCGAAACTCGACGCGCTCCGCGACGTGCGCCTCGTTGCCTCGAAGAGCCACAGGACGCCTGCGATCGACGCCATTCGCGCCCGCCTCGGGATCGCGGACGAGTTCAACATCGGGGGCGTTGGGCTCAAGCTCGGGCTCATCGCCGAGAATGCGCGCGACCTTTACATCTATCCGGGCGCCCGGACAAAGCTATGGGACACGTGCGGACCCCAGGCCATCTTGCGCGCAGCCGGGGGTACGCTCACGGATCTGTTCGGGAATCCCCTTACCTACACGACGGCGGAACTCTGGAACCGCAAGGGCCTCGTGGCCTCGAACGGGCCCCTGCACCCCCTCGTCATCGAAGCGCTCGCCACGGTCATCGCCGACATGACCATCGATTGACAGCCCTCGAGCACCCTCCGCGCTTCAAGAGCCCGCCCGGGCACGCAGGCGTTTGCGGCAGATCACCGAATTGCCGGGAGCCTGATAGGCAATCGCGTCGAAACTCAGCGCCCGCGACATGGCAATCCCGCGTCCGTGGTTGTCGGTGGCCCGCGAAGGCTCCATCACGAGGTACCTTTCCCACGCGAAACCAGGCCCCTCGTCGGTCACGATGAGCTGGACCTCTTCCGCCGTCTTCGTCACGCTGACCACCACGAATTTCTTCGCGTTTTCGGGAGCCTGGGTCCGGCGTAACACTTCCGCCTCCCAAACACCCTCATCGTTGAACCGGGTCTTCTCGTCGTAAGTGATGCCGAGGTTGCCATGTTCGAGCGCGTTCATCAGCATCTCTCGAATGCCCAGCAGCGCACCGCTCGGATCGGGAAAGAGCTGCGCCAACAACTTCGAGACGCTCTGCAGCTCGGCCAAGCTTTGAAAACGCAACGTGCACGAGTCGATTTGCTTGAGAGCCTCCTCGAGCCCCTCCGCACGCTCGGCAATGGCCATCAAGTGCTGGGCATCACGGAGGGCCCGCCTTACCAAAGGCACCAAGACGCTGCGGGCAAAGGGCTTTGTCAGATAGTAGAAAACGCCCGCCTCGATGCCTTCAGCGATCTGTGAGGGCGTGGCCGCGGCCGTCTGCATCACCACGGGGATGTGCCGCATCCGTGGGTGGGCCTTGAGCCGCTCGAACACCTCGAGTCCGTTCAAGCCCGGCATCATGCGATCCAGGAGGATCACGTCGGCCGGCTTGCCCTCTAGAAGGTAGTCCAGCGCCTCGTTCCCCGACTTTGCGGTGACGACCTCGTAGGGCTCGTCCGAGAGAAACTCTTCGATGATGACGAGGTTGGTGGGTTCGTCATCCACCGCAAGGATGGTTTGCTTCACGGTTGTCTCTTCCTGTGGTTCACGGTTGTTTCGCCTGGAATGGCGGTACGCGGGGAAGCTCCACGAAGAAGCTGGCACCCCCGAATTGGTTATTACGAGCCCAGATCTTTCCCCCATGTCCTTCCTGGACGATTTGACGACATATCGAGAGGCCTAGGCCGGTTCCCCCAGCGCCGTTCTTCGTTCGGCTGCTTTGGACGAACTTCTCGAAGATCTCCTCGAGTTCGTCTTCGGGTACGCCCAAGCCCCGATCGCGAACCTCCGTCAACACCCCCCCTTGCGCCGTCGGGGCTACATGAACTTCGATCTGCTGGCCCTGCGGGCTAAACCGGATCGCATTGGCCAGCAGGTTGACGAAAACCTGCGTCAGGCGATCGGCGTCGAACTCCACCGCCGGCAGCTCGCCCTCGCATCGTTCCACGATCAGGACGGCTTTCGGCGAAGCCAGAGGTGCAACCTCCGTCGTCGCTTGGCGCAGAACCTCGAGGAGGTTGCCCGCTCGAAAGCAGAACTCGGCCGCGCCTGTCTCCAACTTGGCGATGTCGAGAAGGTCGTCGATGAGACGAAGCAGACGGTTGCCGCTTGCCTGGATGAGCTCCGCGAACTCCCGCCGCCTTGCCGCCGAAAATCCCTCCCCACGATCGCGCAGGAGCTCTGCCAGCCCCAGCATCGCGTGCATGGGGGAGCGCAGCTCATGACTGACGTTCGCGATGAACTCGCTCTTCATCAGGTTAGCCTTCTCCGCCGCCTCACGCAGACGCATGAGGTAGTTGACGGCTAGCACCTGATTGAATGCATGATTGAGACGAGCCGCGGTCTCGAGCTCCCTGTTCGTCCAGGAAGGCGACGTGCCTTCCACGTCCTTCACATAGGTCAGAAACGAACGACGGGGGCCCACCTCGCCCTTGTCGTCGGACACGATCGCCTCGTCAGGCGAACCGCTCCACCTTTGTTGATAAACCTTCTGCCGCCGGAGCAGCACGATCGCGTTCCTACCCATTTCGTCGAGGCTGATTGCCAGGGCACCACTGGCGGCCTCCCGTAGCTCGAGGAAGCTCGGATCCAGCAAGGAAAGACTACGTGTGGCAAACGAGCGCTTCTCGTCACAAAGAGCGACCAAACGATCCACGAGCATGCCGGAGACCTCGGGTGTCAAGGTCTCCGCAACGAAGAGCTCGCCGGACAACCGGATGACGAGGTCGTCTGCCTGAAATAGACTGAGCAGATCGGCACGTGACTTCGCCACGAACTGACCGATGTGGTCTCCGCTGTTGAGGAGCCTGCGGGAAAGGCTCTTGATCAGCTCGTCGTTGCGGGTCATGACGTCGTGAATATCCCGCACACGCAGGTAGTCGATGCGGCTTCGATAAGCCGCAACGAGCTGCTTACAAATCACGAGCTGCCGGTAACTCAGGTAATGGGGGTGCGATGCGTGCCCACCGAACAGGGCCTCGAGCTCCCCGTCGTGAGCCACTGAGAACGACGCCGTGGCAGTCACGCCCATGTTTCTCACGTACTGCAGATGGGTGTCTGCGACCTTCCGGCACATGGACAGGCGCAGGTCCATGGGCCCTCTCGCAGCGCCCTCCCAGGTCAAAAGGGGCACGGCGGGCGCGTTCACATCGGGTAGAAAACGTGCTTGATTTTCGAGGTAGAGCGCCCGCACCCGCTGCGGTAGATCCGTTTTCGGAAAGTGGTGCGCAAGCAGCGAGGGAAGCTCGCCGTTACGTGACTCCGCCGAGACGAAGCCATGTCCGTCTTCGTCGAACTCGCAGAAGTAGACACGGTCGAAGCCTGTCAAAGCGCGAAGCCGGTCACAGACGTGCGTCGAGAAGGTCTCCGTGGGACCCTCGAAATGAGCCAGCTCGTCGAGCTCTCTGACCAGGTCCGCCCAAAGGCTCGAAAGATCCTGCGCGCCGATCGACGGCGATTCGAGCTCGAGGCACCACCACGCGCCGCTGCGGTAAAGGATGGCGTCGAGCCCCAGGGGAGATCTCCCCGGCGCACGCCACTCCACACGGAACAGGCCCATCAAGGGCCGTTGCAGGTGGCGTCCTTGGGTGGCGTCCTTCACCCGGGTCAGGCTCTCAGGACTGACGAAGTCACCGAGTGGGCGCCCCAGCACGTCCTGCACGGGAACGCCCAAGTGGGTCTCGAGATTCGCAGGAGCACGGCAGATCGCGAGTGAGCCCTCTTCAAGAGCCAACAACACCCCGTGCGACTGAACTTCTTCGACCAGATGGTAGGCCCGGCTCTCGCAGATAGCCGCCGCCGGAGCCGGGAGATCGGCTGGGCGCTTCATCTCGCGGGAGCCTTCGGGGCGAGGACGTCAGGGCACATGAGTCGTTCGCGATCTGCGGGTCGGCCCCTCGAGGGCCAGCTAGACGTTCGGCAGAGCCAGGCGAAATCTTTCGCCAGCCACGGACGTCAACCCCAGACCTACAAGCCCCCACCTATCATGAGGGAGCCAGCACGCAGAACGACGGGCCGCCCCCTGCGACGGCCCGTCCGGCTTCTAGCGCCTTCCGGCTACGCAAAATCGCTGAAGTACGGGAGCTTCGCGGCCGTAGCCTCGATCGCCTTGCCGTTGGCCAGCAACTCCGCCGACGAGTCCCAGCGCCCCTCGATGAACTGCTGTCGCGGTCCCTCGGGCATCTCGAACGGGAAGGTCCGGGTCCCGCAGGTGATGGTCTTGTCGAGCAGGTTCACCGACAAAACCACCGAGGGGTCTGCCTCCACGGCAGCCATCAATGTCTCGATCGTTTCCTCACTCACGGTGGGGCACGGCACGCCGAGGGCGATGCAGTTGCCGTAGAAGATCTCCGCGAAGCTCTCGCCGATGACCACCTTGATCCCCTGACCCCAGCGCATGATCGCCTGCGGAGCGTGCTCGCGCGACGAGCCACAGCCGAAGTTTTTGTTCACGAGCAACACCTGCCCTTCGGCAAAGCGCGGCTCGTCGAACGCATGCGACTTTCCCGCAGCTGCCAGCTGGGCGCGGTCGTCCTCGAAGGCGTGGTCCCCGAGTCCCTCGAAGGTCACCGTGCGCAAAAAGCGCGCTGGGATGATGCGATCGGTGTCGATGTCGTTGCCGCGCAAGGGAATGCCGCGCCCGTTCACTTTTTCTCGCTTTACGTCGTTCATTTTCGATCTCTCCCCGTCATGCGATGGCGAACAAATCCCGGGCGTCGGTGACTTCGCCCTTGATGGCGGCCGCCGCCACCATGGCCGGGCTCATGAGCAAGGTTCGTCCCGTCGGCGAGCCCTGCCGTCCCTTGAAGTTACGGTTCGACGACGAGGCGCAGACCTCCCGCCCCTTCAACTTGTCCGGGTTCATGGCGAGACACATCGAGCATCCTGCCTCGCGAAACTCGAACCCCGCCTCGGTAAAGAGCTTGTCGTAGCCTCGCTTCACCATTTCCGCCTGCACGCTCTGTGAGCCCGGGACGACGAGCGCCCGCACCCCCGGTGCCACCTTGAAGTTTCCCTTTTGCAGCAGGCGAACGACCTCCTCGAAGTCGCTGAGGCGACCGTTCGTGCACGAGCCAATGAACGCCACGTTCACCTTGGTGCCGGCGATCGCCTGCCCCGCCTCGAGCGACATGTATTGGTACGCCTCCCTGACCGTCTCGAGCTCGTCGGACGCAAAGGCCTCGGGCGCCGGCACGGCTTCCTTGACTCCCACCGACTGCGCCGGAGTGATACCCCAGGTCACCATCGGTTCGATCTCGGCGGCATCGAACGTCACGACGTCGTCGTACACCGCATCGGGATCGCTGCGCAGCGAGCTCCAATCGGCCACCGCTTTGTCCCAGGCTTCGCCCTTGGGAGCGAACGGCCGCCCCTTCAAATACGCGTAGGTGGTTTCGTCGGGATTCACATACCCGCAGCGCGCCCCGCCCTCGATCGCCATGTTGCAGACCGTCATCCGCTCGTCCATGGTGAAGCTGTCGAACACGTCGCCGGCGTATTCGTAGGCGTAGCCTACGCCCCCTTTGACGCCCAGCTTGTTGATGAGAAACAGCACCACATCCTTGGCATACACACCCGGACGCAACTTGCCGTTCACTTCGATCCGGCGCACCTTCAGCTTGCCCATGGCCAGGGTCTGCGTGGCCAGCACGTCGCGCACCTGTGAGGTGCCGATGCCAAACGCAATCGCGCCGAAGGCGCCGTGCGTGGACGTGTGAGAATCGCCGCAGCAGATGGTCATGCCCGGCTGAGTGAGCCCTTGCTCGGGTCCCACCACGTGCACGATGCCCTGCTCGTGACGCTCGGGCGCAAAGAACCGGATGCCGTGCTTCGTCACGTTACGCTCGAGATGCACCATCATCTGCTCGGCGAGGGAGTCGGAAAACGGCCGCAGCTGGCTGGTGGTGGGCACGATGTGGTCGACCGTGGCGAAGGTGCGATTCGGATAAAGCACCTTCAGGCCCCGCTCCTCAATCATGCTGAATGCCTGGGGCGAGGTGACCTCGTGGATGAGGTGCAACCCCATGAGCAGCTGGTATTGCCCCGAAGGCAACCGGGCCACCGTGTGCCGTTCAAACACTTTTTCGTACAGCGTCTTTCCCATTTTGTTCCTCGTTCCCAATTCGCTCCGCATAACGTTCCAGGCGATCCGCCAACTGTTGGGAGAATCGCGAAAAGGTTTTCAGCTCGTGGCCGTCGAGGTCGGCCCAAATGTCGGCAATGGCTTTTTGCCGGCTCTTGCGAAGCCGGCTCATGACCTGCACCCCCGTGGGTGTCAACCCGTACGCCCGTTGCCGGGCATCCCCCTTTGCGACCTGCGCCGCGATCAACCCCTTTTCGTGCAACTGCCTCAACGTCTTCGACACCGCAGCGGCCGAACTGTGGCGCCTCCGCGCAAACATGCTGGGCATGAAATGCTCGGTGGCGATCTCCTCGAGAACCCCCCACTGGTGATCCGTCAACCCCACCTCAGCCGCCAGCTGCGCCCGCCGCACCCCGAACGCCTCCGCCAGGCGCTGCAGCCCCGCGATGGCTGCATGAATCTCGTCCCCGTTACTTGCCACGGGTTGATAGTTAACCAGGGTTAATCAAATGCGCAAGCGAAAACGGAAGGGCCCTGGCGCTAGCCCTCGCCAGCGATCTGCAGCTTCCACAGGGCCGCCGCGGCCATCACGCACCCCAGCACGATCAGCCCGAAGCCTGCCGCACCTACTCTGAAGGACCACCGAAAGCCCTCCTCGGCCTGCTCGTCGATCTGATCGTGGTACTTGACCGGCGATACCCACCACCAGCGGGGCACGCTCCCCGTGGCCTTCAAGGCCAGGTAAAGCTTGCCGTGATAGAGCGCCGCCGCGGGCAGCCCGCCCACGAGCCCCAGCACGATGCCACTCGCTCCCAAGAAGAGCAGCGGGTCCGCAGGAACCAACGCGATGAGGGCTCCGATGAGGAGCACCCCGCTCACGATGCCCAGCTCGAGCACGAGCGCTCTACCGCCCCGCCACCGTCATGTGCGAAACACGGAAGGTGGGTACCTGAGTCGAAGAGCGTGTGTCGAGGTCGTCCGCCACCGCATCCACGTTCTTCCACAGGTCGTCGAAGTTCGCCGAGATCGTGACCTCGCTCACCGGCATCGTCCGCTCGCCGTTCTTGACCCAGAAGCCCGAGGCCCCCTGGGAAAAGTCGCCCGTGACGCCACTGAACCCGAACCCCATGAGGTGCGTGACATAAAAGCCCTCGGGCACCCGCTCGATCGTCTCCCGGGGTGTGCCGCCTGGTCGCATGATGAGGTTCGACGTCGAGACGTGCGGCCCGCCACCCACGCCCCGCCCCGCCGAGCCCGTCGACACGCGGTTCAGCTTACGAGCCGCATACGTATCGCAGAGAAAGGTGCGCAGGATCCCGCCGTCGACGAGCACGTTCACGCGGCTAGCAAGGCCCTCGCCATCGAAGGGACGCGAGCCTGGCGCACCGGGAATCAGCGGATCGTCAGCGATGTTGACCAGCGAGGACGCCACCTCGGTGCCTTCGCGATCGGCCAAATACGAGCTGCGCCGCCAGACCGCCCCCCCCGAGGTCACCCCGGCGAGCTTGCCGAGGAGCGACCGGCCCGCTTCCGGGGGGAAAATCACGGGCACCTGACAAGTTGCCACCTTCTGCGCCCCGAGCTGCGCCAGGGTCCGTCGCGCCGCGGTTTCGCCCACCGATTCGGGCGATTCGAGACTCGCCACGAAACGCCCCCCGGTCCACCAACTGCCGTTGCGCTTTTTGCCCCCTTCATCGTCTGCGATGGGCTGCACGACAAGGGACACGTAGCTGCCCCGATATCCCCCCGAAAATCCCGCGGACGAGGCAAACGCGGTGGCCCCCACGACCCGAGACAACGAAGCGCCATCCGAGTTCGTGATCCGCGGATCGAAGGCCCGGGCCGCCGCCTCCCCCCGTGTCGTCCACGCAATCGCGTCTTCGACCGTCAACCGGGGCACCTCGTCGTCCCACAGTGCGAGGTCCGGCACCTGGCGGGCCATCAGCTCGGGCGCAGGGAGGGCTGCAAACACATCCGGCTCGGCAAGCGCCGCCAGTTCGACCGTTTCGCGGGCCAGCCGCTCGAGCCCCGCGTCCGAAAAGTCCGAGGTGTAGGTCACCGCCGGGCGGCCGTCCTTGAGCACCCGCAGCCCCAAGGCACGGCTGCCCGCCTCCTTGATGAGTTCGGGTTCACCCAGGCGTAACCGCACCTCGAGCTCTGCACCGTCCCGCACCAGCACCTCCGCCCCCTCCGCCCCCGCTTTGAGCGCATAGCCAAGCATCTGCTCGGCCGCTCGCTGGCAAGCCTGCGGGTCGGGAAGCCGCCGGGCGCCCTCGTCATTCGCTGCCCGCAAGCTCATGCCTTGGTCCCTCCCACCGTGATCTCCGAGATCTTGATCGTGGGGTTGCCAATGCCCACGGGGACGCTTTGCCCATCTTTGCCGCAGGTCCACGTGCCGCCCGAAAGTTGAAAATCGTTTCCGACCATCACCACCTTGCGGAGCACCTCAGGGCCGTTTCCGATCAAGTTCACGCCCTTGAGAGGGGCTGTAAGTTTGCCGTCCTCGATGAGGTAGCTTTCGGTGAGCGAAAACACAAAGTCTCCGTTCGAGATGTTGACCTGGCCGCCCGAAAAGTTCTTCGCGTACACGCCCCGCTTGACCGACTTCACGATGTCCTCGGGAGACTCCTGCCCCGCCAACATCAGGGTGTTCGTCATGCGCGGCAGCGGCTCGTGGCGAAAGCTCTCCCGCCGCCCATTGCCCGAGGCTTGCGTCCCGAAGTGGCGCGCCGAGATGCGGTCCTGCATGTACCCCACGAGGATACCGTTCTCTATCAAGACGTTTCGGCGTCCAGGGTTTCCCTCGTCGTCCACGTTGATCGAGCCCCGTGCGTTTTGCAGGGTGCCGTCGTCCACCACCGTGCACAAGGAGGAAGCCACCTGCTTTCCCACGTGGTCCGTGTAGTTCGAGGTCTTTTTGCGGTTGAAGTCCGCCTCGAGGCCATGCCCCACCGCTTCGTGCAGCAAAATGCCAGATTCGCCGGGGCCCAGCACCACCTCCATGGGTCCCGCCGGAGCCTCTTCGGCGTTCAGCATGGCGATTGCGAGCCGGGCAGCCTCACGACCGTGCTCTTCAGGACTCTCACCGGCCAGCGAGAACTGCTCCATTCCGCGGCGGCTGGCCCCGGCTGAGCGCCCCGTTTGCCGCTTGCCGTCCGCCTCGGCCACGGCCCCCACCGTAAATCGCACCATGGGCTGAAAGTCGCGGGCCATGCGGCCATCCGAAGTGACCACCAAAACATCCTTGAGGCTCTCGCCGAGGCCCACTTCGACCCGCACGATGCGAGGGTCGTAGGCGCGCGCGGCGCGGTCGGCCCGACGAAGCAACTCGACCTTTTCGGCGCCACTGCGCTCCCAGGGCGCCTCCGCCACACTGTAGAGGTTGCTGGTCGAGAGCGTTTCGAGGGCCGCGGGGGTGGGTGCGCCCCCAGAAGCCGCGATGCGCCCGGCCGTCCGCGCCGCCTCGAGCATGCGGTCTTCAGCGAGCTCTTCCGTGTAGGCATACCCGGTGGCGTCACCCTTGAGGGCACGCACCCCGAGGCCCAGCGTGACCCCCTTGCCCACGCTCTTGACCTGCTCGTCTTCGAAGCCGAAGTGCGCGCCCGCTGCGTACTCGAAGTAAAGGTCAGCGTACGCGGCGCCGCCTTCCAGCGCGGCCGCGAGTAGCCGCTGCGCAAGCTGCGCGTCGATCTGGTCCAAAGGAGAAATCGCCATGAGGGGTATGATGCCTAATCTGCCAGCCAGGTTCGAGGCGGCCGGCGCGCCCAGGTGCGCGAAACGAACGACGCCGCCTCCGCGCAGGGCCATGCCCAAGCTGCGGATAGCGGCGTTACGGGACGGTCACGTGCGAAGGTCAGGGCCGCTCGGGCGGCAGATCCAGCTCGACGTCCTTGTGATGACGCAGCTTCTGGAGCCCGCGCACCTCCACCTGACGAATGCGCTCCCGCGTGAGGTTCATGATGGCCCCCACCTCCTCCAACGTGGTGCCTCCACGGTCGGCCACGTCGAGCGCGCAGGTCTCCGGCATCTCCCAAACCTCGAGGTGGGGGAAGTTGAGCTTGATGGCGCCGCTCTCCGGATTGACATCCAAATAGAGGTGGTGCGCGCAGCTCACGAACGGGCAGGGCCGCGGCATCGTCAAGCACTCTTGCCGCGTGGCCGGCCGCTCCACCTCGTCGGGATAGGGGAGAGTCTCCGACAGAATCTTTTCTTCTTTGGTCAGGTAGCGGCGGGCGATGGTTCGTGAACGAACCCGTCCGTCGTCGTCTGGCCGAACTTTCCTTCGCAAGCGTGCCACCTCCGGTTGCGGAGTGGCATCGTCCGGCTCCGTATAAACCTTGAGCTGCACTCTGGAATCCCCCGTTTTGGCGTTCACCGTGACCTCTCCCATATCGCTGTTCACCTTTTCGAGCGGTAGTCAGGCACCGCTCAAAACAAATCAGTCCCGCCCCCGACAGCAGGGCCAGAGTCCTCCTCCGGCATTGACAATCTCTGCTCGAGGTCCGCGATCCGGCGGACCAGGTCGGCCGCCGCTTTCCGTGCCTCGTGAATCTCTTTTTCGAGCGCCTGCCGGCGGGAGGCCGACAGGTTCGCGTCGCGGGCTTCCCGCTCCATGCCGGCGATGAGCGCACGCAGGCCCATCTCTACGGCGTCGATCTCGTCCTTGAAGCGGACGAACGCCCGCTGGATCTCTTCGATCGTGTGGTTGTCCGCCATCATCTTCTTCACCACGTTCACGCGGCGAACGACGTTCGGCGGATAGATGCCCAAAGAACCCTTGTGTTTGCCCTTGCGCCCGATGCGCGTGGACCGCGGCAACAAACCAAGCTGAACGTACTTGCGCAGCGTGGCCTCCGAGAACCGGACGCCGCGGGACTCGAAAACGTCCACCAGCTGCCGGGACGAAAGCCCGTTCGGCCACGTCCGCTCGATCTCCTGCAATTCGGGCTCGTCGAGAACGGGCGAAACCCGCGCGACGGCGGGTTTCGGCAGCGTTTCCTGGAGCTCGATCTGCAGAGATCGTTTCATTGGGTGAGATTGAATGTACTCCACTGAATAGAATCGACTCAACGGAAAAATAGCGCGATATTTGTTCAGGTGACGCCCTGTGGGATCATGCGCCCGACCGCCCACACGGCCGGGCCCACTCCCGCGGCCCTCTCACCGCAGCGGCGCCCGCGGCCCTCTCACCGACGCAGCGGCGCCCGCGGCCAGCAGGCAGCCGTCGCCCGCGCCGCCGAGGACATGTGGCTCCCCACCACGCCCGCGGTGAAAAGGGGCCTGCGCAGGGCGAGGGCCGAAGGTCTGCGGGGCGGCTCGGCGTCGCGAGCGATGGCCCGGGCGCGCGGGCCGATTCAGCGCAACGGAGCCGCGGAGGCCAAGGGGACCTCCGGTACGAGGGGCCCCGTTCCGGCGGGCAAATACTTCCAGTGTTTCTTCAGCCAGCGCACCGGCCCCTGGTCGGCGCACCCAAAAGTTCGCTCGGCCGGGTCACAGTAGACCCGCACGTGCATGTGATCGTCGTGGGGCGCCGAATCGCCGGGCTGGCGCAGGAGCGCCTCGGCGCGGGCCAGCAGGTCGGGTGCGTCGCCCTCCCGGCTCGCCTGCGCGAGCACGGCGCGCGCAAGGTCCCTTTGCATGAAAACCCACTGAACCTGGATCGCTGGGTCTGTGAACAAAGCGCGCAACAGAGCCCACGTGCGCACGCCATCGAAGTAGGCCTCGGGCACGGGCCCCGAGGGGCGACGTTCGCCCAGCGCCGGTGACCAGGCGATTGCCCGGCCGGTGCGGCCGAATTTCAACATCGCCCGGCCTGGCGGCAGAGGACGCCCCTGCCCGTCCACCGTGTAGAAAAAGATGTCCACGTCGCGACCACTGCGGTGCGAAGCATGGCCAGGCGCTTTGCCTCCCCCTCGGCGAGACAGGTCCCCGAGGGGGGCGACCGCACCCGGATGCAGCCGTTCGACCAAGGCAAGCGCCCGAAGCAGCGCCCCGCCCAGCTGCTCGGTGGCGTAAAGCGCCCTCCGGCGGCGCCACGCCTCGGGCACGGCGTAACCGGGGCCTTCGACCGGCAGCTCGAAACCCGACAAAAGGCTTCCTTGGGCGTGACCTCCGAACGAGAGAGACACGGTTCCCGGTCGGGCGAACACCCCCGAACACCCAGCCCCCCACCCCGAAAGGACCGCCAGCAGCACGAACGAACCGAGCCCGGCCCTTAGAAGGCGGAATGCCCCGGGGGCGGCGCGCGCGTGGCCGGTGGCGGCTCCCCTGAGGGAGGCACCCTGCGGATCAGCCGTAGGCCTTCTCCTGCCGCTCTTGGTCTTCCTTGCACCGGATGCAAAGGGTGGTTTCCAACCGGGCCTCGAGCCGTTTGGGCGAAATGGCCTCGCCGCACTCCTCGCAGATGCCGAACGTTCCGTTGTCGATGCGCTCGATGGCCTTGTCGATTTTGCTCAGGTAGTGCTTTTCGCGCCCCCGGAGTCGAAAGTTGAAGGCGTGGAGGTACTCCGAGGACGCCAGATCCATCTCGTCCGCCAAGTCGTCCGCATCGAGGGCCATGTCCTCGTTGAGCGTGCGCTGCGCCGTTTTCAGGATCTCTTTGCGCCGCGTTTCGAGAATCTCGCGGAACTTCTTGAGATCTTTCTTCTTGAGCTGCGTCCCTTCCATGGTCTCCCCTTGCGTTCGCCGCCCGTCTTCCAGGGCGAAGTTGCAGATGTCTTGGTCGTGTCTCGTCGGTCCAGTCGCTAGGCCCTGGCAGGGTGCAGCTGGATTTTGGGGTGACGTATCTTAGCGCGCACCTTCGGGGGCGGGGTACCCTAAACATGTGCAATCGCGCCAGCGGCTTGACATCCCGTCAATTCGGTGACTAAATGTGTGCGAGCGTACGATACGTTGATCAATACTGAGGGGAGCTCTATGGCCGGGTCCGACAAGAGGAAACAAAGTCTCTACTTCCCTGAAGAGATGTTGAAGGAGATCCAGGAGGAAGCAGCGCGACAAGATCGTTCGCTGTCCTGGATCGTGCAAAAGGCTTGGAAGATCTCGCGAAAAGAGATCATGAAGTACCCCTCGGTGAACGAGTTCCCGGGGGAGGAAGACGAGCGCGGCGCCAACGAGTGACGTCAACTCCAGGGGGGTTCGCCGGGGAATCGCGAACCCCCCGTTGCTTTTGTCGGCTCGGTCTGGGAATGATGCAGCTCCCTCCTATCCGAACCATAACCGATGTCCGAATACCTGTTCGTCTCTGATTCCGTTGCGCCCCTCGGGCGCGGCGAAGCCGCAAAAAGTGTCCGTGGTCTCGCGCGGGGGCTCATCGAGCTCAAGCATCGCGTGACGATTTTGACCCTCGCCACGAGCGAGGACGCAGGCCGGATCCCCGGCTTGGCACGCCGGCTGCGCAAGGCCCGGGTGGAAACCTCTGAAGGGCCCCAGGAATTCGGTCTCTTCGAGGGTCAATTTTCGGCCTCAGATCCCCAACTGCTCGTCCTCGAGGCTGCGCCGGCCAACACCGCCGAAGCGGCCGTGTATCTCGGGGGGGCCGTGGCCTCCCTGACCCAGGACGGTCTCCTCAAGCCCGAGGTGGTGGTAGGCTGGGACGAAGCGTCGGTGGTTGCGCTCGCCCGGTGTGGGGCCGCTGCAAAGCTTTTCGTTCTGCCTCAGGGTGAGTCCTCCCTGCGCTTCGACGCCCTCCAGGCAAAGCAGGTGGGACTGGCGCCCGGCGACAACGCCGCTTTGGCGGCATTCGGAGCCGCGGCGGCTCAGGCGGTCATCGCGCCCACCCGGAGCGCGGCCAAGCACCTGGAAGCTTCCGCTGATCTGTCGGTTCGCCCCTCTGACGAACCCATCGTGGCCGTTCCTTTCGGCGCCGACGAGCCTCCCTTCGATCCGGCGAATGATCCGGCGCTGCCGGCGCCCTTCGATGCAGCCAATCCGGCCGGCCGATTGGAATCCCGCAAGGCGCTGCTCAAGCGGCTGTCCCTAACGGCAGATCCTCGCGTTCCTTTGTTGGGTACGGGGCCCCGTCTCGAAGGGACCGGGGGCGCGGCGCTGATCGGCGCTCTCGAGGGCATCGGCCGCCGGGACGTGGTGGTCGTCCTGCCTGCCGCGGGAGACCGGGCGCTCGTCGAGAGGGCGGCCGTGTTTGCCATCGAGCACCCTACCAAGATTGCCTTGCTTCAAGAGCCGACCGAAGAAGACTACCGGCTCATGCTGGCGGCTTGCGATGCGTGGTGGTTGCTCGACGAGCAGGACGTCACCGGGCGTGAGGCGGGTCGTGCCCTCAGATATGGCGCGCTGCCGTTGCTTTCCGAGCGCTCGTCCGCCGCCGATACGCTGGTCGAGTGGGATGCACTCTCCCGCACCGGCAACGCCTTTTTCTTTCGCGACCTGTCCTCTGCCGCACTGGAAGCCACCGTGGCCCGCGTGAGCAGCATGAAGTCGGACGCAGCTCGGTGGAATGCCCTTCAGTCCCGCTTGTTGGCAACCGCACCGGGATGGAAGCGCGCGGCGATGCTCATCGATGGCCTACGGTCCGCAGCGGCGGAAGAAGCCGATCTGCAGAGCGTGGCCCTCCCCTGACAGGAAGGCAGCCACCTCGAGACGCGGCGACGTGAGGAGCGCGTGCTCAGAGCCGCTCGGTCACACGTACACCGAACGCTCCGTCGACGTTCACCAACACTCCTTTGGCCACGGGCCGACCCGCCACCGCCAGCGTCACTTCGCCCCGTGAGGCGCCGCCGAGGGTCAGCACCTGACCGCCTTCGAGACCAGCCAGTTCGGCGCCCGTGAGAGCAAAACGGCCAAGCTCGGCGACCACCTCGACCGGTGTGCTGGCCAGAGCTTGCGCCAGCGCAGGCGAGGCCGTTTCGGGCGTTGCCAAAGTCGACGAAGCGGGACCCATCTCGACGGTGCGGCTCATGCTCGCGCTACCTTTCCACGTCGGGTCGGAACTGGCAATCGGCCCCATGAATCCTGCCGCCGAGAACGCCACGGAAAGCGCCGCAGGCGAAAATCCGCCCGCGAGCGATAAGTCCTCACCGAGGAGCGTGGCAGCCGCCTCGAAGGGCCCCAGGCTCAGCCGCACCTCCTGGGGCGCCGTAGAGGTCGGCGCGGGATACCCATCGAAGACGAGGGCATCACCAGGTGCAAGGCTTGCCCAGGCCTCACGGTCAACCTGACATCGCGCCGCCTCGATGGCCACGGGGAAGGGCACGCGGGCCAAGGAAGGCCACCAGACTGAGGCCCCCTCGGTCCAGCTCGAGGGGAAAAAGGCGCGTCCCCAGCCCACGATCGGGGCGCCAGCGGAGGGCGTGAGCCGAAGATCGAACTCGACCTGAACGTCGAGCCGCAGGGGAACGGCGTCAGGCACCTCCGCCTCGACCTCGAGCGGAGCCCCTACCTGGTCCAAGGTGGCGGCAATGAGTCCACAGAACACGCCCCGCTCACCCGGCGACAGCCTCCGGGCCAGCGAAAAGCCGGGGGAAAGGCCCAGCAAAAGCGCGCTCGCGGCCACGGCGAAGCGAGCGTCGATGTCGAGGCGGCCGCAGCGCCCTTGCCGCCACAGCGAGAAAGATTCGCACGAACCAATGCCCGCCGTGCTCTGTCGCTCGAGCAGCGCCAAGCCGCATGGGCTCACGGACAGGGCCCCGAACTCAGGGAAGGTCGCACGCAGCGCTCCCGGCCAGCACGCCCGCGCACGCGCCAGGGGCCGGCTAGCCCACGCCCGCGCCGGGGTCTCCGACTCGAAATCAGCCGGGGTCAGCTCGTGTTGGTCCGTTCTCTGCTGCACCTGGACGAAAGCCTAGCCGGCATTTGCCGCCCGACCTGCCGAAAAGTCAAGCGAACGGGCCCGCGCTGTGCCTTCGCCGCCGGGGGATTTTCCCGTGACGACGATGAAACCGTCGGGGCGTACTGGAATCCTAGAAGGTGCCTCGCAAAGCAGCGGGAACGCGATGCGCGGCAAGGCTATGTTCCCGGGCAGCCAATCGGTTATATTTTTTCAAAGTGTCTCACTGTAAGTCTGCCTCGTCGCTCGGCTGTAGACAGGTCGTCGATTACGCCCTCGATTACCTGGATGGGGCTTTGCCCGACGAAGAGAGTGCGCATTTCAGAAACCACTTGGAGGCTTGCCCTGAATGCGTGACGTTCTTCGAGACGTACCGGCGCACCTCCGAGGTCTCCCGGGAGTGTTTCGCCGTGAAAATGCCCGACGGCGTAAAGTCGGCGGTGTTGAATTTCCTCCGGTCTCGCTGCGACAAGTAGGCGCAACGCCTTTGTACGCGCCTTCGTCGCGTCCCCTCGCGACGAGGTTGCCCGTGAGGCCCGGAGGGTGCTGGCAGGACAGCCAAACGCCCCGCCGGGGACCCCTACGCCCGGAACGCGCCGCGGCGTCCACTATTGACACCCCGCGATTCCGGTGGAAAATCCGAGGGAAAGAATGTTGATCGGCTTGGTTTGCCCCGCGTGTGATGCCCTGTTGGACCTGGGCGTCACCACGTGCAACCACTGCGGAGAGGCTCTGGAGCTCCTGGCCGGCGTGGCCGAGCGTCAGGGTCTAAGCGTAGGAAACAGCTCGTCTGCGGCAAAGCCCAGCGGAAACGGGGGAGTGTCACCCATGTCAGTGAAGATCTGTCCCAACTGCTCTCACCAAGTGCCGGGCGCCGATCGTTTTTGCGGTCAATGCGGCAACCGGATGGACGACGTTGCCCTTGCCGGGCCCGCACCCCAGATGGCTTCCGGGGGCAAAACGATGTTCTTTTCGGGTGTGCAGGTCCCCGGCCGCGCCAAGTTGATCTTGGTGCGCGGTGAGATCCCCGATGGAGTTTCGTACCAGCTGAGCGGCACGGAACACGTCGCGGGGCGCGAGGAAGGAGACATTCTTTTCCCGGACGATCCCTTGCTGTCTCCTCGGCACGCGAACTTCTATTACAAGGACGACAAGCTCTTCGTGCGGGACGAAGAATCGGTGAATGGGGTGTTCATGCGGATCAAGCAGCCGACCCACCTCGATTCCGGCTCGGTGTTCCTGGTAGGCGAGCAGCTCTTGGAGATAGAAGCGGTGGCCCCCGACATGGGCCCGCAGCCCGACGCCGAGGGAACGTACTTCTACGCAAGCCCCCGCCGCGCCTCGAAAATGAAGCTCATTCAGCGCCTACGAGGCGGTGACATTGGCCTCATCTATCGAGCGCGCGAAGACAAGTTGACGATTGGCCGCGAAAATTGCGACGTGAACTTCCCCGATGACCCGTTCATCTCCGGCATTCACACGGAGCTCTCGATCGACGCGGAAGGGGGCTTCACTCTGCGCGACATGGGCTCGAAGAACGGCACGTTCACGCGCATTGCCGACGAGATGCTCCTGCACCATGGTGACTATGTCTTCATCGGTCAGCAGCTGCTGCGCGTGGAGATATCGTAGGTGGCAGGTTCATTCGCCCTTGATGTGATAAGGTCTCACTCAACGTTCGCTCCCGGGAGCATGTCGTGATCGTCTGCCCAAGCTGCAGCAAAGAAAACCAGGACCACTACAAGTTCTGCTTGGGATGCGGTGCCAAGTTGCCACCGAGGAGCACCGGCGCCTCCGCCGTAGCGCCGGCGGCCGCCCCTGCCCCGCTGGCACCCACGAGAACCGCGGCAGGCAGTTTGGTCAGCGGGGGACGCCCCTCGCTGAGCGCGCCCATCGCCCGCGGCTACACGCCGCCCCCCCTGGCTCCCGCGCCGGCAGGGGGGCCGCCGATCCCCACGGGCAAGGGGACCAGCCTTTCGGCCTCCCCCCTGGGTGTCACCTCGCCAGCCGCCTCGCCGTTTTCGCCAGCCGCACAAACGCCGAGCCCTGCGGTAGCGCCGCTGCCGGCCGCCGAACCCAAAACGCCTGCGCCACGGCCCGAGCCTGTTTTTGCGCCGGCGCCTGCGGCGCTTTCGGGGGCCCAGGCGGTGGCGGTCACCCCGAGCAACGATGCCCAGACCGCAGCGGGTCACGCCTGCCCGAAGTGCAGCGCCCCCATCCAAAGCTCGAACGCGTTCTGTGGCCGCTGCGGCTTTCGGCTAAGGGCCCCCTCGAACCCGGGGCCAAGCCCCGAGGCGAAGCCTGCGGCCGCCGCTGCGGTCGCGCGGACCCTCTATATCGCAACACCCCCGAAGAGCGTGCCGCAAGGGCATTTGACCCTGATCCGCCCCGACGGTTCGGAAGGTGGTCAGCATACGATCTCCGAGGGTGACAATCTCATCGGGCGGGGCCAGGGCTCCCTTTTCGATGCAGACCCCTACCTTTCGCCGCGGCACGCGGAGTTCTCGCTTCAGACGAGTGGGTTGGTGGTACGCGACCTGAAGAGCCTCAACGGTGTCTTCGTGAAGCTCGCCGAGGAAGAAGCGCTCGATTCAGGCAGCATCTTCCGGATCGGCCAAGAGCTGCTGCGCTTCGACGTCATCGCTCCACCTGAGCCGCTCGAGGATGGCACTGAGGTCATCGGCACCCCGAATCCCGGGTACTGGGGACGGATCTCCGTGATTGTGGGACGCGACGTGGACGGCCCTGCGTTCCCCATCTTCGAGGAGTCGATCGTGCTTGGCCGTGAGCGCGGAGACATCCTCTTTCCAGAAGACGGTTACGTGTCAGCCACGCACGCGCGCATCTCCGTGCGCGACGGCATGGTGTACCTGCAGGACCTCGGCTCGTCGAACGGCACGTTCATCCGCATCGAAGGTGAGCGCGTCATTCCCTCCGGGAGCCTGCTGCTCATGGGCCAGCAGCTCTTCCGGGTCTCGTTTCGCAGCTAAAGCGCACGCGGGCCTGCGCAGGCCGCGCGGACCGGTCGAGCCGGCCCTGCGCGGGTCGAACTTGGCCTCACTTGCCTTCGGTCTTGAGGTAGGCCTCGCGCACCTTTGCGGAGTCTTGCGGCTCGACGTAACGGAAGCCGTTGGGGATGGTGAACGCCGTGCCGTCGTTGAGAATCACCGTGACGTCGACAGGACCACGTTCGCTGCTCGGCGTGGTCACGTTGATGTCGGTGGTCGACGCGATGACCACCCCTTCGGCGCGCTTTCGACCGAAGCGCACATCTGCTGTGGTGGTTCCGGGCTCGAAGCCCGCGCCCTTGATGGTGACCTGATCGCCTCCGCCCGTGGTGCCGGTTTCCGGGTCGACCCGCGTCACCGAGACGGGACCGCCCTTCTTCGCGCAGCTGGCGCCACCCAGCGCCATCGCAAGAGAGAGGACAGCCAGTGACAAACGACGGGGGGCACGCATCATGATCTCCTCCGAAAAAGGCGGGGCGCGGCGAGTTCCGCACCAACAGACTGGAAACGATAGACCCCTTTGCGGTGTTTGGTCAACGTCCCTCGCGGCACGGCTCCACCTTCCCCGGGCGGCTTGACAGCACAGCGAGGCGCTGGCAGGCACTCGGGCCACACATGGGCTTCGATCCACGCGGCGATGACCTCGCCCCGAACCCGGGGGCGCGCGTTCGCGACCTTTTGGCCGCCTTCGCGCAGGCCGCCACGACGGCAGGCCGGCACGTGCAGGTGGTCGGCGCCGTAGGAGGCCTGGGCGCAGCCTTGGCCGCCGAGGCGCGCTCGCGGTGGTCGGGCGGAGCTGCACCCTTGCTCTACGTGACCGCGAACGAAGACGCCGCCGAGGCGCGGGCCGCCGAGCTCGGGTTCTTTCTGGGTCCCGAATCCGACGACAGCCACGCGCCGGAGGACCTCTGGACCGCCCAGGTGGCGACCCTGCCCGCGCTCGAGGCGTCGCCCTACGCCGAGATGCAACCGGATCGGCGCACGATCATGCGCCGGCTGGCGTTGAGCTACCGCCTGATGGCGGGGCTCACGCCGGCGGCCCTCGTCGCGTCTGCCGGGGCGCTGTTTCGTCGGGTGCTACCTCCGGAGGTGCTGGCTCTGCGCAGCCGCGTGCTGGACGTGGGCACCGCCTGCGATCGGGACGCGCTGGTTGATGACCTCCTCCACGCCGGCTACGGCCGCGCGCCCCTGGTCGAGGATCCCGGGACCTTTGCCGTGCGCGGGGCGGTGGTCGACGTCTTTCCTCCTCTTTACCGGCATCCCATCCGGCTCGAGTTCTTCGGCGACGACCTCGAATCCCTGCGTAGCTACGATCCCGTCACCCAGCGTACCCTGCGACCGCTCGAGCGGCTTCACCTGCATCCCGTCAAGGAGACGTTGGTCTCCCCGGGGGCGAATCCCCGCGAAGCGATCATGGCCGCGGCAGACGCCGTCGATCAGCCCTCGTCGAAGACGCGGGTCCTCATCGAGCAGATCGAACAAGGGCTCGACTTCTTCGGCATCGAGGCGCTGATGCCAGCCTTCCATGCGCGCTTGGCCTCGTTCTTCGAATACCTGCCCGCCGACACCCTGTTGGTCATGGAGGACCCTCAGGCCGTCTCCGAAGAGGCCCATCGGAACCTGATTCGCCTCGCCACCAGCGCCGAAACCCGCAGGGCGGAGCATCGCATCGCCCTCGACCCGTCGGCGTTCTTCTTGGAGCTGTCCGAAGCGCACGCGGCCATGGCGCGGCACCGCCGCCTCGACCTCTTGCCCCTTGCGATGACGAGCCGTGGCGAAGAAGAGGGCAGCGTGCCGGCGCTCGTCCTGGCCTCGGAGCCCAACACCACCTTGCGCGCGGAGCTTCAGCAAGCCCGGACGGAGCACGGTGACGCCGAGCTGGGCACGGCGCTCAAGGGACGGGTGGAATCGTGGCAACGCGCAGGACAAAGGGTGGTGCTCGTGGCGCCCGGCCGGGGGCATGCCGAGCGCCTGGCCGCCGTTTTACAGGCCCTGGACCTCGAAGTTCACCTTCCCAAGCGCGGTGAGGCACCGGCCCGCACCCTGGGGCAGTGGCTGGCGCTTGCGCCAGGAAAACCGGTTCATCTCAGCTGGGGCAACATTTCCCACGGCTTCCGCCTCCCGGCCGATGGCGTGGTGGTCGTCACCGAAGAAGACGTTTTTGGGCCCAAAGCGCACCGGCGTCCAGAGACCCGTCGCACGGCGAACTTGGGTGATCTCGGGACGCTGACGCTCGGCGATGCCATCGTTCACGACGAACATGGGGTGGGCCGCTATCTTGGGCTCAAGACCCTGGACCTTCGGGGGATCAAACAAGACTTCCTGCACCTCGAGTACGACGGCGGCACGGTGTACCTGCCCGTCTACCGCCTGTCGGCGCTGCGCCGGTACGTGGGGTCTGGAGGACCCACGAACGCCACGGTGAAGCTGGACAAGCTGGGTGGAAAGACCTGGCAGGACAAGCGCCGGCGCGTGTCGCTCGAGGCTCGCAAAGTCGCCGAGGAGTTGTTGCAGCTCTATGCGCAGCGCAAGGCGCTGCCCGGCGAGGCGTTTCCGCCGCCCGATGCCGTGTTCCGCGAGTTCGAGGAGTCGTTTGCGTTCGAGGAGACACCTGACCAGGCCAAGGCGATCGACGCCGTTCTGCAAGATATGCAGACCCCCTCGCCGATGGATCGCCTGGTGTGCGGGGACGTGGGGTACGGCAAAACGGAGGTCGCGCTGCGGGCCACGTTGCTCGCCGTGTTGGCCGGCAAGCAGGTAGCCGTTTTGGCTCCGACCACGGTGCTGGCCGAGCAGCATTTCCTCACCTTTTCCGAGCGCTTCAAAGATTTCCCCGTCACCGTGGGCTCGCTGTCGCGCTTTCGCACGCGGGCGGAACAAACGAAGACGCTCCAGACGTTGGCGGCGGGCAGCTTGGATGTGGCGATCGGCACGCACAGGTTGCTCTCCCAAGACGTTCACTTCAAAAACCTGGGGCTCATCGTCATCGACGAAGAACAACGCTTCGGCGTGGCTCACAAGGAGCGGCTGCGGAAGCTACGCACCCAAGTCGACGTCCTCACGCTGACGGCCACACCGATCCCACGAACACTGCAAATGGCCATGGGCGGTCTGCGCGAGATCTCCATCATCGCCACCCCACCAGCCGATCGCTTGGCCATTCGCACCTTCGTCTGTCATTTCGACCCGGCGTTGCTGGCAGAAGCGATCACAAGGGAGCTGGGGCGAGGTGGTCAGGTGTTTTTCGTGCACAACCGCGTGCAGGACCTCGAAAAATGGGTGACGGAAATTCGCCGTTTGGCGCCGGGCGCACGGGTGGCGATGGGGCACGGCCAGATGCCCGAGTCCGAGCTCGAGCGGGTAATGATCGACTTCGTCGACGGCCGCTATGACATTCTCTGCTCGACCACGATCATCGAATCCGGGCTCGACATCCCGCGTGCCAACACGATGATCGTGAACCGGGCCGACGCTTTCGGCCTGGCCCAGCTCTATCAGCTCCGGGGGCGCATCGGCCGCTCCCGCGAGCGGGCGTACTGCTACCTCGTGATCCCTCCCGGCGAGGGTCTGAGCGCCGAGGCGAAGCAACGACTGGCCGTGCTGCAGCGATTCACCGAGCTCGGCGCAGGCTTCCAGGTGTCCACCTTCGACCTCGAGATCCGGGGTGCCGGGGAACTGCTCGGCGAAAAGCAGTCAGGAGCCGTGGCAGCCGTGGGCTTCGAGACGTGGGCCCGCATTTTGGAAGAAGCCGTAGCCGAGCTCAAGGGCGAACCGCTCAAGCCACCGCTCGATCCGGACATGTCTGTGGACGTGCCGGCGTTTTTGCCCGACGACTACGTGCCCGAAACCGGGCAGCGGCTCGACCTGTACCGGCGCTTCGCGATGGCCAACGACGAGTCGGAGATCGCGGCCCTGTTGGAAGAACTCGAAGACCGCTATGGTCCACCGCCTGACGAGGCGAAGCTTTTGGCAACGGTGATGACGGACAAGCTCGTGGTGCGCCGCATCGGCGCGTTGTCGTTCGAGCTCGGACCCGCCCGCTTCGTCCTCCACCTGGGGCCCGACGCCCGACTATCGCCCGCCAAGGTATTGCGTCTGGTTCAGGCGAAGGGTAGCCGCTATAAGCTCACGCCAGATATGAGGCTGACCTATGCCTTCGCAGACGACGAAAAGCGAGACCGTTTGATGGCCGTTCGAAGCCGGCTCCTGGAAGTGGAAGCTTGCCAGGACGCCTCCGGGCGCTGAGCGAGGATCAGCGCACATGCCCAGGCCTCCTGGAACCCGCTCGCTCAATCCGCTCTTGCTATGGCGAAGGCTGTCGCCACCGGCCCTCTTCCTGTTCAGTTTCGTCGTTCTCATCGGGGTGGGCACGCTGGGCTTGTGGCAGGTGCAAGCCTTCTACGTCGGGGAGCCGCTCAGCCTGCTACGCGCCCTCTTCACGATGACGAGCGCCGTTTGCGTGACGGGGCTCATCCTGGTGGACACCGCAACCCACTTCACGTTTTGGGGGCAGCTGTGGATTCTGCTGTTCATCCAGCTTGGCGGTCTGGGCTTCATCACGCTCACCACGCTCATCGTGGGCGTGCTCGGGCGGCGCTTGTCGTTGCGTTCGGAGACGTTGGCGTTTTCCCATCCCGGTCACCACAGCGGAAACTCCGACGTGGTCGAGGTGCTCGGCGCACTCACGCGGTTCATTCTTCTCTTCGAGGCGGCCGGGGCTCTCATCCTGTTTGCGCTGTTTTGGCCACATTTTCCCTGGTACGAGGCACTGTGGCACGCCGTGTTTCATTCGGTGAGTGCCTTTTGCAACGCGGGCTTCTCCACGTTCACTGACTCACTGGTTCCGATGAACGACCACCCCGGGGTGCTCGTCGTGGTGTCCCTCATCATCGTGGCCGGAAGCACTGGGTACCTCACCTTCTCCGAACTCCTGGCCTGGTGGAAACAAGGCAGGCTCCGGGGAGCGCGGAGGCTTTCGAGCCACACCTGGGCCGTATTGGTGACCACGGGCCTGCTCTTGCTGGGCCCCACCCTCCTCTTTGCGTTCTTCGAGTGGAACGGCGTGTTGGCCCGCTTCGACCTGCCCTCCAAGCTGGCCAACGCGTGGTTTTTGGCCGTGACCCCCCGCACGGCGGGCTTCAATGCAGTGGACTACGGCCAGCTGCGTATCGACTCTGCCTCGCTCACCATCATGCTGATGGTGGTAGGCGGCTCGCCGGGTTCGATGGCAGGAGGCGTCAAGACGACGACCCTGGCGCTCTTGGTAGCGATGGGGGTGTCTCGGCTGGTGGGAAAAAGGAAAGTGGCGATGCACGCCCGCGGCATTCCCGACGCCACGGTGGAACGCGCCGCTTCGGTGGGCTTGCTCTACGTCGCCGTGTTGACGGCCGCGTTCTTTGCCCTTAACGCGATCCAGTCGAGTGGTCTTTCGGCCCGCGAAACCCACGCACAGTTTCTGCCCATCGCCTTCGAGTCCGTCAGCGCCCTCTCCACGGTGGGCCTTTCGATGGGAGAGACGCTGGCCTTGCGAAGCTGGGGGCTCGTCGTCGTGATCCTTCTGATGTTCATTGGCCGCGTGGGCTTGCTTTCCTTCTTCGCAGCCATGATTCTGCGCACCCGCCGGACACGGGCGATCGTTCGGCTGGCCCAAGAGGACATCATGATCGGCTGAAGTGCCGTACTCGATCGCCTCGAAAAGAACGAAGATGAAACGATTCGTAGTCATTGGTCTTGGAAACTTCGGCTCCTCGGTGGCCCGCCGCCTTTACGAGAGCGGACATGACGTGGTCGTGCTCGACAAGCAAGCCGAGGCCGTGGACGCCATCGGCCCGTTCGTCACGCGGGCGCTCGTGGGAGACGCTACGAAAAAGGGCGTGCTCGAGGCGGCAGGCGCTTCGGATGCAGATGCGGGGATCATCTCGACAGGTGGTGATCTCGGCGCCAGCATCTTGGCCCTCTTGGGGCTACACGATCTCGGAATCAGTGAGATCTACGTCAAGGTCAGGTCCGAAGAGCAGGCCCGCATCGTGACCGCGCTCGGTGCGAGCGACACGATTTTCCCCGAGAAAGAGGCGGCACGGAACCTGGCCTCCAAGGTCACCACGGGAAGCCTGCTCCAGTACGTCACCTACACCGACCAATTCGCCATCCAGGAGATGGCGGTCCCCGCCTCCTGGGAGGGAAAGAGTCTCATCGATCTTCGCCTGACCCAGCAGAGGCACATCCAGGTGGTGGCCGTTCACGACATGCTCACAGACCGCATCGGCCTTCCGGACCCGCAAAAACCGCTGACGCCTTCCGATGCCTTGCTCGTCGCGGGCCGGCCCGAGGACCTCAAGCGGCTCGCCAAGCTGGGCTAGGGCCGGGCCACCGCCGGCTTCAGAAGCCCCAGACCACGAAGAGCCCGATCAAGAGACCAAGCAGAGTCACGAGCGCGCCGAACGCGAGCGGCATCCAGGCGTGCGTGTCGCCGTCCTCGCCACGGAAAAGGGCGCGCCGGGCGGACACGTACCGGGCCAGGGCCAAGCCGTTGACCGCGACACCCACCACGACGAAGGCTCCGCCCAATGCGGCGCCCGTCAGCAGGCGATAGCGAGGCTCGGGCGGCGCCGCCACGCCGGGTACGAGCCACGAGCCCAGGCGCGAGATGACGAACCCGAACGTGACCAGGGCCAGACCCGTCCGAATCCAGGCAAGGAACGTGCGTTCATTGGCCTGCAGCAGGCGAAGATCGGGCGACTGGCTCATGCAGCCACCTCTTGCCCGGTCATCACGTCGGTAGGTCGCCCCACGATCTCCATACCTCGTACGAATACCATACCCGCCTGGCGGGCTGGCACCGTACGCGCAAATCGTGCTGGGAATATCGTGGGCGGGTGCAGCTTCCACCGAATCTGCCCGCCAAAAGTCGCCTACCGCGAGGCATACGCTTTGCTGACTGACATCTCATGAAGAAGTTCCTTGTGTGCGTGTTCCTGCTGGCCGCGCCCCCCGCTTGGGCAGACGCGGCGGCGCCCTTGGTGGTCGAGGAGGGCCCGATCGTCGGTGCCCCGAACGCCCGTCGCGAGGTCATCCTCAACGCGGACGTGCTGGAGCAAACGAAGGTCTTCGACGTGCAAGACGGCCGGGAGCACAGCGTGCGCGGCCTACCCCTGCGCAAACTGCTCGGCCAGCTCGCGACGCCGAAGCGGGTCGACACAGTGGTCTTCGCGTACACGGATGGCATGCAGATCCCGGTCAAGTTGAGCGATCGGCCCGAGGTCGATGCGCTCTTCGTGGCGTTTTTCCACGGAGACGTGCTCGAACGGTTCAGCAGCACCTACCCCGTTGACAAGAAGTTCGAGCTGACTTGCCCCAAGGTGGTCTATGGCCGCAAGGCCGGCCGCTACATCCTGTGGCATTCACCCACGCAACTTGCCTCGATTCGTCTCGTGACCTGGCGCGCATTCGAGGCACAGCTGGCGCAGCCCACCCGCCGTGTGCCGAACAAAGCGGGATGGAAGCTTTATCTGCAGCATTGCCAGGCCTGCCACGGCATCGGCGGACAAGGCGCGACCCGCGGACCTGACTTCCTGAGCCACATGGACGCCTACCGGCGCATCCCTCCCCTGGCACAAACGAACGAGGGCGAGATCCCGAGCCTCCACGAAAAGGTCACCGGATACGTTGACGGGACCATGCCCGTGCTCAACCACATCAAGGACGCCGACGTCACCAAGCTGTGGAACTGGTTGCACGCCATCCACCGCAGCGGAACCCAATGAGACGCGGGCCGGTGCTCTCGAGAACCCGGCCCGCCGCCGTGTGCGCGCGAGAAGGGGGTCTACGACCCGGCGCGGACTGCGGCAGCTTCCTCCGCTGCCAAGGCTGTTCCGCCCGGAGCGAGAATCGAGTGGGCCTGCGCCGTGGGCCCCATCGCGTAGCCCTGCTCGCCATGCAGGTTGACATCGAGACCATCGTACTCGACCTCCTCGGAGACGCGCAGACCCACCGTTTTTTCGACCAGCTTGACGATGAGGAACGTGGCCACGGCCGAGTACGCCATGGAAACGAAGGTGGCCACGGCCTGTGTCCATAGCAGCCCAGGGTTGCCAGCGAGCAGTCCGTCGTTTCCGGCTGCGTTCCAGACCTTCTCCGCAAAGACGCCCGTCAAAAGAGCGCCGAGGATGCCGCCGACCCCGTGCACGCCGAAGGCGTCGAGGCTGTCGTCGTACCCCAGCTTCTCTTTCAGGATGACCGCGCCGTAGCAAACCACACCTGCACAAAGGCCAATCATCACCGAGGCCATGGGGCTCACGTAGCCCGCCGCGGGGGTAATCGCGACGAGCCCGGCCACGAGACCCGAGGCAAACCCGAACGCGTTGGCCTTGCCGAAGCGAAGAGCCTCGACCACGGTCCAAGCTACGGCCCCCGTTCCGGCCGCAACGTGCGTGTTGACGAGAGCGATGGCGGCCAGCCCATTGGCCGCAAGTGCGCTGCCCGCATTGAAGCCGAACCAGCCGAACCACAAAAGCCCCGTGCCCAGCACGGTCATCGTCAAGTTGTGGGGGATGTGCTTGTCGCGCGGAAAGCCCTTACGCGGCCCCAGCACCATCGCGAAAACGAGCGCCGAGATCCCGGCGTTGATGTGAACCACCGTGCCGCCCGCAAAGTCGAGCGCGCCCATGCCGGCGAGGAACCCACCGCCCCACACCCAGTGAGCCGACGGGGCGTAGACGAGCAGCAGCCACAGGGTGGAAAACAGCACGTAGGCCCGGAACTTCAACCGCTCTGCGTAAGCTCCCGAAATGAGCGCGGGCGTGATGATGGCAAACATCATCTGAAAGGCCATGAAGAGCGCATGGGGGATAGTCATGCCCTCCTTCGGGTCGAGCCCCACGCCTGCCAAAAAGAGGTGCTCCCACCCGCCGATCACCCCGCCCTTGTCGGAGCCGAAGGCCAACGTGTAGCCCACCGTCACCCAGACGAGAGTCACGAGGCCCATCGCGAACAGGCTGTGCATGATGGTCGAAAGCACGTTCTTCGTCCGCACCATGCCGCCGTAGAAGAACGCGAGGCCAGGTGTCATGAGAAGCACCAGCGCCGTCGAAACCAAGATCCAGGCCGTGTCACCCGTGTCGATCTTCAGAGCTGTTTCCATGCCGCCAAGGAAACAAGACTCGGAATCGAGTTACAAACCCTTACGTCTGGCACCTATTTGATTTATCGGAAGAGAAACGGCTTGTTTACGTACAGGCAACTTTCCGAAACAAATAGGAAACGAGCGTCGCGTTAATCACGGCCCCGCGGCGACCCGTCGGGGCCCCTGCATCCGCGGGGCGCCTTGGAGCGTCACAATCGGCGTACGATGCCGGCCAAAAGCGCGCCCATTCTCTTGGTGCCCGCTGCGGCAGCGTCTGTGACGTCCTCGTGCCGCAGCGGCGCCGCCTCCACCCCCGCAGCGGGGTTGGCCACCAGCGAGAGTCCCAGGATCCGCAAGCCCGCGTGACGCGCAACGATCACCTCCGGCACGGTGGACATGCCCACGAGGCCTGCGCCGAGCAAACGTAGCATCCTGACCTCGGCGGGTGTCTCGTACTGTGGGCCCGCCATGCCGGCGTAGACCGCCTCGCGCAGCACACCCAGCCCGAGTTCGTGAGCCGCCTCGGCCGCGATCTTGCGCAACTCGGGGGTATAGGTGTCGGTCATGTCGACGAAGCGCGGTCCGAAGCGCTCGTCATTGGGGCCTGTGAGAGGAGAGGTGCCGGTGAGGTTGATGTGATCGGAAATCGAGACGATCTCGCCCACCTTCAAGGCCGGATCGACGCCGCCCGACACGTTCGTCACGATGAGGGTGCCCACCCCCAAGGTGGCACAGAGCCGGACGCCGAACCCCACCTCGGAGGAAGGGTAACCTTCGTAGCTGTGAACCCGCCCGCAGAAGAAGAGGACCTTACGGCCTGCCACGAGCCCGCACGCCAGGCGGCCTGGGTGCCCCGCCACGGTGGTCTCCGGAAAGCCGGGCAAGGACGCGTAAGGGACGGAGCGCGCGTTCTCCAGAACCGCAGCCGCACCGGCCAGGCCCGAGCCCAGCACCACGGCCACGTCGGCCTGGGCGGCATCGAGGCGTTCCGAGACGGCCTCTGCCGCCCCGCGCACGCGGTCGTAATAGGTCGAGGTCGGTTTCATGACAAGGTTCCTCGGAGCAGCCTACGAGGTGCGGGGGCGTGGGCGTCGAGCGAAAACGCCGCGTCCAGCTCGACCCGTGCCGCCTCCAGGCGTCGCGCGTCGTTGTACCAGACCGTGCACAGGGGTTCTTTGCGCCCGACCCGTGCCCCACGACGCACGTGGAACGTGATGCCCACGCCCGGGTCCACCGCGTCTTCCTTGCGCGAGCGCCCGGCACCGAGCACGGTGGCGGCGAGCCCCACGCGGCGCGCATCGATGCCACCCACCACCCCCCCACGGGGAGCCTCGAACACCCAGCTTCGGCGCGCCCGGGGAAGGCGGGAAGGCTCGTCGACCTGGCGCAGATCGCCTCCTTGCGCAGCCACGCCTTTGCGAAAGAGCTCCCACGCCGTTCCGTCATCGAGAGCCTTGGCCACAGCCTGTTTGCCCTCCGAAACGGATGCGACCGTGCGCGCGAGCAGCAGCATCTGCGCTCCCAGGGCCACCGTGAGCGCGCGGGTGTCAGCGGGCCCTTCGCCCTTCAACACTTCGATGGCCTCCGCGACCTCATTGGCGTTGCCCACCTCGCGCCCGAGGGGATCGTCCATGTCGGTGAGCACCGCGCGCGTCTCGAGACCCGCGGCGTTGCCCAGCTTCACGATGGTCGCCGCAAGCTCACGGGCCTTCGCCATCGAGGGCATGAACGCGCCCTTGCCCACCTTCACATCCATCAGCAACGCGTCCGCGCCACCCGCGATCTTTTTCGAGAGAATCGACGAAGCGATGAGCGGCACGCTTTCGACGGTGCCGGTGGCGTCGCGAAGTGCGTAGAACACCCGATCCGCGGGCACGAGCTTCGGCGTCTGCCCTGCGATCACCCAGCCCGCCTGGCGGAGCGCCTTGCGAAACGCCGCAGGTGACAGAGCCACCTGGAAGCCGGCGATCGCTTCGAGCTTGTCGAGGGTGCCGCCGGTATGCCCGAGCGCACGACCCGCCAACATCGGCACGCGCACGCCACAAGCCGCCACGGCCGGCGCCAGGCACAACGAGAGCTTGTCACCGACGCCGCCCGTCGAGTGTTTGTCTATCTTGAAGCCCTCGATGCCCTCGAGGGACAGAGTGTCACCCGACGCGATCATGGCCTGGGTCCAGCGTACGAGTTCGGGCTCCGTCAGCCCTCGGAATAGTACGGCCATCAGCATGGCCGACAGCTGATAGTCGGGTATGGAACCGTCAGCCGCGCCTTCGACGAAGGCGTCGATGACGTCGGGGGCGAGGGCAAGACCGTCGCGCTTGGTGGCGATCCAGCGCGGGACAGGCCGGGGCGACGAGGATTTCACCCGACCATCATATCCAGGAAGGATCGGCCGTTCGCAAGCGGATCCAGCCCGAACCCCTCGGCAATCGTCTGCCCCACGTCGGCGAAGCTCTCGCGCACACCAAGCGGGCCCGTACGCCACCCCGGCCCGAAAGCCAACAGAGGCACGCGCTCCCGGGTGTGGTCGGTTCCCGGTCGGGTTGGATCGTTGCCATGGTCGGCCGTGATGAAGGCGAGATCTCCGGGACGAAGCGCCGCCAGGAAACGAGGCATCCAGCGATCGAAATCCTCGAGCGCGTTGCGGAAACCAGATACGTCGTTGCGATGACCGTAGAGCATGTCGAAGTCGACGAGGTTCACGAAAACAAGCCCCCGGTCTGTCGTGGAGAGGGCCGCAAGCGTGTGATTCATACCGTCGGGGTTTCCTTCGGTGTGAATCGATGCGGTCAAGCCCCGTCCGGCAAAGATGTCGTGAATTTTGCCCACCCCCACGACGGGCAGACCGGCCGCACAGACGCGGTCGAGCAACGAGGCGGCGGGAGGCAGCAAGGGCCAATCCCGGCGGCTGTAGGTGCGCCGAAACGCCCCCGGACGTCCCACGAAGGGACGGGCGATCACGCGACCGATGCCTCGTGCGTCGGCGAGCCCCCGCGCCGCTTCACAGATCCGGTAGAGCTCTTCCACCGGCACGACGGCTTCGTGAGCAGCGATCTGCAAAACCGAATCGGCCGACGTGTAAACGATGAGGTCACCGGACGCGAGATGGGCCACGCCGAGCTCCTCGATGATCTCAGTGCCCGAGGCGGCTTTGTTGCCCAAGACCCCGCGACCGGAGGCCGCCTTCAAAGAATCAAGCAGGTCTGGCGGGAAGCCCTGGGGGAAGGTGGGTAGGGGCTCGGCCGTGACGAGACCGGCCAGCTCCCAGTGGCCGGTAATCGTATCCTTTCCGGCCGAGGTCTCCTCACAGCTGCCGTACGCCCCTTGCGCGTCGGCTACGGGCGGCACCCCCAGCACCTTCGTCACGTGCCCGAGCCCCAGGGTCTGCAAGTGGGGCAGTTGCAACCCGCCCACGGCGCGCGCGACGTTGGCGAGCGTATTGGCACCCGCATCGCCGTAGGCGGCCGCGTCGCGGGCCTGACCACATCCAACGCCATCGGCCACGAGGATGATCGCACGCTCGAGCTTGGGGCGGTGACGGAGGGCCATGATCCAAGTCTAGCATCGCTCCCTGGCGCGATGGCGCCACCGCTCACGATCGGCGAGCGGGTTTGCCCCGGGCCACCTCCATCGCCTGGGCGTCGAGGCCCAGCCAGCCCTGCAGAACCGCCCGCGCGGTCGCACCCGCCTTCGGATCGATCGACAGCTTGAAGGTCTGGTCAGGGTTCCGCCCCAGCTTCACTTCCACCTCGCGCAGCCATTCGTCACGGAAAAAGGTGAGCTTCACGCGGGCGCCCTCGTCGTGGTCGGCAATGCGCTCGAAGACGTTGGTGGCATCGACCTTGTGGCCCGCGACGGCCACGACGTGGTCGCCAAAGGACAGCCCCGAACGCTCCGCCGGCGAGTCGGGCAAAACGTTCTGCACGATGGCCGCATCGCCCGAGGCCCCGCCTCTGATTGTGAACCCGGCCCAGGCCCGCTTGCGCCGCTGGGCCAGGGCATCTTTTTCCTCGCGAGCCGCATCCCTCGCCTCGACGGACAAGCCCGCGTGCGCGCAGAGCCGCGGGAACGGCAGCTCATCGGTGCCGTCCACGTAGCGTGCAAAGACGCTGGTGTAATCGGCCCCGCCGACCTCGTTCGCGGCGTGCAGGATGTCGCTGGCCGTGAGGGAGCGACCGGCCTTTGCGATGTTGTTCCACAGCCACACGAACAGCTCGGGAACCCCTTGCCGCCCACGCGTGCGCTCTCGCATCATGAGGTCCAAAACGAAGGCGACCCAACGCCCCTTTTCGTAGTAACTGATCGCGCGGTTCGTGAACACTTCGCTCGGCTTGTACTGCTTGATCCAGGCCTCGAACGAAAGCTCAGAGAGCGGCGTTCGGTTCCTCCCGGGCTTGTTGACGTAGCTGCGCCACTGCTTTGCTGTGTCGTCCAGGAACTTATCGAGGGAGAGCAGCCCGGCCCGCAGGACGAGCTGCGTTTCCATGTAATCGGTGAACCCCTCGTGAAACCACAGAAGCCGCGTGTAGTTTTCCTTGCCATAGTCGAAGGGACCCAGCACCACATCACGGATGCGCTTGACGTTCCAGGCGTGAAAGAACTCGTGGGCCACCAACTCGAAGAAGCTCTGGTAACCGGCCTCGCTGCCGAACCCCATGGCGTCCACGTTGAGTGTGCACGAGGCGGCGTGCTCGAGACCTCCCCCACGTCGAGGCTGCGTCTGCACGAGAAAGACATACCGCTCGAAAGGAAAGCCCCCGAAGAGGGTGCCGGTGGCTTGTACGATCTTCTTCACCCCCGCCACGACCCGATCCATGTCGGCGTTCGAGCCTCCCATCCACGCAATCTCGAAGGGAACACCCTTGACCCGAAACGCGTACCGTTCGTGCTTTCCCACCGCACAGGGGGAATCCACGAGCTCGTCGTAGGAGACGGCGAGGTACTTGCCTCCTTTGCGAGGCAACGCCACGGAGGTCGTCCAGCCCGCAGGCGCGTCGATGGACAGCGTGCAGGGACGCTCGACGTGGCCCTCGACGAAGAAGAACAAGCTCGTGCCATTGAGGACCGCGCGGTCGGTGTCGAGATAGGCCGCCCGGACACTGGGATCGTAGGCAAACACGGTGTGGCAAACGCGGAAGGGCCGGCCCCCCGTCTTGACCTGCCAACGGTGCTTCTCGAGACGCTCGACCGGCAAGGGCTTGCCCTGCCGATCCGTGACCTCCAACTCGAAGACGTTGCGGGAGAAATCGCGCACCATGTAGCTTCCTGGCGTCCAGACCGGAAAGGCGAGGACGCAGGTGTCCTGGTCGAGCGCGGGGACCTCCATCGTCACGGACAACTCATGCCGGGCGGGAGCCGAGAGGGCCACCTGGTAGGACATGGCAGAGAGGGCGCGATCGGCTCGGCGAGAGGTCACGGCGTTTCGAGGCATCGCCACCACCTTACCGTCCCTGGTGATTTGCTACCATGCCCGCGTGAGTGTCACGGTTTCCGTTTCAGTCGATCTCGACGCCCTCGCCTGCTACCACCGGATCCACGCGCTTGCGGAGCCCGTGCCCGAGGGGGCCCGCTTTGCCGTGTTACGCCGGTGCCTGCCTCGCTTCGGCGCGCTGTTCCGCAAGCATGGGGTGAAGGCTACGTTCTTCGTGGTCGGTCAGGATCTCGAGGAGGACGAGGAGGGCCGGAGCCTGCTCCGTGGCCTTGCGGCCGAAGGGCACGAGCTTGCCAGCCACAGCCACACCCATCCCTACGACCTCGTGCGCTTGTCCGCTGCGCAGATCGCTGCCGAGCTCGACCGGGCCCATGCGGTCATCGCGCAGACCGCCGGGCAGGCCCCCGTGGGCTTTCGGGCCCCCGGCTACGAGGTGACCCGCACGGTGTTGACGTTGTTGGCCGAACGCGGGTACCGCTACGACTCGTCGGTGTTTCCCTCCGTGCCCTACTACGCCGCAAAAGCGCTCGTCATGGGGGGCATGCGCGTGCTCGGGAGGCAGTCGGGCAGCATTTTGGGCAGCCCGCGCGTGCTACGTGCGCCCACGCGTCCCTATCGCCCGGCGGCGGAGAATCCCTATGCCCGGGGCCAACTCGACCTCGTCGAGTTGCCGGTCTCGGTCACGCCCGTCTTGAGGCTGCCGGTGATCGGCACCGCCCTTGTCACAGCCCCCGCAGTGCTCAGACGGGCCCTGGTGGCAAGCGCCTTGTCTCGGGACTTCTTCAACTTCGAGCTTCACGGCATCGACCTGTGCGACGCCACCGGCGATGGGCTTGCTTCCGCCCTCGTGAACAAACAACCCGATCTGCGGGTCAGCCTCGTTCGGAAACTGGATGCCCTCGACGCCACCCTGGAAGCCTGCCAAACCGCCCGGGCACGCTTCGTGCCGCTTCGCGAGGTGGCCGCCGAGGTGAGCGGCCGCCTCTGACGACGGATGCGTCGAGCCCCACGTTCAGCCGTTCGCAAACCTTGAAATACGAAAAGGCGCCCCCAGAGTGGAAAGAGGGCGCCCGAACAGCAGACGGAGGCTGAGTTCAGATCTTGCCGGCGAGCTGGAACGCGATGATGAGGCCGTAGATGACCAGCGACTCGATGAGTGCCAGGCCCACGATCATCGGAACGAAGATCTTGCCGGAAGCCTGTGGGTTGCGCGCGATGCCGTCGAGCGCCGACGCGGCCGCACGACCCTGGGCCAAAGCGCCACCGAAAGCCGACAGGCCGATGGCCAAAGCTGCTGCAATGCCGAGCCAGCCGCGGGATCCATCTGCCGCCCCGTCCTGGGCGAACGCAGAGGTGCTCGAGAGCAGCGCCACGACGAAGGCGGCGAAGGGGATGAAAAGCTTGTTCATGCGGGACATTGGCAGACTCCTCTTTGGGGATTTTCCGGGGTGTGCAGACAGTAGCGGGCGACGCTTGGTTCTTGCGGGGGGCTGTTTATTCGGAGATGACTTAAAACGCAACAGGCATCGACGGGACCGCGTGATTCGCGGGGCCGCGGCATGGCCTCGTCGTGACCCTCAATGCTCCTCGTGGGCCACCGCCGTCGCGATGTAGATGGTGGAGAGCAAGGAGAAGACAACGGCCTGGACGAACGACACGAAGACGCCCATCACGAGAAATGGCACGGGCACCAGCAGGGGCACGAGACCGAAAAACACGACGCCCACCTTGTGGTCCGCGGCGATGTTGCCCATGAGACGCATCGAGAGGGACACGGGCCGTGCCACGTGGCTGACGAGCTCGATCGGAAGCATCAGCCAAGACAGCCACCACACGGGGCCGAGGAAGTGCTTGAGGTAGGCAAGTCCATGGGCCTTGAGGCCGTACAGGTGTGTCATGACGAAGACCAAGCCGGCGAGAGCAAGGTTGGTCTTGATGGTGTCCGTGGGCGGCAGCAGGCCGGGGATGAGGCCGAGCAGATTCGAAAACAGGATGAACACGAAGAGCGTGCCCACGAGGGGCAGGTACTTCGGCGCGTCCTTGGGGCCCATGGCGCTCTCCATCAGGCCGTAGATGGTGTCGCCCAGCATCTCCATCAGCGCGCGTAGGCCGAAGCGCTTCGGCGGAAGCAGGCCCCCATCAGGGGCGCCCTTGACCGCAGCGAGGAAACGCAAGCCGAAAAACGCCACCAAGAGCACCACCAAGATGCCCCCCATGACGTGGGTGATCTCGAAGTGGGTGCTCTGGAAGACCTGCCAGGTCCACTCTCGTCCGAGGTAGATCTGCAGGTTGTGCTTCAGAGTCTCGTACCCTGGAAGCAGGTCGAACCAGGTGCTGTGATTACCCATGATAGGCCTCCTCGGCCGGAGCGAGAGGGGCGCGGACCAAGCTGGCGCCCAGGACGGAAACGACGAACACGGAGATTCCCAGGGTGAAGGGCAGAACGGGAAGCCCCCCGCGGACCACCGCCAGCCACACGCAACCGAAGAGCAGTCCCATTTTGAGGAAGAGGAGCAGCACCAACCCGGCGACCCGGCCCGTGACCTCCCCGGCCAAAGCGTGCTTCACGATGCCCCGGCCAAGCCGGTGCAACGCCCAAAAATTCAACGCGCCGAGCACGGTCCCAAGGCCCGCCGCCAGCGTTCCGGAAAGGCCCCACAGAAGGCCACAGACGGCGGTCACGGCGGCGCCCAGCACCAGGTTGGTGCGGTCGATGCGCGACACGAAGCTTGGCGGGCGCGGGGTCATGGAAGGTCACGAACGAGAAGGGGGTGGCGGCGGAGGGGCGTCGTCGCGCTGCTCGCGGTTGTACTGCCGGGTGACCCGAACCAATGCCTTGATGCCGGCGCCGACGCCAGCCGCGAAGCCGATCCAGGAGATCCAGGGTGTGGTTCCAAATTGTCCGTCAAGGTATTGGCCCCCGAAGTAGCCGATCACGATGGCGATGGCTATCTCGATTCCGACAGCACCGGTGTTGCCGGCCTGTCGCCATAGTTTTTTTGCTTCAGGGTCGATGGGCGGCTGCGAGGTAACACGCCCCGCTGCCCAGATCAAGGGGTCGCGCAAGGGTTGTGAACGCCCAGGGCTCGTGGACCCCCAAATTCTGCGGGGGAGCCCCGAAAACGGTGCACCGGGGAAAAGGTGCGGAAACCCGCGTCTCGACCGTTCACGCGTTGAGCACCGCGGCGCGGGGCGAGCGCGCGGCGACGAACGAGCCGGTACTCAGAATCGGTTGGTCACCGCGAGAAAGGTCATTTTGTCGTTCGTTTGACGCAAGCGCCCCGACAGGGTCCGCACGAAGTTCCAGAGCAGATCGTAGGCGAGATCCCGGTCGACGAAGAGCAGATCCTCGAGCTTCTGCTTGTCCATCACCAGGACACGACAGGCCTCGTGCGCGCAGGCATCGGCAGAGCGCGGAAAGGTGTCGATGAGAGCCATTTCTCCGAAGTAGTCACCGGCCCGTAACACCGCCAAGGCCTCTTCCCCCATACCGGAAACCTGGCGCACGATGCGCACAGCCCCCTCGACGATGATGTACAGCTTGTCCCCAGGCTCTCCCTCGCGGAACAGGAAAGCGCCCTCGGGATGGTGCTCCTCGGTACACAACGACGCGATGCGCTTGAGATAGGTCGCGGTAAGCCCCGAGAACATGTTCACCTTCGCCAAGTGCGGCACCCGCGCGTCGGGCTCCGCGAAGGCCTGGCTGGGGGCGGGCCCAGGGAAGATGCCTGCCGGCGCTGCCGGAAGGTGCAGCGGCTCCCTCCGCACGGCCCCTGCAGGCGCCGAGGCGGCGGCGTCGCCGGTGATCCCATCGTCCAACTCCGAAAAATCGTCCTCGCGGGGCGGCGCGCTTGCCGCGCCGGAGTCGTTCGTGTCGTGCGAGGGGCCTCCGGCCCCCGCCTCGGGAGCCGAGGGATCGTGCGCGTGTGGGTCGATTCGCCTGCTCACGCGGCGATTATGCCCGCCGTTCCCGCCCGGCGGAAGGCGCGTCGTCACTCGTGCTCAGCGAGAAAGCGTTCGGCGTCGATGGCGGCCATGCAGCCTGTGCCCGCGGCGGTAATGGCCTGACGGTAGACCTTGTCGGCCACATCACCACAGGCGAAGACCCCTTCGATCTTGGTGCGCGTGCTGCCCGGGTTCACCTTCAGGTAGCCCGCTTCGTCAGTGTCGAGCCAGCGGCCGAAAAGGTCGGAGTTCGGACGGTGCCCGATGGCCACGAAGACGCCCCCACAAGCAACTTCGCGGGTCGAGCCGTCTTCCACGTTCTTGAGCACAACGGCCTTGACGCCCGGCCGGGGCAACTCGCCCAAGATCTCTTCCACCACGTAGGGTGTAAGGAATTCGATCTTCGGGTTTTTGCGGGCGCGCTCCACCATGATCTTCGAGGCACGGAAGTCTGCTCGGCGGTGCACCAGCATGACCTTGCTTGCGTAGCGGGTGAGGAAGGTGGCTTCCTCCATCGCCGTATCGCCGCCGCCCACCACGATGAGCTCTTTTTCCTTGAAGAAAGCCCCATCACAGGTAGCGCAGGCGCTGACGCCGTGGTTCTGAAACTTCTGTTCCGAGGGAATCCCCAGCCATTTGGCCGATGCGCCCGTGGCGATGATGACGGCCTCGGCCTCGATCTTTTCGTCGCCGGAGCTGACGATGAAGGGCCGCTTGGACAAGTCGACCTCGGTCACGTCGGCAGTGCGGACGTCCGTGCCGAAGCGCAGGGCCTGCTTGCGCAGAAGGTCCATGAGGTGTGGACCTTCGATACCCTCGGGAAAACCAGGGTAGTTCTCCACCTCGGTCGTGATCATCAGCTGGCCACCGGGCACGGTGAGGGGCTCGACGTAACCGCCCCCCCCTTCGTACATGATGGGCGCGAGGTTGGCGCGCGCCGCGTAGATGGCAGCGGTAAACCCTGCCGGCCCGGACCCGATGATGACGATTTTGGCTTTTTCCATGGAGTTGAAGCTGGTTGCGTTGACTAATATTCCCCATTACGGGGAACGCCGCCAGAGGCCGCTGCGGCCTCCAGATTTTTCCTCGAGCCGCAAGGCTTGCACTTCGACGCCGCGGTCGCGGCCCTTGACCATGTCGTAGACCGTGAGGGCGGCGAGGCTGGCGGCCATCATGGCCTCCATCTCCACCCCTGTGCGGTCGAAAGCCTCCACGGTGGCGCTCACGCGAACGCCCGGAAGCGCGGCATCCAGCGAGAGCTCCACCTTCGATCCCACCACACGCACGGGGTGGCACAGGGGCACGAGCTCGGCTGTGCGTTTGAGCCCGGAAAGGCCCGCCACACGCGCCACCGCCAAGACGTCGCCTTTTTTGTTGGTGTTGTCCGCCACCTCCGCGTACGCCGCGGGGCTCATCTTCACCGCTGCCGAAGCCACCGCCCGGCGCAACGTTTCCGGTTTGTCACCAACGTTGACCATATGGGCGTGCCCGGTCCCGTCCACGTGGGTCAGGCCGGGCGCGACGGGCGGAGCCGAAGCCTTACGACGGCCCACGCCCCTGCCCGAGCGGCAAACCGAAGTAGTCGCGTGCGTTGTCGAAACAAACGGACTTGACCAGCGCCGAGAGCAAGCCTCGATCCGACGGCAACAACCCCCGCTCGACCTCGTCCCCCAGCTTGTTGCACAGGATGCGGCGGAAGTACTCGTGCCGCGAATACGAGAGGAAGCTGCGCGAGTCCGTCAGCATACCCACGAAGCGGGAGAGGATGCCCATGGCCGAAAGCGAATCGAGCTGCGCCTCCATGCCCTGCTTCTGGTCCAAAAACCACCAAGCTGCGCCGAACTGCATCTTCCCCGGGACGGAGCCGTCCTGAAAGTTGCCAATCATCGTTGCGAACAGATCGTTGTCGCGCGGGTTGTGGTTGTAGAGGATGGTCTTGGCCAGCTGGTTGGTTTCGTCCAGGCGATCGAGGAAGCGTGACAGCGAAGAGGCAATGGGCCAGTCGCCCATCGAATCAAAGCCCGTATCGGGGCCCAACGAGCGGAAGGCGCGCGTGTTGTTGTTCCGCAAAGCTCCGAAGTGGAACTGCTGCACCCAGCCGCGCTCGTGGTCCCACAGCGCCATTTCGTGGAGCAAGGCCGAGCGGAAGCGCTCGAGGTCCTCGGGGGACGGCGCACGTCCCGCGCGCGCGCCCTCGAACGCGCGAACGAGGTCTGCTTCGGTGTAGGCTGCGGCGTAAGCGGTCTCGAGGCCGTGGTCCGAGAGGCGACAGCCCTGTGTGTGGAAATAGTCGTGCCGGCGACGGAGGGCCTGGCGCAGATCGTCCAAGGATGAAATCGCAACGCCGGCAACGTCGCCCAGCTTGTCGACCCACGCGTTCCACAGGGCGGGCTTGTCCACCGCCAGCACGCGATCGGGCCGCCACGTGGGGTAAAGACGAGTCGCGGGCGACGGCAGCTGTCCGTGGCGCCTGTGCGCCGACAGATCGTCGGTGGGATCGTCCGTGGTGCACACCGCCACCACGTTGAAGTGCGCCAGCAGTCCCTGGGTGCGGAAGGCGTCGGTCTCGAGCTTCGCGTTGCAGGCGTCCCAGATCTCGCGCGCCGTGTGGGGCGAAAGCAGCTTGCCTTCAATTCCGAAAGGGTCGCGCAGCTCGAGGTGGGTCCAATGGTAAAGCGGGTTGCGCAGCGTCTGGGGCACCGTGGCCGACCACGCCTCGAACTTGTCCCAGTCACTGGCGTCCCCCGTACACAGGCGCTCGGGCACACCGCATGAGCGCATGGCTCGCCATTTGTAGTGGTCGCCCGCCAGCCAGATCTCGAAGAGGTTTCGAAACCGGTGGTTGCTGGCCACTTCGGCGGGCGGCAAGTGACAGTGGTAGTCGATGATGGGCTGGGGCTTCGCAACGTCGTGATACAGCCAACGCGCCGTGCGGGATTCGAGCAGAAAGTCTTCGTCGAGAAAGGGGCGGTGAGAGGCGGTCACGGGCGGATACTAACCAACGCTCCGCGGAATGGCCAGGGTGGCCTACCCTGCGCCCCGAGCCCACCGGGCAGGCCCCGAAAGCCCGCCGGAGAGTCCAGCGACGCGCTCCTTTGCCGAACGGCGACCGCAGGTCCGTGCGGCCGCGCGGAGAAGGATTTTTTCGCGCCCGAGACCGGACATCACGCCGGGGAGGGCGCATTGTTGAAGAATGAAATGGGCCGAGTACGACGCAGCGTTTCGCCGATGGGGCGCGGTCGCTCAGGTGGAAACGGTCGACGAAATGAAGGTCGCGGGGCGTACGTACCCCTTGATGCGCGCCCAAACGGACGGCGCGCACGACCTGCTCGTGACGGCCGGGTTCCACGGCGACGAGACAGCCGGCCCCCTTACTTTGCTCGCCCACCTGCCCGACCTGGTCGCGCGCGCGCGACGCTGCCGGGTAGGACTCACGATCTTCCCCTGCGTCAACCCGTCGGGCTTCGAGGTCCGCACCCGCTACAACGAGGCCCAGGAAGCCCCGAACAACGACTTCCTGCGGTACGAGGTCGTGCAGGGGCAAACGAAGGCCTGGGTGGACCAGCTGCCTCACGGCCAATCGGCTTGCCTCGGCTGGCGGCCGTTCCTCGAGGGGCCGGCCGAGACGCAAGCGATGGCGCGCCAACTCGCCGCGCTGCCCACGCCGCGGGCCATGCTGGACCTGCACCAGGACCCTTGGCTCGCCAAGACCGGTTGCTACGCCTACGTTTTCGGAGATCGAGACCCGTTCCGCACGCTGCTGACCCGGTCTGACGATGTGCTGCCCCTGGCGCGCGACGCCGAGGTGGATGATGACCTCTTCAGCGACGCCGAGGCGCTCATCGAGCTGCATGACGGTTCGATCACGGACCTCTTTTGGCGCCGGGGTACGCCCTGGGTCGCAACCCTGGAGACCACCACCGTGTCCCCCGCACCGGCCTGTTCCCGCGTGAACATGATCTGGCTCGAAGGCTTCATCGATCTGGCCGCCCGCAGGCTCTAGGGGCAAGCGTGCGGCCTGGCTTGGCCGGGGCGCGAGAACGGCGCTATAGAAGCGGCAGCCCGCTTGGCCATGGACGACAGCGAAGCTTCTGACTCTGCACGGACCCCCGCACGGGCGCCCCGCCTCGCGCGGCTGTGCGCCAGCTGCGCGGGGGCCGTGGTGGTGGCGACCTACGCCGCCGCGCAGGTCGACCTGTGGCGGCGTCACCGGCCCGGCATTGCCCCCGAGGTCTATCTTCTCCCACAGGCCACCCAGATATGGCTGCCTGGCCTTGCCGGTGCGGCCCTGCTGGCGGCTGCGGCAGTGTGGCTCCGGAGACGCAGCACGTGAGCGGCCGGGGCGGGTCGTGCCGGCCGGGGCCTGTTTCGCCGCCGCCCTTCACTTTCGCTGGTAGAGTCCGCCCCCGTTTGGCGGGTCTTACCCCCGTTCGTATTCCATGGCTTCACCCTCATCCGGACCCGTCGTGAGTTCTTCCCCTGTGAACGCTTCCCCCTCGCGCGCTCCCCGCTGGCTCGACCGGCTGAGTGAGCGTCAGACCGTGCTTCTCCTCGTGTTGTTCGGCCTCGCCCTTTATCTTCCCTTTGCGGGCAGCTACGGCCTTTGGGATCCCTGGGAGACTCACTACGGCGAAGTGGCCCGCCAGATGACCGCACGGGGCGACTACGTGGGCCTGTTCTGGCCTGGCTCCCCGCTCGACCGCGAGTTTTTCTGGTCGAAGCCAGTCTTTACGTTTTGGCTGATGAGCCTTTCCTTCTCCGTGGCAGGTTTGGGGGGCGCCCATGCCCCTTCAGGGCAGCTGGCGCTGTCGTCCGCCACCGAATGGGCGATGCGGGTGCCGTTCTGCCTCATGGCCCTGACCGCGCTTTACGGCGTGTACCTCGTGGCGTCGCGCTTCGTGAGCCGGCGCGCCGGCGTGCTGGCGGCAGTGAGCCTCGCCACCATGCCCATGTTTTCGCTGATCGCACGGCAGGCCATGACCGACATGCCGTTCGTGGGTCCCATGACGCTGGCGCTGGCCTTGTGCGCGGTGGCCCTGTTCGACGACGCCACGGAGGAACTGCCCCGCCGCAGCTGGAGAGGGTTGTCGTGGCCCCACCACACCGCGTTCTACGTGGGCGTGGCGCTGTTCCTCGTCACCGCCCTGCCCCAGCTGGTCATCGACGCCCTTGCCGTCACCTGGCGCTTCCGGATGGGAGGCCGCCCGTTCAAGCTGCCAGGCGTGGTCCTGATGCTTCCCTACCTGGCCGGCACCTTGGCCTGTCTCTTTTACGCCGCTCGCATCCGTTACCGCGCGCCCCTCTATCTTCTGAGCGCCGGCGTGCTAGCCGCGATCGCCACCTTGGCCAAGGGGCTTGCGGGCTTGGGCCTTCCCGTCATCGTGTTGTTTGCATACCTTGCGTTCACGTGGAACTGGCGCCGGCTGTCTCGCCCGCAGATGTTCTACGGGCTTGGGATCGCGCTCTTGGCGTGCCTGGTGGTGGCAATGCCCTGGCACCACGCGATGATCGCTCGTTACGGTAAGGGGTTCTGGAACGAGCTTTACGGGGACAACCACTGGCGGCGTTTGGTGCTCGGGCGCCACGGTGACCGGGGCACCTTCGAGTACTTCCTGCGCGAGCTCGGCTTCGCCGTGCTGCCGTGGCTGGCGGTCGCGCCCTCGGCCCTCGCCTGGGTCATCTTGCGCCCCTCCCCGACGACCGCAGCCGCCACGGGTGAGACCGCGCGGCCCAACTACCGCCAGCAGATCTTCTGGTTCGGCGCGATCTGGTTCGTGTCGGCGTATGCGGTGGTTTCGGCTTCGATGACGAAGTTTCACCACTACATCCTGCCGGCCCTCCCCGGCTTGGCCCTGGCCATCGCTTGTTTCCTCGACGACATCTGGGACCGGGGCCGGCTGGTGGGCGCCAAGCTGGTCCCGATGGTGGGGCTTCCGTTGCTGGCGCTGGTCACCTGGGATCTGACACGCTCCCAGAACGCCGCGCAGCGCTTCGTGTGGCTCTTCTCCTACGACTACGTCAATGATCCGGGAGGTCGGCCCTGGCCGCCCGCGCTCGACTACCGCGCACCGCTCTTGGCCTTTGGGATGCTCATCGGTGCCGCCACGCTGGCGTTGGCCTGGCCGCGGGTGCGCCGATACGGTGCCGTGGCGTTGTGTTCGGTTGCGGTGATCTTCACGTATTTCCTGCTGGACGTGTACATGGTCGAGGTCTCCCCGATCTGGTCGCAGAAGGAGCTGATGGCCACGTACTACCGCGAGCGCAGAGGGCCCGACGAACCGCTCATTGCCTGGCAAATGTACTGGCGCGGGGAAACCTTCTATACCCAAAACGAGATCTACGAAGGCCCTGCCGAGCAGCGCACGGTGTTCCTGGGCAACCGGAACGCTGAAGACCTCCAGGCTTACCTGGGGCGCAACCGGGGCAAGCGCGTGTTCTTCGTGGTCGAACGCGCGCGCTTCGACCGCATCAAAGCGCTGCTACCCGAGGGCGCGCGTGCCACGGTGCAGGTCCGGCACGACCGCAACAACAAGTTCCTGCTGGCCACCGCGCAGCTCTGAGCCAGCGCGCGAAGCTCACAGCCCGCGCAGCAGCTGGCGGGTCTTCCGTGTTTGCGTGGCGTTCCACCGACCGGCGACCACGGTGGTGAGCCGCTCGGCCTGAAAGACCCGCTGGGCCACCCGGCGCACCTGCTCGGCCGTGACCTTCTCCATTTGGCGCAGCCGGTCGGCGTGCGTGCGGGGGCGCGCAAAGAGCTCCGCACCGCCGTACCAGTTGCACAAGCTGCCCACGTCGTCGTAGCTGGCTTCGAGGTCCTCCCGGTAGCGCCGCTTGACCCGCGCCAGGGCACCGGGCTCCACCGGCTTGGTCTTGAACTCGTCGATGATGTTCACCAGCTCCTGCACGAGCGCGCTCAGCTTCCCGGGCGCACACGCGGCATCGAACTCGATGAGTGAGGTATCGTAGTAGTGATCAACCTCGGCCCCCACGCTGTAGGCCAGCCCGTTCTGATCACAGATCCGGTAGTGCAGCGGCGTGGCCATCCCGTCGTCGATGAGCCGCATCAGGGCGGCCTGCGCGGCGTGATCCGGATCGTCCATCGGCAGGCCGAAGAAGAGCATCTGGATCTGGGACTGGGCCGCATCGGTCGCGACGGTTTGCCAGCGCGGCCCAGCCAGCGCGGGGCGCGCGGGTTTTCCCTTGATGGCGGTACCTCGGTCGATGCGGGTAAACGCCTTTCTGGCCGCTGGCTCCACACGGGCGTGCTCGACTTGCCCTGCCACGCAGAGCACCATGTTGCTCGCCCCGTAATGGCGGCGAAAGTGCGTGCGCACGTCGCGGGTCGAAAAGCGGCGCACGTTTTTGGGCGTTCCCAAAATCGAATAGCCAAGTGGGTGCTTGTCCCAGGCGAGCTGGCGCGACAGATCATGCACGTTCACCATCCGCCCCCGGTGATCCATGTCTTCCAGGATCTCCTCGAGGACCATCTGGCGCTCGAGCTCGATGTCCTTGAACACGGGACCGCTGAAGAGGTCTCCCAAGATCGCGAGCGCGTCGAGCACCCCCGCGGGGCCGAGCGAAATGGAATACACCGCGTAGTCCCGCCCGGTCTCCGCGTACAGCGTTCCCCCCAGCTCTTCGATGACCGTGTTCAGAGCCAAAGAGCTCGGATAGCGATGCGAGCCGCGGAAGAGCATGTGCTCGAGGAAGTGCGAGAGGCCGTTTTTCTCGGGCGTTTCGTACCGCGAGCCCGTCCGGACGTAGAGCGCCACCGTGGCCGTGTGCAGGTAGGGCACCTCGACGGTGCACAGGCGCAACCCGTTGCGTAACCGCGTGCGCCGGACCTCGTAGGGCTCGGCGGCGACGGCCCCGTTGCGCACGGCCGGAGCGGAGGGCGCGCGGCGAGAGGGACGCGCGGCCTGCGAGGGACGAGCGGGGCTGACGGATTTCGCGTTTTTTTTGGGCATGCGTGCGCGGCTCCGTTTACCCCCGCGTTCGCTGTTCCCAAGAAGCTCCCCGCACGTCGGCACAGTGCGCGTGGCAGGCAGACGACGCGGGCACGGAGCGGGGATAGACGGCGGAAGGCATCGGACTGACGGAAGAAATAGGTTGGCCGGCGGGCAGAGCTTTCGCAAGCCCCGGCACCACACCGATTGCAGGCACCCGCACATGCTGCCGGTGAGCTTCGCCTCGAGATGTGGGATAAGGAGAGGGCGCATGACCGACGCCACAGCCATTCGTCTCATCGTGAACGCCGACGAGCTTGGGCTCACCCCCGAGGTCACGGAGGGCATTCTGAAGGCGCATCACGAGGGCATCGTGACGAGCGCATCGATCATGGGCAACCTTGCCAACCCCGCAGCGCTCGCCCGCGAACTCGCAGGCGCGCCCGCGCTGGGGCTCGGCGCCCACTTGGTCCTGGTGGGCGGCACACCCGTGAGCGCCCCTCGCGACATTCCGCACCTCATCGAAGGCACCGGCCAGCTGCCGGACTCCCCCGCCCAGCTCGCCCTGCGCTGGCTGCGCGGCAAACTCCCCGAGGCGGAGCTCGAGACCGAGCTATTGGCCCAGGCCGAGCGGCTAAGGGCTGCCGGGATGCAGCTCGATCACCTCGACACGTATCTGCACCTCGGTTTTTTACCCCCCGTTGCGCGAGCCGTGGAGCGCATGGCCGCGCAGCTGCGGATTCGCGCCATCCGCTCCTCCATGGAGGTCCCGAACCTGACCTGGTTTGCGGACCTGCAACGCGGGCTGCCGCTCGCGGCCTTGGGGGCGTTCGGATACCTGGCCCGCAAGAAACTGGGCGCGCTCCGCCACGGGGCCGAGAGCTGGGGTTTTGCCGAAAGCGGCAACCTCGGCCGCATGCGGATCATGGAGATCCTCGGGCGTCTGGGCCCCGGGGTGCACGAGCTCATTTGCCACCCCGGCACCACACCACAGGACGGCCTGACGCTGGCGGGCCACCGCGTTCTCGAACGACGCCTCGAGCTCGAAGCCCTGTGTGACCCGAAGATCCGGCAGGCCGTGGCCCGCCGAGGCATCACTCTGTGCCGCTTCGGCGACGTGTTCTGAGCGCTCGCAAATTGGCGAAAGCACGGGCATAATCGGGGAGTCTTCGCCATGACTTCGCCAGCCTCGACCCAAGCCTACTACGATCGTTTTTCGGCCAGCTACGAACGTGAGCGGCACCATGGGTACCACCGCCTGATCGACGAACTCGAAGGCGAGCTCATCGAGCGGTATGGGCGCAACCGCGACGTCTTCGAGGCGGGCTGCGGAACGGGTTTGTTGTTGCGTGACGCGAGCCGCGTGGCCCGCAAGGCGGTGGGGTTGGACCTGTCGCGTGGCATGTTGGCGACGGCGCTGCAGCGGGGGCTCAAGGTGGTGCAAGGCTCAGTCACCGCGGTCCCGCTCCCCGACGCGTCGTTCGACCTGGTGTACAGCATGAAGGTGCTCGCGCACGTGCCTCCCATTCGCGAGGCCCTCGCCGAGCTGTCACGCCTGGTGCGCCCGGGCGGCCACCTGCTGCTCGAGTTCTACAACCCGTACTCGTTGCGCTACCTGGCCAAACGGCTGGGTGGGCCGGCACGCATCGACGGCGACACGACCGATCACGACGTCTTCACGCGCTACGATACCCTCGAGCAGGCCAAGAGCTACTTGCCTCCGGACCTGGAATTCGTGGGTACCCGGGGCGTCCGGATCTTCACGCCCACGTCTTCGGTGTTCAAGGTGAACGCCCTTGGCCGCCTGTTCGCATGGGCCGAGCACAAGGCCTGCGACGTCCCGCTGTTCCGCAACTTGGGCGGCTTCATGATCGTCATCGCCCGCAAGCGGGGTTGAGCCTGCGGCAGTTGAATCCATGACCCCCTCCGGCTCTCGTGAAGCCACGTCCCGACACTGAAAGGCCCGCCCGTGGATTCATCCCTGACTGGCGAAATTCTGATCGTCGACGACGAGCGCTCGATGCGCGAGTTCCTGGCCATCTACCTGCGCCGGGCGGGCCACCGGGTCGAAGCCGCGCCGGGCGGCGAGGAAGCCAAGGCCGCGCTGGCTGCGAAGGAATACGACGTGGTCATCACCGACCTGCGCATGGGCGAGGCGCGCAGTGGCCTCGACGTGCTGGCCGCCTCGAAGGCACTGCGCCCTGACACCCAAGTCATCGTGGTGACGGCGTTCGCCACGGCCGAGACGGCCATCGCCGCAATGAAGGCGGGCGCCTACGACTACCTCACGAAACCGTTCAAGGTGGAGGAAGTGGGCCTGGTGGTCGAACGGGCCCTCGAGCGGCGCCTGCTCCACCGCCAGAACACCGCCCTTCGCGACGAGATCAAGGGACGTTACAAGCTCGACAGGTTGATCGGAAAGTCGCCCCCGATGCAGCGGCTTTTCGACATGATTCAGAAGATCGCCCCCGCACGCACGAGCGTGTTGTTGATCGGGGAATCGGGCACGGGCAAGGAGTTGCTCGCGCGCGCGCTGCACGAGCTGTCTGCCCGCAACGACAAGCCCTTCGTGGCGGTCAACTGCGGCGCGATCCCCGAGACGCTGCTGGAAAGCGAGCTCTTCGGGCACGTCAAGGGTGCGTTCACGGGCGCCACCAGCGACAAGCCGGGGCTGTTCGAGGCAGCTTCCGGAGGCACGCTGTTGCTCGACGAGGTGGGGGAGCTGCCCTTGGCCATGCAGGTGAAGCTCCTGCGCGCCCTGCAGGAAAGGCGCGTCAAGCGGGTAGGTGGCCTCACCGAAAGCGAGGTCGACGTGCGCGTCGTGGCTGCCACCAACCGCGACTTGGAAGCGGAGATCGAAAACGGCACCTTCCGACAAGATCTCTACTACCGCTTGAACGTCATTCAGATCCGCGTGCCGCCCCTGCGCGAGCGCCGCGAGGACGTTGCCTTGCTGGCCGAACACTTCATCCGCAAGTTCGCTGCCGAGCACGGCCGTACGATCACGGGTATCGAGCCCGAGGCGCTGTCGGCCCTCCTGGCACATAACTTTCCAGGCAACGTCCGCGAGTTGGAGAACCTGATCGAGCGGGCGGTCACCCTGTCTTCAGGCGATCGCCTCACCAAAGACACCCTGCCCCCGCTGTCGAGCGCCCCCTCGCCAGCCCCGGAAGGGACAGGGTTCGAGCTGCCCGCCGAAGGCATCGACCTCGAACGCACGGTGGCCGACCTCGAGCGCAGCCTCATTCTCAAGGCGCTGGAGCGAACCGAGGGCAACCGCACCGAAGCCGCACGCCTCTTGGGCGTCACGTTTCGCTCCCTGCGTTATCGACTCTCGAAACTGGGCATTTCGGGTTCGGAAGCGGCTGCAGACGAGCCCGGATCCGCCGAATCATCTTGACGGGTGCCGCCGTGGCGCCCGCGAGCCCATGACGACCTCGAGTCCTTCCTCGTCTCCGCAACGCCCGCACCGACCGGCGGGGGCGCGCGCGATCTGGGCGCTGGCCACGGGGACAGGCCTCGTGGCGCTGGCGCTGCTGACCGACCACGCACGCGACCAGGCGCAGCGGGCGCGTGACGCCTGGCCGCCTGAAGCCGACGTCAACTATCTTCCCCCTTCGAGGCTCCTGCGGCTCGGCAGCCTGGGACACCACGAACTTGCCGCTGACCTCATCGCCGCGCGGACGAACATCTACTTCGGTGACCAGCTCGAACACAAAGGTGCCCAGCGATGGCTCACGAGCTACCTGAACGCGGTCGTGGACCTGGATCCGCACTTTCAGCCGGTGTACCTGCGGGGAGCCGCCATGCTGAGCTACGGCGCGGGCCAACCGAAGCTCGTGAACGTACTTGCCGCCAATGACCTTCTCCGCCGAGGGCTCAAGACCTTCCCCGACGATTGGGAGCAACACTTCCAGCTGGGGTTCAATCTGTACTACGAGCTCCCCGGCCTGGCCAAGGCTGGCGATCCCCGGATCGGAAGCTGGAAGAAGGAGGGCATCGAGGCCCTGCGCAAGGCGACGCTCTTCGACGAAGTGCCTTCCTGGCTGCCGGGGCTCGTGGCCGGCATGCTCACCAAAGACGGAGAGCGCGAGCTGGCGATCAAGCATTTGGAGCGCGTTTACGCCGCCACCTCCGACGACGAGGCCCGGGCGCACATCTTGCTCAAGCTGCAGCGCCTGATGGGGGAACACCATACCCGCAGCTTCGAACGTCAAGCCCAACGGTTGGAGCGACTCGTGCACACCCGCTATCCCTACGCCCCGGAGGCCTTCTCGCTCCTGGTCGGCCGCCGCTTCGAGCCTTACGGCCCGCTTTCCCAGGTGCTGTTCGAGCCGGCGGACGCAGCCTCGACGGGGCGCGATGCCTCCACGCACTCTGCCACCCGTTCCTCCCGATGGTGAGCCGGTGCGCGGGACGAAGGACGTTCACGTTGCGTAGGGTGAAGAAGGCGGACACACTCCACGCGACTGCGGTATCCATGCCCCCAAAGCCCCGCCTGCTTGCCTTGGCCTCGACGTATGTGGCTCTGTTCATTGCTTCGGGCTGCCAGGAGCCCCCCGCCCCAGAGCGTCCGCTGACCGCGTCTCCCAGCGAGCGTGCCCAGGAGGCTTGTGTATCCCGCTCCCATCGCGACGTTCCCTACGCGGGCGACGCTCGTACACGGCTCGACGTTCACCTGCCTCTGGTCCCCCGCGATCAGCCCGTGCCCTGGGTGCTGTGGGTTCACGGTGGTGGCTGGGCAGGCGGAAACAAACAATCGGTGGAGCTCTTCGCCCTCCGGCAGACCTGCCGCGGTTTCGCCGTGGCCACGATCGACTACCGTCTCAGCTTCGAGGCTCGCTTTCCCGCCCCCCTCGCCGACCTGCGTGCAGCGCTCCGGCACCTCCGGGCTCACGCGGATGATTACGACCTGGACCCCGACAAGGTGGTGGTTTGGGGCGCCTCCGCCGGCGGACACTTGGCAGCGCTGCTGGCGCTCACGGAGGGCGAAAAGGCGTTCGACAGACCCGACGATCGACATCGCAAAGTCTCGACGGCTGTCCGCGGTGTCATCGATTGGTGGGGGCCGAGCTCGTTTAGCGAATTCGACGCTGACTTTGGCCTGCGCTGCCCGCAGCACAAATGCCACACCTGTGAGGGCTCGGCCGAGTCGCGGCTTTTGGGCTGCGAGGTCAGGCGCTGTGCCCCGCGTGCCCGCCGTGCGAGCCCCTTGACGTACGTGAAGCCGCACGCCCCTCCCTTTTTGCTCCAGCATGGACGCGACGATTGCACCGTCCCCGCGGCGCAGTCACAACGCCTGGCCGAAGCGCTGAGAGCGGCTGGCAACGACGTGCAGCTCGAGATCATCCCGGGGGCCCGGCACGGTGATGGGGCCTGGCTGCGCCCCGACGTCATGGCCGCCGTGGACGGGTTCCTGGATCGGCGGCTCGGGCGGGCGCCGCTGTCGCAGACGCCCCTGCCAGTGCCACAGGCCTGGCGGGCACCGCGTGTCCCGGCGCAGCCAAAAACCCTGTTAAGGTAAGCGCGTATGTCCCATGTTCGCTTCGAGCTGCCGCCCCGCGCGCGCATGACGGCCAACAACCAGAAAGATCCTCTCCCCTACTACTACAAGGCCAGCACCGGCTGGCTCTACCGCCACCGCCTTCAAATGGGGCTCGATCTGCTTCCCCGGGGCGGCGCCAGCGTGCTCGAGGTCGGCGTAGGCAGCGGGGTGTTGGTGCCCACGCTCACCCGACACTACCCCCGCTACGTGGGTACCGATCTCGCCCTGCCCGCGGGTCTCGAGGCCCTGGTCGCCCCCGGCTGCCAAGCCAGCTTCCGGACCGCGGATCTGCTGCAAGAGGGAGCACTCCCCAAGGACACCTTCGACGCGATCGTTTGTTTTTCCGTGCTCGAGCACATCCGCGACAGCGATGCGGCCGCCCGCGCGCTGGCTCAGAGCTTGGCCCCTGGGGGCACCCTGATCACCGGCTATCCCATGGTGAGTCGGCTCATGACCCGTGCCTTCGAGGCCATCGGCTACCCGGGAATCGACGAGGATCACGTGGCAGCGCCGGTGCAGATCGCTCGTGCCCTCTCACGCGTGCTTCGGCCCGCGGGCCGCGTGGCCTTCCCCCCGCGGCTCCCCGTTCAGGCGGCGCTCTACCAGTGCACCGCCTGGACCCGCCCCGAGGCGCCGCGGACGTGAGGCCCTAGGGACGACGCTCGAGCGCCACGAGGGTCCGAAACCCCATCCATCGAAACGCAGCTTCGGGGCAGCGGGCCTCGAGCCGAAGGAGACCCTTCCACAAGGCCAGGGGGAGGAGCGGCGCCCGGCCGAATCCGCCTGCGGCCGGGTAGGACAAACCCGCCAGGCGTCGGCGCGCCACCAGAGAAAACGAGGGAAAGCGCGCCGCGAACCGCGGCCACTCGCGAAAGAACAGCTTGGTGGCCACGGCCTGATTGCCGGCGAACGGGTCTTTGCCGTCTGCCCATCGAGGCTCGAGCGCATCAGGAGCAAAGTCGAGCCCCTCCTCGTGCAACCACGCATAGACGGGATACGACAGCGGACTCACGTAGGGATCGCAAACGATCACGCGCCCCCCCGGTGCCAGGACCCGCGTGGCCTCCTCGAAAAAGTGCGCCGGCGAAGGAAGATGGTGGAGAACGTCGAAGAGAACGAGGGCGCCCAGCGTGCCCTCCCGGAAGGGCAGCGCCTCGGCGGCAGCCACCATGTGGTGCCAGGGGGCGCGCACGACGTCACTTCGCAACATCTCCGGCAGGTAGGCAGCGGCGAGGCCCGGCCCCGAACCCAACTCGAGCCGAGGTCCCACGCCAAGCTCCGGCAGATACGCTCCGATGCGCGCGTACCAGCCGGCGTAAAGGGCGCGCAGCGCCGGGTTGCGCGCGAACGCGGCCCGGTGTTCGTCGAAGCGGCGCCGGGCCTGCACGTGCCCCGTCGCGGTCACACGAACTTGATTTTGCGGGCGGCCACCGCCGACATCTTCAGCAACAGCCATCCATGTTTCCAGCGCTCGATGTTGGTTTCGCCGTAGACCCGATCTCGGTACCGCACGGGGATCTCGCCAATCTTCAGGTTCAGCCGGGCAGCTCCAAAGATGAGATCGAAATCGCCGAAGGGATCGAAATCACCGAAGTAGGCGCGATTGGCTGCGATCCGTTCGTAATCGCGGCGCCAGAGCACTTTCGTGCCGCAGAGGGTGTCCTTGATGGGCTGCTGGAGCAGGTACGAAAACAGCACCGAAAAGCCGATGTTTCCCAGCTTGTTGAAAAAGCGCATCGCACCTGGGTCCATGGGGTACACGAGGCGCGTGCCCTGTACGAAGTCGGCACGGCGCTCGGAGACTGCTTGGTAGAACACGGGCAAGTCCTCGGGCGGCACCGTCAGATCGGCATCCAGGATCATCAGGATGTCACCCTTGGCCTTTTGAAAGCCCAGCCGAACGGCGTCCCCTTTCCCCTTTCCCGTCTGCTTGTATGCAGAAAGCGACAGCGGCCCCTGGTAGCGGCCGATCACCCTTTGGATGGTGTCCCAGGTGTCGTCTTTCGAGTTTCCCTCAACGAAGATGAGCTCAGTCGACGAGCCCATGACGGGGGTCCGCGCGACCGCAGCCTCGATGTTGCCCGCCTCGTTTCGGGCGGGCACCACGACTGATACCGAAGGTGCGTCTCGTCCCTCTCGGCGCGAGGATTGACGGGGCCGCAAGACGTAGATGCGGTAAAGCGCGGTGCGGGACAAGGCCGGAGCCTTCACCAGGTACTTGTTTGCCAGCGCCCCCAGGCCACCCAACAAGAGCGGCGACATCATGCGGTCCTCGAAGCGTACCACCTCGAGATCGCAGAGATCGAAGAGCGTCTGAAAGTCGCTCTCGGATAGCCAATTGGCCGTAGGCGAAGGCACCTTCCACCCGGCCTTCTCGGCCAGGCGCGACGGGATCTCCCAAAACACGTTGAACGTAGTGAGATAAATCCGCCCATCCTCGTTCAGGCAATCGTGCATCCGACGCAGCAGCAACCGAATGTCGAGCACGCTGTGACACAGCCGATCGCAGACCACCGCATCGTAGCGGCGCTCGACAGGCGCCGAAAGAATGTCGCCCTCCTGGAAGCAGACCTCCGGATGGCGCGCCCGGGCCTCTTCGAGGATCTCGGCTAGGCAATCGAGCCCCGTGCGGTCGGCTTGCGGAAGGGCGGCCAACAGGTCTCCGCGCCCACACCCCACCTCGAGCACGCGGGCATCCGGCGGGATGAGGCGTCGCAGGGCCTCCCGCAGATCCAGGTTCATGTGGTCCCGCGCCGCGGGATGCCGGGGAGATGCGAGCGCCAGCTTCCGGAAGTACTCACGCCAGGCGGACGCGAGCTCGTCGCTGCGGCTCTTGGGCTTACGCTCGGGGGCCAGAGAGGCCGCCGAGGCCCCGCTCGTGTGTTCGTCAGGAGGACTCATGAGGTCGCGCGAGGCGCACCCATCGTCAGCGATCGCCGACCGTGCCCCTCAGGGCTCACCATCGACCAGCGAGAACACCTTCTTGAAGGGCTGATCCGGCCGGACCGTGATGACCTCGGTCTTTTCGATGTTGAGATCGGGGTTCACGAACTTGAGCTTGTGTCGGCCACAGGGCACATCGAAGCCCACGAGGGGGGTGATCTTGCCGGTGTCCTCCCCATTCACGAAAACCCGTGCCCAGGGCTTCGCGCCCACCGTAATCTTGCACGTGGCACCCGCCGCGGCCGGGGCCGCAACGGCGGCCGCAGCGGCGGCACGCGGTGCCGGACGCGGCTTCACGGCCGCCTGGGCCGGAGGCTCCGCGGCAGGCTCGGTGAGGGCCGGGACCTGAGCCGCAGGGGGAGATTCTGCTCTCGCCGGCGGGGCGGCTGCCGCGGGGCGTGGCCGGGGTGGGGGTTCGGCCGCGGCGGCCGGCTTGACGGGTGCGGCGTCCTTTGGCTCGAGGCGCGCGGCGATCTTCAGCACAAGGCCAGGCTCTTGAACGAACTCGTAGCTCCAATCTTTGTAGGCCTCGACGTCCTTGATCTCGAGCACGTGGCGACCAGGCGCTACGCGGTCAGCCTTGAAGTTGGTGCGGATCTGGGGGCCGCTCCCATCTTCGCCGGCGGTCAGGGGACGCCCGTCCAACCACACGGGCTGATCGGGAGGCTCGCTCACCAGCTCGAATCCCGTATCGGCCGAGGCCCGCAGCTGAACCTCGAACACGGCCTTCTCTCCTGCCTTGACCTCGATGTTCTTCACCGCCTTGTCGTAGCCAGGGGCGCTCACCGAGACGATGTAGTCACCCGGGGCACGATCCACGGCCAAGGGGAAACGCCCCTTGACGGCTTGGTCGTCGATGAGGACCTCGGCATCCTCTGGGATGATTTTCAACTCGAGAGTGCCCGAGCGGTTGATCTGAGTCAGCGCCAGAGCACCCACCGCCAGCACCACCAAGGTGGCCGCGATCCAGCCGAGCGGCAAGGTGTTCCGGCCGCCCTGCCGTTGCGCGTACTGGGCGAGTCCCGCTGAAGGGTGAGGGTATCCGGGACCGGGTCCGGGAGTGGGGGGCAGTGGGGCCGCGGGCGCCCATCCATTTTGGGCCAGCGGCTCTGCGCCCGTTTGCGGAAAAGGCACCACCGGGCCGAAGAGGTCGGTGCCAAGACCTGCGGGTGCGGACGTACCCGGCCCCGAAGGGGCAAAGCCGGTTCCCATGAGGGTCTGCCCGCCGAGCGGCCCCGAGCGCCCGGGGCCCGCCCCTGTCGGAGGCGGCAGGAACGAATTCCCCGGCTGCAAAGGCGCCGCGTGCGACGGCGGCAGCGGCGAGCGAGGCCTCTGCAACGACGGCATCTGGCTGATGAGCGCGGCTTGCTGGTAGGCAGGCTGCACCTCCGTGCGCACCTCCTCGGACTCGTCCATCTCGCCGAGCAGCAGTTCCGAGGGAGACTGGGCCACGGTCTTCTCGTCGGCCTCGAAGAACCCCGGTTCCGGCTTCGGCACCCCGGCCGCACGCGGTTTGTGCGCCGCGCTCGGGACCGGCTCGATGCGCGAGGGCTCCGCCAGGAAGATGTCAGACGAACTGAGCTCTTCGTCGTCGGGGTCAGGCTCGGCTTCCTGCGCGAAGTGGTCGGGCATGGGCTTATCGAAGATGGCGGTTTCCAGCTCTTCGTCGTCCCATTCGAGCGCGCCCCCAGATTTCGATGCGCTGGCCTGAGAGCGGGAACCGCGTGATCCGAGGTCGGACGTGGGTTGTGTCATGGGTTGCGACAGTTGCCGGTACTGCTCCAGTTTGGCGTGGTCTTCTTCGATTTCGGTGGCGAACGAGCGCTTCATCCACCCGGCCAGATCCTTGCGCGAGCAAAGTTCGCCCACCGAATACAGGAACGCCTGCAGATCGTCGTGAAGGTCGATGGCGTTTTGGTAGCGGTCCTCCGGCTCCTTGGCGAGCGCCTTGAGGACGATGCGTTCCAGCTCGGCTGGAATCTTCTTGTTGAAGCGCGTGGGCGGAACGATTTCCACGTTTCGCACCTTCTCCAGTGTGGAAAAGTCGCTTTCGCCCACGAAGAGGCGTTCACCCGTGAGCATCTCGTAGAGGCAAATCCCCACCGAGAAAATGTCGCTGCGTCGGTCCACGGGCAACCCGCGCACCTGCTCGGGCGACATGTACCCGAACTTGCCCTTGAGGATTCCCGCCTGAGTCTTGGACGCCTTGCCAGCCGCCTTGGCGATGCCGAAGTCGACCAGCTTCACCTCACCCTCGTAACCGATCAGAATGTTCTGCGGCGAGACATCGCGGTGCACGAGATTCAACGCGCGGCCACTCGTGTCCTTTTTGTTGTGGGCGAAATCGAGCCCCTCGCAGACCTGCATCAGCGTGTAGCACAGCTGCGGGATGGGCATGGTCATGTCCAGCTTGCGAAGCTGGTCGAAGATCGCGCGCAGGTCTTTGCCGTGCACGTACTCCATGGCGATGAAGTAACTGTCGTCGACCTTACCGAGATCGAAGATCTGCGCCACGTTGGCGTGCTGCAGCTGGCCAGCGATCTTCGCTTCATCGATGAACATCGTGATGAACTCTTCGTCCTCCGCGATGTTGGGAAGAATGCGCTTGACCGCGATCAGCCGTTCAAAGCCCTCCACGCCGAATGCCTTGGCCTTGAAGACCTCTGCCATCCCCCCGACATTGATCCGCTCGAGGAGGTAGTACTTTCCGAACGGGATGGGCTTATTCAACGGCATACCCTGCGGGTGGCAGAGCCAGCGAACCCGGCTCTGGACATAGACATCTGCTCTTAACGAAATTGCTCAATTGTGTCAAGGTGTTGGCCCTTCCCCTGGCCATGCGGCACCGGATTGGCCTGTCGGGGCGCCCGCACCGGATCGGCCGCGTCGTCGAGGAACGCCAGCGTGGCCCCCACCGCTGCGAGCGGCGGCGCGATGACGAAGGCGAACGGGACGAAAAACACGAAAGAAGTGGATACGGCATATCCCGCAGTCATGGCCGGGTGCGCAAAAAGGTATCGCCATTTGCCTAGGAATGACACCTTCCTGCGGGCCAACGGATAATCGAAGCCGTCGAAGGCCAAAAACAGCCCGCCGAGGGCCAGGGCCAGTACCGCCCCTACCCCCGTTACCCAAACGAGAAGGTTGGCCAAGCCAATCGCAAACAGGTAGAGCGCGGACTTCACCGCGCCATGCATGACCGCCTGGACCGCGCCCGCCCAGAACCCCGCGGAGGGGTGCCCCCCCTTGACGATCACTTCCGTCTTTTCCGAGAGAAGATCCACGAACGGGGCGGAAACCAGAGGGTAAAGCGCCAAAAAAGCGGGAACGGTCAGGAAGGCCGCGAAGGCAAGCTTGCCCACATGGGCCCAGCCTTCGGGCTCCGAGGGAAACCAACGGTCGGTGGCCCAAAACGCCAGGTAGCCCGCCAGAGCCGCCACGAGGACGTTCGCGAGCACGGGAAGGGCAAGGTAGCCCCACAAACCGTGCCGCGCGATGAAAGCGGCACCTCGAAAGGGTGCCCACAGGCCGCGAACGAGTCCCACCGGGGACAAATTACCCCACCCGTGGGGGGGCACTCGACGAGAAAATCGCCTCGCGACGGAAAAAACGAGCAACACCGGCGAGCCAGGCTCCGAAAACCAAAGAGAGAGCCAAATGATTGCACGCGAATCTCATGAACCGATGACGCCGAAGCCGCTCGCTTCCCACGAGACGCCCGCTGCGGCGGGCCGGGCGGGCGAGCCCCTGTGCTAGATTGCAGGTGACCACATGAAGGTGAACGGACCAGGGACGGGGCTGCCCCCCACCAATGTCGAATCGGCGCCGGCGTCGCAAGGCGCCAACGACGCCGCGGGTGTCTCCCCCAGCGTCAAGAACGAGGAGGCTCGGGCGCCCCTTCCGAACCAGACCGCTCACGCGTCCCTCCCGGCCAAGGACGTGTCCCACCTGGTGGCGGGACTGGGTAACGACTTGAAGACGGGCCGCCTGACCACCCGGCAAGCCCTGGAGTCTCTCGTCGATCGCGTCGTGGAGCACCGCGTGGGTCCCGGAGCCACCGAGGCCGTGCGCGCGCAATTGGAGACCGCGCTGCGAAACGCCTTGGAAAACGATCCCTTCGTCGGCGCGCAGCTGGCCCTGCTCACCCGCCGGCACGGGTGAGCCGGTTACCCTCCCTCGCCGGCTCTGCGCGCTGCCGCAGCCCGGCCGCTCAGGCGGCGGGGACCGATGCACCGGGCGCACCGCCGAGGATGCTCTGGCGGCGCACCATCAGCAGCTGCTTGGCCTTGCCAGGAATCTGGAGCGGATCGACATCGAAGGTGGCCAGGGCATCGACCAGCACGCTGGCCTTGTCTGCCGGCGAGGCTTTTTTGTCGACGATGACGGTCCACTGGCCCCGCAGCCGGCACAGGCCCCCCCCACTTTGCACCCCCTGGGGTCCCAGGCTGTCGTAGCGCACCTTCACGCCTAGCTGTAGGGCGGCGCTCTCGAGGGCTGCCACCAACTGATCGGGTTTCATTCTGGTTTCGACTCTCGATGTCTTGAGGGCCGAGGCCCTCGAACGTTCTTTTGCGGCTCCACGGCATCCGACGCGTCGGCGTCGGGAGGGGTCGGCACTTCCCGCGCCAGCGGCAAGGTGACCACGAAGGTTGTACCTCCACCCTGACGGCTTTGGAAGGTGATTTGTCCCCCGTGTGAAAACACGATGTTGCGTACGATCGAGAGCCCGAGCCCCGTGCCACGGCCCGCAGGCTTGGTGGTGAAGAACGGCTCGAACACATGGGGTCTGTCGGCCTCGCGGATGCCTCTGCCGGTGTCCGAAATCGCCACGCCGACCGCGGCGTTTCCCCGACGCCAGGTACGAACGCGCACTTGTCCCCCTTCCGTGGGCAAAGCCTGGGCCGCGTTCGTGATGAGGTTGATTACCACCTGCAGGATCTGATCGCGGATGGCGGTGAGCGGGGGTAGATCAGGGTGAAGATCCCGCTCGACGGTGGCGTTTGCCTCGTCGAGCACGTGCTCGCAGAACGAAAGTCCATGCGCCACGAGATCGTTCAGGTCGAACGGCTCGTTTTCGGTGCCGCTCGGTCTAGCGTAGGTGACGAGATCTTTGGCGAAGCGCCGAATGCGCTCGGCGCCCTCCGTGATCTTCTTCAGGCGATCGATGTCGGCGGGTTCGAAGGCGTTCGGCACCCGACCCTCGAGCGCCAGCTTCGCCTTGCGTCCCACCGCATCCGCGCACACTTGAATCGACGTCAGCGGGTTGTTGATCTCGTGCGCGACGCCCGCGGCGATCTGACCGAGCGTCGCAAGCTTTTCGGCGTGTATGACCTGGCCCTGAAGCGCACGGAACGCCGTGACGTCTTGGCCCACCGCCAAGATGGCAGCTGGCATTTCGCCCGTTTTCACCGTTACCACGTTGAAGGCCGCACGAATGACGGCGCCGCCCGCCGAGGGAAGCTGCATCTCGCGGGTGACGGTGTCCCCGGAAGCGGCCGCCTGCCTCATGACGAGCGGCAGCTGGGGCGTTCCCAGCTCCTTCCACCAGGAGCCCAAATCTTTTCCAATCGCCTCCCATCGCGAAAACCCCGTGAGCCGATGCAAGGCACGGTTCCACACCGTAACCTTGCCCTCGAGGTCCGTGGCGACGATGAGCGCGTTGGCTTGGTCGACGAGCTGCTCGAGGTATTCTTGAAGGTACGAGGTCTCCCGCAGCAGCCTCCTCGTGTGTCCCACCACCGCGATGTGGTTCGCGATCGGGATCACCAGGCCTTGATCCGGCTTGACCGGAAACCAGCCTTGGGCGCCCGACCCTTCCACGATCTCCGGGTAGTTCACGTGAACCTCGCCCATCATCTGGCCCCCCGCGAGCAAGGGCACGGTGAACCCTGCCACGGCGTCCCTGAAGATGAGCGGATGTTCGTCGACGAGGCGAATGAAGTCAGGGAGGGCCAGCTCGCCGCGCCCCTGCGGGTCACGGGGAAGGTTGTCGCGCACGTTCTGGTGGTCGAGCGCGCCCCGCTGCACGGTGGCGAGCATCTCGAGCACGTCGTCGACCAGCGGCGCATCCGCGAGCACCTGGGTCGCAGCGTGCGTCTTCGGGTCCAAGACACGAACGGCCACGAGACGCCCCGGAAGCAGCGCCCTCAGCCCGTCGAACAGAATGCGGTAAAGATCGCCGTCGCCCAGATCCACCGTCACCGCCCGCGAAAACTCGAGCACGTTCTTGAGCACATCGGCGGGAGGCAGCAGCGGAAACCGGGCCAGGGTTTGGCGGCGCGTGCGTGTGGTGGCCTCGGACTCGAACTCGCGCGCGTCGTCTCCTGCCCCCTCACCCTTATACCCTTGCCCCCTGCCCGGCCTTTTCGTCATCGGCGCGGGCTCCGACGGCCCTTTTTGGCGGGGGGAGCGGCGGCGGTCTTTCGAGGGCCGGGCGCAGGGCCCGGGTTCGTACGCAGCGCCCGGGCCGACGCGGCCGCCTCTTCGTACACCTCACGCACCGGCTTGCCGATACGGCGCGCCAACGCGCGACAGTCCTCGAACTCGGGGCTCACGCCGATAATCTCGCCATCGCGTGACGCCAGCTTGACCTTCACGGTGCCAAGACGCGTCTCGACCGTGGCGTGTGCACGACCGAGCACGGTCCGGTGGTAAGGCGTGCTCCTCACGCCGAGCGTGCTCGAGTGAACGAAGAAGGCGTTCTCGACCGCGGCCTTCACGGCGGGCGGCGCCAGGGCCGAGACCTCCACGGCGGGGCGGCCCTTTTTCATGAAGATGGGCGTACACCATGCGTCCACGGCTCCCGCGTCGAAGAGGGCTTCGACGAGCGGTGCGACGAGCTGGCCCGACATGTCGTCGACGTTCGTTTGCAGCAGCCAAACCTGAGCGCTGGCGTCGGGCAGACCTTGCCCCAAGGGTTTGCCCGCCATGACACGCAGCACGTTCGGTCGGTCGGGTAACTCCTTCGTTCCCGCGCCATAGCCCGTGGCCAACAACTGCATGGGGGGCGCAGGCCCGAACCGCTCCACGATCGCCGCCAGAATCGCGGCCCCCGTGGGTGTGGTCAGCTCACCTTTGCCCTCGCTGAGCACGGGTAGGCCCTGCAGCAGGGCCGCCGTGGCCGGGGCGGGCACAGGCAAAAGGCCATGTGCCGTCTTGACCTGGCCCGTGCCGAGCACGACGGGCCCGCTGCTCACCGAAGCCGGTGCGATGTACGAAAGCGCGGCGGCCGCACCCACGATGTCTGCGAGCGAATCCCAGGCCCCCACCTCGTGAAACGTCACCTCGTCGACGGGCACGCCGTGCCGGGCCCCTTCCACGATGGCGATGCGCTCGAAGATCGCGAGCGCCAGGTCCCTCGTGGCGGGCGCGAGACGCGCCTTGCGGAGACGTTCGCGAATCTCGGCGTAGTCGCGGTGGGCGTGAGCTTCATGGTCGTGCCCGTGCGCTTCGTGATCGTGGTGCGAGTGGGCTTCGTCGTGAGCGTGGTGCGTGGGGTGAGCGTGACCGTGAGCGTGCGCCCTCCGCTTGCCCTTGGCTGGGCTCACCCCGGACGGACAGGTCACCACGAAACCGGTGGCCACAAAGGCCCCCCGTTTCCGCGCCTCGAAGCGGGTTTCGAGCCCCTCGAGGCCCAGTGCCTCGACGGCGCCGGTGATCACGTCCCGCGGGACACCGAGGTCGACGAGAGCGGCCACGGTCATGTCACCCGCGATGCCGGCATGCGGGTCGAAGTGAAGGTGCGCGCCGCGCAGATCTGTGACGGGATTTCGGGCCATGACCGGCAGACGCCTCTCGGAAAAGCCGCAGGGAGGGTGAAGCTTGCGCTCAGCGCTTGCGGTTCAGAAGAGACGCCATACGACCTCCCCCGAAGCCGTTGTCGATGTTTACGACAGCCACGCCGGCGGCGCACGCGTTCAGCATCGTGAGCAGGCCCGCCACACCGTTGAAGCTCGCGCCGTAGCCCACACTGGTGGGGACCGCGATCACGGGACGGTTGAAGAGCCCTGCGGTCACGGTGGGCAAAACGCCATCCATGCCGGCCACCACCACGGCCACTTCGCAGGTCTCGATCGTCTCGCGGTGGGCAAGCAAGCGGTGAAGCCCGGCCACGCCCACATCGAAGATGCGCACCACTTCGTTGCCATCCAGCTCGCAGGTCGTTGCCGCTTCTTCCGCCACGGGAATGTCCGACGTACCCGCCGTCAGCACGGCCACGGTGCCACGCCCCTTGTCGCGAGGAGGTTCGGCGCCATAAACCAGCAGTCGAGGCACGGGCAGGTACCGGGCTTCGGGGACCTCCCGAGATACGGCAGCGGCCACCTCTGCCGAAACGCGCGTAGCCATGACCGTGGTGCGTGCGCCCAACTCGCGCAAAAGCCGCGCGATCTGTTCGGCCGTTTTGCCCGGGCCGTAAATGACCTCTGGGAATCCGGTACGGAGGTGGCGGTGGGTGTCTGCGTGGGCAAAGCCCAGCGAGCGAAACGGCAGATCACGAAGCTCGCGCTCGGCTTGGTCGACGGGAACTTGTCCGGCCTGAACACGTTCGAGAAGGTCTCGGAGTTGGCGAGGGTCCATGGGGCGCGAGACTACCAAACCGCGGCGCGGTGACACCCCGGAAACGGAGGGGCCCACACCGCGCAGGAGAGGCTTTCGAGAGGCGATTCGGGATTCGAGAACATTTACGTCGCTTGCCCGTTGACCCCGGAAAAAAGCGCTGGTAGACAAACGCTCCCGTCGCCGAAAGGCCGCCGGGCCTGAAAACTGAATCTCACCGTATCTACGGGGCTATAGCTCAGCTGGGAGAGCGCCTGAATGGCATTCAGGAGGTCAGCGGTTCGATCCCGCTTAGCTCCACAAACTCAACACCGCGGAATCAGTGACGTTTTCGGCTGACCTCCGCGGGTGAGGCCCGGGAGGGGAATCAGGTGCCGGTGCGGATCCGGTGCGGTTTGCCTCCTTCGAGCACTGTGAGGGTGCGGCTCTGCCTTGCTGCCGCAACCGCGTCCCTTTTGGCGTAGCTCTGGCTTGGTGCCTATCAGCTCACATTACGCTGCCCGATGCCGAACACAAGCCGCGCCTCCAACTCTGGAAGTTGAGACTGCAGACCGCAAAGTGAGTCTCCCGCGTCTGACGGTTCGAAAATCCCTGGGAAGCTTGCGGAGCTTCGAGCTTGACGAGACACCGCCCAGGAAACTATACACGTGTTCAGGTGGAAGGCGCGCAGAAGCGATTCAAGATGGGACCGGTCGGGGCCCGCCCTCGGTGTATGTAGGTTACAGATATCATCTCGCCGGTATGCGTGATCGACGGGCCGCGACATGACCGAACCTCCCAGCCAACCCAAGGCGTATGACATAACCCACGCGAGCAATCTCAAGGGAATTGTGGCCGCCGGAGCCCTTCGCTGCGATTCCACGGTGGCCGCGGCGGGAGGCCCCAACTCTGGCATCGGTATCGCCGACATCAAGTCGCGCCGCCGTGCTCTGCCGGTGCGCTGTCATCCCGGCCTTACGGTGGGCGATTGTGTCCCGTTCTATCTGTGTCCGCGTTCGATCATGCTGTTCGTCCTGTATCGTGGCAATCACGTCCAGCTCGACTATCGCGGAGGGCAGGACCCGATCGTTCATCTCGAGATCGACATGCGGACAGCGGTGGCGTGGGCACAATCAGCGCCCCGACGCTGGGCTGTGACACCGCGGAATGCTGCAACGGTTTACAACTTCGACTTCTTCTCCGATCTGTCTCAACTGAGTCTTCTGAACTGGGATGCGATCGCTGCTCAGGATTTTCGCGATCCCGAAGTGAAGGAAGCCAAACAAGCGGAGTTTCTACTGGAGGAACTCTGCCCCTGGGAACTCGTGTCACAGGTCGGTGTGTACAACGCTTCGACAAAGGCCGCGGCCGAAGCAGCCATCGGCCACCAACCACCGGTCGTTGTCCGCCGAGATTGGTATTTCTAGTGCAAGGAGCCTCCAGATGAGACGAACGGTCAAAGGAGACATCCTCAGGGCGGACGTGGAAGCCCTCGTGAACACGGTCAACTGCGTCGGGTTCATGGGCAGGGGCATCGCGGCCCAGTTCAAGAGGAGTTACCCGGATAACTTCAAGGTCTACGCCAAGGCGTGCAAGCAAGGGGACGTCCGCCCTGGGGCCATGCTCACGGTAGAAACTGGGCAGCTGACGAACCCCAGATACATCGTCAACTTCCCTACGAAACGCCACTGGCGAGGCAAGAGCCGCATGGAAGACATTAACGCCGGTCTTAACGCGCTCGTTGAAGAAGTCCGTGCCAAGAACATTCGCTCAATCGCGGTTCCACCGCTTGGCTGCGGGTTGGGCGGGCTGCGATGGTCAGATGTTCGACCACGAATAGAAGCTGCATTCGAATCACTCCCGGATGTCGAGGTGGTGATCTACGAGCCTTCAGGCCCCCCCCCGTCAGCTCGATGAGCAAGAGCAAAGAGGTTCCGAACATGACCCCCGGCCGTGCCGTCCTCCTTGGGCTCATGAATCGCTACCTCAGCGGACTGATGGACCCATTCGTCACGCTCCTCGAACTACACAAGTTGATGTACTTCGCTCAAGAGGCGGGCGAACAACTTCGGCTCAAGTTCGAGAAGGGTCCCTACGGGCCATACGCCGAGAACCTCCGGCAGGTTTTAAACCGCATCGAAGGTCACTACGTGACCGGATATGGGGACGGCGGGGACGATCCCTACAAGCAGTTGGAGCTCGTCCCGGGCGCCGTCGCCGACGCAATGAAGCTCCTCGAGGCACAGCAGGACACGAGAGCCCGCTTCGAGCGCGTGGCGGCACTGCTGGACGGGTTCGAGACGCCATTCGGGATGGAACTACTGGCCACGGTCCATTGGGTCGTCCGGGCTGAGGGCGCTGAGGGCGCCGACGACATTGTCGGAGCAGTCCAACGCTGGAACTCGCGAAAGCAGCAGTTCACCCGTGCGCAGATCGAGGTCGCGCAGGAGCGACTGCAAGGCCAGGGTTGGCTTTCTTGACACACACGCTCGAAATCAATCGTTCCTACCCAACCCCACGAAAATACTGGCGTTTCGCCTCTCCGCGGAACGATCGTCTAAGCTATTGATTTCACACCGCCACCGCGGTGATGGCATTCAGGAGGTCAGCGGTTCCCCCCCGCTTAGCTCCACAATCCAACGTGCGGACAATATGCGTCCGCAGGAAGCAAGTCTGCGCGAGTAGAGGCAGCGGGCACCTGCACGGCGCCCGCTCTGCGATTACATCGCGACGGCGCGCTTCCAGAAGGCGCCGTTGGCGAAGCGCTTCGCCAGGCCCTCCCGCAGGCCTTCCTGCGAGAGCGCCTCGACGAAGGATCTCGTCGACTCTGGCAACTTCCGGCCTCGTCCAAGCCCTGACCCAAGACGAACGCCTCGACCCGCTGGGCAAAGCAGTCGTGGGCGCGGGGTTGCCTCACGACGGCGTTTGCCATCTCCCGGGCGCCCGTGAACGCCACGTTCCCTCCCGGCTCCCACAAGTAGCCGCTCGCATCGATGGGCTTTCCTGCCCGCGCATCCATCGTGCGGTAAACGCCCGTCGAGTCGAAGTTCTCGAGCGCAAAGCCGATGGGATCCATCATGCGGTGACAGAGCGCGCATTTCTCCTCGGCGGCATGGGCGACGAGCCGCTCCCGGTGGGTGTTGGCCCCGTCCGGAGGCAGCGGGAAGACGTTCACGTCGCCCGGGGCGGAGGGCAGGTGATCGCACAGCAGCTTCTCGCGGACGAAGAGCCCGCGACGAATGATGTCGGTGTCCGCATCCAAGCCGTAGGTGGCCAGAAAGGCGCCGGTGGTCAGCAAACCTGCCCGCCCCTGCTCCGCAGCGCTCACCTGCTTCCAGGTGTTGTCGTCATCGCTCCCGCCGAGCCCATAAAAGCCGCCCAGGGTCTTGTTCAAGAAGGTGTAGGGTGCCGTCAGCAAGGTCTCGAGCCGTCCGTCGCCCTTCCAGATCACGTGCTCGACGAACGCGCGGTACTCCGCGAGCATGAGCGCGCGGATCTCGGTCTTGAACTGGGGGAAAAACATCTCGTTTTTCGGGGCTGAAAGGACCCTATCGACACCCACGAGGTCATCGAAGTACTGCGTCAGTGCGCGCGAAGACGCAACGCCTGCCATCAACCGACGGCTTTCGCGCAAGATGCCCTCGGGCGCGTCCAAGTCGCCCTTTTCAGCCGCGGCTTGCAGCTCGGCATCCGGGGGCGCGTTGGAGAGCGAGAAGGCGAGAAAATCTGCCTTCTCGAAAGGTGTAAGTTCTACGACCTTCGCCTGCGGGGCCCCTCCGAACTCGGAACGAAAAAGCGTGTTGTGGGAGAGCAGGATGGCATTGGCGACTTGCTCCAGCGCCACCGCATGCCCGTCGAGCCCCTTTTCGGCCCGATAGAAGCCGAGGTAGGCCTCTGTCTCGGCGGGGCGAGCCGGTCTTCGGAAGGCCTTGCGCACGAGGCGCTCGATGGCGCCCCGCACGCAATCTTCATTGGGTGACGTCGCATCCAGACAGTCCGAGACATCGCGCTTGTTGGCGACCAACTGCGCCGAGACCCCGCCGAGGGAGGTCAAGAGGGCATTCACGTGGGGCACCGTGAGATCCAGGCCTGACGCCGAGCGGGTGGCCGGGGCGAACGGGGCCAAGGCGCTCGCGACACCGTTCACCTTGGAGCTGAGCGCCACGAGCGTGTTTTCCAGCTGCACCGGATTTAGCCGTACCAGCCGCTGCGGCAGCGGCCCACAGCCAAGGCCTGCGGAGGGACTGCCCCCCGCCCCTGCCCCCCCGGCCCCCGGTGCACCGCCGCCACCTGCGGACGGGTTCGTCGGATCGTCCGTCCCGGGGCTGTCCGAACTGGGGCTGTCGGGATCTGCCGACGAAGAGCCCGTCACCGCGCCCGTGCACGCTGAAACGGCCAGGCCCGACAAAGCCGCGATTGTGATTCCCATCCTGTACATCGTGGATCCTTCTTTGGAGTTTCCCTGGGAGCCCTGGGTGAACCGCCCCGCACGCGTTCAACCGTAGATCTGGTTCAGGGGACCCTTGTTGATGCGGGGGTCACCGAACGAGGTGATGTCCGCCCCGACCGCTCGGGCCACCGACACGAAAAAGTCGGCCACGGAATGCACCGGCACGTCATGGTTCACCTTCGGCTTGAAGCCGGAATCACCGGGGGTCACCAGGGTCATGCGGGGATCGCCGCTCGTGATCTTGCTGCTCGGAAGCTGGACCAATCGCCCTGT